>JANNQT010000033.1:0-4078 GCA_031400895.1 Alphaproteobacteria bacterium | reverse complement strand
TGGGAACACATCCAGCGCGTTTATGAGCTATGCGGGCACAATGTGAGCGAAACCGCGCGAAGGCTGAACATGCACCGGCGTACGCTGCAACGAATTTTAGCCAAACGCGCGCCACGTTAGGCGGACGGCAGGCGCGAAGCTTGGTCGCACCCTCGTTCGGGGATCCGAACCCAGATTCCGCCTCAAAGGCGGTCCAAGGACCTCCGCGCCCTTAGCGGAAGGAACAATCCCATGCGTAGATTCATGCTCGCCTCATTGCTTGCCTGCCTGGCCGCGCCGGCGCTCGCCCAATCGGGCCCGGAATCGGTTCGCCAAGGTGCGGATTCGGTCGAAAGCGGCGCCAGCGCCGCCGTCAATGGATCGGCCATGGTCGCCAGCGGGGCAACGGCGCCCGGCGCTGTATCGATCGCGCTCGGCGGCGGTAGCATGGCGATGGGCTCGCTCGCGATCGCCGGCGGATCGGGATCCACGGCGATTGACGCGACTGCCGAGGGCGCATCCGCCGCTATCGACGCCTTGTTCTCCGAGCCGGTGGTGGTGACGCAAACCACCATTGTCGCCCAGCCCGAGCCCGATGTGCCTTACGAAGCCCAAACTAATCTCGAGCGCCGTTGATGCTCCGCCGCAGCTTTCTCCTCGCCGGCGCTGCCGCCTCGATTGCCGGCCCGGCTCTGGCCCAGTCCAGCGGAACCCGCCAGGGAGATTCCGCGATCACGGCCGATTCCGGCTTTTCGAGCAGAGCGCCCAACCCGCACCTGTCGCCTGAAGCAGCCGTCGCCTTCGCCAAGCAAATTGAAAATGACCTCGCCGCGCGTCAGGCCCGGCTCGCGCTGGTGTTCCGCACCGGGCGCCCGCGCTCGGCATTGCCGGAAGGCATATCCTACACCCACGGTGCGTTCTGGGCCTATGTGCCAATCACCACAGCCGCGGGCGAACAAGTGCGCGGCTACGCCGTTTACAATGAGTATTCCGGCGACGGAGTCTCTCTGCCGCGCACCAGTTCCTATTTGCATCAGGATTTCCCGCTCGATTTTGTGCGCGCCAGCGCGGTCGATGACGTTGCGATCCTCATCCCATCGCCGGAAATGCAGCGCCGCATTCTCCACATCATGGCCTCGCCGACATATGAACAATTGCATGTCGAGAGTTACTCACTGGTGGCCAATCCTCTCAATGCACGCCACCAGAACTGCAACGAATTCATGCTCGACGTGATCGGCGCGGCAGCGTGGGAAACCACCGATTACGACCAGATCAAAGCCAATTTGCGCCGCCATTTTCGGCCCACCCGCGTGCGCGCCAATTTGTTCGAACGGGTGCTGGGGCCGATCGCCGACGATCGCCTCCGGATGGACGACCAGTCCGGCCGGATTGTCACCGCAACCTACGAATCCATGGCGGTTTTCATGCAGGAAAGCGGGCTTGCTCAGGAGAGCTACGTGCTGCAGCGCGCCATCGCGCCGGCCGAGTAGCGGCGAAAATCCTCGCCGCCAACCTTACCAGCTCGAAACGAGCGTTTCCCGGGCCGCGCTGCTAGGCTCGGCGCGACTTTAACGAGGAACAGACCATGAGCTTTGATCTTTCGAAAGTTGTCAGCGCACTGGGCGAGGAGGCCCTCGGCAAGGCAGGCGAGCCCGCCGGGCTCGACAAGGCGCAATCGGTGCGGGTGGCGAAGGCCTTGGCCGCGCATGCGGGCCTCGGCAATGGCGAGATGATCGAGGCCGCCGCCGCCGACACCGGCCTCGATGAGGAAGTCGTCGCCGCCATGACCAAGCGACTGCTAGAAGTCGGCGCCGAAAAGCTGAAGGAGACGCCAATCGGCGCGGCGGTGGACAACGCCAAGCAGGACGCGATGGCCGCGCTCTCCAACGTCGGCGGAGACGCCGCCAAGCAAGCCGGCGGGTTCCTCAAGGGCTTGTTCGGCAAGAAATAGCGCTACACGCGCTGTACCTCGCCGGGATAGCGCGCCACCACCTTGTCGGAAGTCAGCAGCGTTAATCCCTCTACGCGTGCCTGCGCCAGCAGCATGCGGTCGAAAGGATCGGCGTGCAACGGCGGCAGATCGAGCACGGCGAGCGCGTGCGCGCCGCTCACTGGCAACTCGAGCCAGTCGTTCGCAAGCAGACCGCGGCGCAAGTCCGAAGCATCAACACGGAAGTGCTTGTGGCGCGCCCGCTTGATCGCAACTTCCCAGATGCTCACGGCGGAAAACCAGCGTGCATCCTTCGCATCCAGGATCTTATTCCGTGCAACGGGAGAAAGCCTCGTGGAATCGGCCGCCGACCAGAGCAGCAAATACGTGTCAACCAGGATCACTCCTCTTCGCCCTCGAACAGGCGGATGATCTCTTCTTGGCCCATTGTGTCGAAATCGTCAGGCACTGTGAACTGGCCCTTCATGAAGCCGAATGGGCTCTTTCTTTCAGGCGCCGGCGCCTCGATTTGCCGTGTCATGGACTTAGTTCACTAAACTTAGTTCAAGAGTGGCGGAGAATTAACCGGTTTCCGCCTCAGCGCCGCTGTGTTAGCGCCAGGCGCCAATGACCGCCCCATCCTCCCCCTTCCTCCGCGAAATCACCGCTCGCGGCCAATTCCACCAATGCACCGATCTCGAAGGCCTCGACAAGGCCGTCGTGGCAGGCGTCACCGGCTATATCGGCTTCGACATGACAGCGCCCAGCCTGCATGTCGGCAACCTCACCCAGATCATGTTCCTGCGCCGCCTCCAACAAGCCGGCGGCAAGCCGATCGTGCTGCTGGGCGGAGGCACCACGCGGGTGGGCGATCCCTCCGGCAAGGAGGAGATGCGCCTGCTGTTATCCGAGGAGCAGATCGCCAACAATTCCGCCGCCATCCGCGGCTGTTTCGAAAAATTCCTCAACTTCGGCGCCGGCGCCAGCGACGCCATCATGGTCGATAATTCCGAATGGCTCTTGAAGCTCAATTACATCGACTTTCTGCGCGATGTCGGCCGGCACATGTCGGTCAACCGCATGCTGACCATGGATAGCGTGAAGCTGCGGCTCGAACGCGAGCAGCCGATGAGCTTCATCGAGTTCAATTACATGGTGCTGCAAGCTTACGATTTCGTGGAATTGCATCGGCGCTATGGCTGTCGCCTGCAAATGGGCGGCTCCGATCAATGGGGCAATATCGTCAACGGCGTCGATCTCGGCCGGCGCATGGATAGCGCGGAACTCTTCGGTTTGACCCAACCGCTTATCACCACCGCCTCCGGCGCCAAGATGGGCAAAACCGCCCAAGGCGCGGTGTGGCTCAACGCGGATATGCTGAGCCCTTACGAATACTGGCAATACTGGCGCAATGCCGAAGACGCGGACGTTGGCCGCTTCCTGAAAATTTTCACCGATCTGCCGCTCACGGAGATCGCGCGCCTGGAGGCGCTCGAAGGGGCGGAGATCAACGAGGCGAAAAAAACTTTGGCCACGGAAGCGACCGCGCTGCTGCACGGGCGCGAGCAAGCGTTGAAGGCGGAGGAAGCCGCGCGCGCGACGTTTGAGCAAGGCGCGGTGTCGGAGAATCTTCCGACCTTCCCGGTCAGCGGCGATGAACTCGCCGCCGGCCTGCGCGTCGCCGCCGCCTTCGTGCGCGCGGGGCTGGTCGCCTCCAACGGCGAGGCCAAGCGGGCGATCGCCGCCGGCGCGCTGCGCGTGAACGACGAAGCCGTGTCCGACGAAACCGCCGCGCTCTCCCCCGCCGACCTACGCGACGGCGCGATCAAGCTCTCGCTCGGCAAAAAGAAACACGCGCTGCTGCGGCTGCAGTGAGCGGCCGGGGAATCGGCGCTATGGTTCTGTCGGCGTGGGTTCCTGACGCGGCGGCGCTGGTGTTTCGCGCGCCGGCAGCGGCTCGAAAATTCGCCGTAATATTCCCGGGGTCAACGCCGACAGCGGATTGACGCCCACGCGCGGTTCGCCGATGCGCCCGTTGATGGAATAGGTCATGCCGACCACGCCCTCGCCGCGGCGCGACACCAAGAGGTCGCCGATCACCGGGATCTCGCCCAGCATCGACAGGTTCAGCATCGGCGACGGCGCCACCACGCCGTCGATATCGAG
>JANNQT010000032.1:0-18803 GCA_031400895.1 Alphaproteobacteria bacterium | reverse complement strand
GACAACATAGCGCAAACAGATGGCCGCGCGGTTGACGTGCTACCGACGCACTGCCTATGATTTCGCAACTGACTGGGGCATGGGCTTCAGTCGTCATCTTAGCGCCGGACATGACCCATGACGGCATCTGGAAGGATATCGTCGAGCCCAACGCGCAGAAGGGCGCCACGCTTCTGTTCGCGCACGGCTTTTCCATCCATTACGGCCGGGTGCAGCCGCGCACCGACATGGACGTGGTGCTGGTCGCCCCAAAGGGCCCGGGCGATCTGGTGCGGCGCGAATATGCGCGCGGGCGCGGCGTGCCGGCGCTGTTCGCGGTGCAGCAGAACCCCACTGGCAAAGCGCGCGAGCGCGCTATGGCATACGCGAAAGGAATCGGCGGCGCCTCGGGCGGATTGATCGAAACCACGTTCGCTGAAGAAACCGAGACCGATCTGTTCGGTGAACAAGCGGTGCTCTGCGGCGGGGCCAAGGAATTGGTGATGGCCGGCTATGAGACCTTGGTCGATGCCGGCTACCAGCCGGAAGTCGCTTATTTCGAGTGCATGCACGAACTGAAGCTGATCGTCGATTTGTTCTACGAAGGCGGCATCTCAAAGATGAACGACTTCATCTCGGAAACCGCGAAATACGGCGCGGTGGTCTCCGGCCCGCGCGTGATCACCGCGGAAACCCGCTTGCGCATGCGCGAAGTGCTGAAGGACATCCAGTCCGGCTCGTTCGCGCGCGAATGGATTCTGGAAAACCAGGCCGGCAAGCCGCGCTACAACGCGCTGCTCAACGCCGACCGCCAGCACGGAATCGAAAAAACCGGCGCGGAATTGCGCGCGCGCATGGCCTGGCTCAAGCCCGGCGGCAACAGCAAGGCGGATTGATCCAAACCATGAGCGCCCACACCGCCCCCGCCACGGAAACACAGCCGGCGCCGGCCGCCGACCGCGCCGGCGCCGAGCTGCTGCTCGACGCGCTCGAAGAGCAAGGCGTCGATCTGATTTTCGGCTATCCCGGTGGGGCGGTGCTGCCGATTTATGACGCGCTGTTCTCGCGCGAGAGCATCCGCCACATCATGGTGCGCCACGAACAAGGCGCGGTGCACGCGGCGGAAGGCTATGCGCGCTCCACCGGCAAGGTCGGTGTCGTGCTGGTGACTTCTGGCCCCGGCGCCACCAATGCGGTGACCGGCCTCACCGATGCGCTACTCGATTCGGTGCCGATCGTTTGCATCACCGGGCAAGTGCCGCGCAAGCTGATCGGCACCGATGCTTTCCAGGAATGCGACACCGTCGGCATCACCCGCTCGTGCACCAAGCACAATTATCTCGTGCCGTCGGCGCAGGCGCTGCCAGGCATCGTCCACGAAGCGTTTCACATCGCACGCAACGGCAGGCCGGGGCCGATCGTGATAGATATCCCGAAGGACGTGCAGTTCGAGCGCGCGACCTATGTTCCCCGCGCACAAGCGCGCGTGCGCGATTGCGTTGCGGCGACCGGAATTCCTCGCGCTCAGATCGAGCAAGCGGCGGCGATGATGCGCCAGGCGCGCCGGCCGGTGCTTTACACCGGCGGCGGCATCGTCAATTCCGGCCCGCACGCGAGCGCGGTGCTGCGGGCGCTGGCGCGCGAGACCGGCTTTCCTGTGACTTCCACGCTGATGGGGTTGGGCGCCTTTCCCGCCTCCGACAAGCAATGGCTGGGCATGCTCGGCATGCATGGCAGCCTGGAAGCCAATAACGTCATGCACGATTGCGACCTGATGGTGTGCATCGGCGCGCGCTTCGACGACCGCGTCACCGGCCGGCTCGACGCCTTCTCGCCCGGCTCGCGCAAGATTCACATCGACATCGATCCCTCCTCGATCAACAAGAACGTGGCGGTGGAGCTCGCCATCGTCGCCGACGCCGGCGCGGCGATGGAAGCGCTGCTGCAGGAATGGCGCGGCGGCGCGCACGACCGCGCGCCACTGGATTTGTGGTGGCGCCAGATCGAGGCCTGGCGCGCGCGCAAATCGTTCAGCTACGCCCCGTGCGACCAGCGCATCAAGCCGCAACTGGCAGTGGAGCGGCTCTATCAGCTCACCCGCGACAAGGATGTGTACGTCACCACCGAAGTCGGTCAGCACCAGATGTGGGCGGCGCAGCACTTTCACTTCGAGGAACCCAATCGCTGGATGACTTCGGGCGGGCTCGGCACCATGGGCTATGGGCTGCCGGCGGCGCTGGGCGTGCAAGCGGCGTTTCCCGATGCACTCGTCATCGACATCGCCGGCGACGCCTCAGTGCAGATGACGATGCAGGAAATGTCCACCGCCGTGCAGCACAATCTGCCGATCAAGATTTTTATCTTGAACAACGCCTATCTCGGCATGGTGAGGCAATGGCAAGAGCTGCTGCATGGAGGGCGATATGCGCATTCCTATTCCGACAGCCTGCCGGATTTTGTGAAACTGGCGGAGGCGTATGGCTGCGTCGGCCTGCGCGCCGAAAAGCCCGGAGAACTCGACGCAAAAATCGAGGAAATGCTGGCGGTGAAGCGGCCGGTGATTTTCGATTGCGTGGTGACGCAGGAGGAAAACGTGTTTCCGATGATCCCCTCAGGCGCCGCCCACAATGAAATGCTGTTCGGCGATTCCGAAGCGCGCCGGCACGAAATGAGCGCCCAAGGCAAGGTGCTGGTTTGATGGCTGACGACCCAATCCCGGCGCCGGCGGCGGCTAGCGAAGAAAGCGCGGTGCGCGAGGCGGTGCTGGCGGCGATCGTCGATAACGAGCCCGGCGTGCTGGCGCGCGTGGTGGGGCTGGTGTCGGCGCGCGGCTACAATATCGAGAGCCTGACCGTGGCGGAAACCGACGTCGAGCGCCACACGTCGCGCATCACGCTTGTCACCAGCGGCACCGAAGCCAAGATCGAGCAGATCAAGGCGCAGCTGGCGCGGTTGGTGCCGGTGCGCAACGTCATCGACGTTTCACGCGAGCGCGATGCGCTGGAGCGCGAACTGGCGTTGATCAAGGTGGTGAATGCCGGCGAGCAGAGAGTGGAAAGCATGCGCCTGGCTGAGATTTTCCGCGCCCGCGCGCTCGACACCACCCATTCATCGTTCGTGTTCGAGATCACCGGCGCGCGCGCGAAAATCAACGCTTTCATCGAGCTGATGCGCCCGCTCGGGCTGACGGAAATTTCGCGCACCGGCGTTTTGTCCATCCGCCGCGGCGCCAGTACGGATTAGGAACTCAGTCATGACCAGCCTCCGCAACAGCGCCAAGGTCGTCGTCTTCGACACCACCATGCGCGACGGCGAACAATCGCCCGGCGCGGCAATGACGCTTGAGAACAAGGTCGAACTTGGCCGCGTGCTCGATCAGATGGGCGTCGATGTGATCGAAGCGGGCTTCCCAAACGCCTCCAACGGCGATTTCGAAGCGGTGCGCGCGGTCGGCGCGGTGCTGGAGCGCGCCGTGCTGTGCGGGCTGTCGCGCGCGAGCCCCAAGGACATCGAACGCTGCGCTGAAGCCATCGCCGCCGCCAAGCGCCGGCGCATCCACACCTTCATCTCCACCTCGCCCATCCATATGAAGCACAAGCTCAATATGGAGGCGCACCAGGTTCTCGACGCCGTCACCGCCAGCGTGACCCTGGCGCGCAAATTTACCGACGACGTCGAATGGAGCGCCGAGGACGCCACCCGCACTGAGCGCGATTTCCTGCGCCGCTGCGTCGAGGCCGCCATCCGCGCCGGCGCCACTACGATCAACGTCCCCGACACGGTAGGCTATTCCTTCCCCGACGAGTACCGCGCCATTTTCGAGGATTTGATCGCCAACGTTCCCGGCGCCGACGCGGTGGTCTTCTCGTCGCACTGTCACAACGATCTCGGCCTGGCGGTGGCGAACTCGCTCGCGGCGGTACAGGGCGGGGCGCGGCAGATCGAGTGCGCCTTGAACGGCCTTGGCGAGCGCGCCGGCAATTCCGCGCTGGAAGAGATCGTCATGGCGCTCAAGGTGCGAGGCGAAGCGCTGCCCTATTACACCAATGTCGATCCGGCGCACTTGATGCGCGCCAGCCAAACGGTTGCCCGCATCACCGGCTTTCCGGTGCAGTACAACAAGGCCATTGTCGGCAAGAACGCCTTCAGCCACGAGAGCGGCATCCATCAGGACGGCATGCTCAAGCATGCGCAAACCTACGAAATCATGCGGCCCGAGGATGTCGGCCAGGGCGCGACCAGCCTGGTGATGGGCAAGCTCTCCGGCCGCCACGCCTTCAAGAAGAAGTTGGAAGAGCTGGGCTATACGCTTAGCGACAACGCGCTCGCCGATGCGTTCCAGCGCTTCAAGGATTTGTGCGATAGGAAGCGCCATGTGTTCGACGAGGACATCATCGCCCTGGTGGACGACCAGATCGCCCATGCCGACGATTCCATCCAAGTGATCCGCCTGCGCGTAGTCGCCGGCACCGAAGGACCGCAGTCCGCCGACATCGATCTCACCATCGACGGCGTTGCGGTTTGGAAATCGGCGCGCGGCAACGGCCCCGTGGACGCGATCTTCAACGCCATCAAGCAGGCCGCCCCGCATGAGGCGCAGCTGGAATTGTACCAAGTGCAGGCGGTGACCGAAGGCACCGACGCGCAGGCCAATGTCAGCGTGCGGCTCTCCGCCAATGGCCGCTCGGCCTCTGGGCGCGCCGCCGACGCCGACACTTTGGTGGCGAGCGCACGCGCCTATGTGGCCGCGCTCAACCGCCTGCTGGCGATCCAAGGACGGAAGGGCCCCGATGCCACGTGAGCGCACCCTGTTCGACAAAGTGTGGGAGACCCATCTGGTGACGCCGGAAACGGCGGATATTCCGGCGATGCTTTATGTCGATCTCCACCTCGTGCACGAAGTGACGAGCCCGCAGGCGTTCAGCGAGCTCGACGCGCGCGGGCTCAAAGTGGCCCGCCCCGATCGCACCTACGCCACCTTGGATCATTCGACGCCGACGCTGCCACCCGATGCGCAAGGCCGCCGCCCCTACGTCACCGCGCAAGCGCAAGCGCAGGTGACCCAGCTGGAGCGCAATTGCTCCGCGCATGGGATCACGCTTGCCGGCTGGGACAGCGCCGACCGCGGCATCGTCCACGTCATGGCCCCGGAACTGGGGCTGACGCTGCCCGGCTCGGTGGTGGTCTGCGGCGACAGCCACACCGCCACCCACGGCGCGTTTGGCGCGCTGGCCTTCGGCATCGGCACCTCCGAGGTCGGCCATGTGCTGGCGACACAATGCCTGTTGCAGCGCAAGCCGAAGACCATGCGCGTGAGTATCGACGGGCGCTTGCAGGACGGCGTCTCCGCCAAGGATCTGGCGCTCGCGGTGATCGCAGCGCTCGGCTTTGGTGGCGGCGCCGGCTGCGTGATCGAGTATGCCGGCGAAGCGGTGCGGGCGCTCGACATGGAAGCGCGCATGACGCTGTGCAATATGACGATCGAAGCCGGCGCGCGCGCCGGCATGGTGGCGCCCGATGCGGTGACGATCGAGTATCTGCGCGGTCGCCGCCACGCGCCCAAGCGAGAGGCATTCGACGCCGCAGCCGAACGCTGGCTCGCGCTCGCCAGCGATCCAGGCGCGATGTTCGACAGCGAAATTCGCCTCGACGCCGGCGCGATCACTCCGATGGCCACCTGGGGCACAACGCCCGACGCCTCCGCGCCCATCGGCGCGGACATTCCAGCGCCCCGCGACGAGGCCGCGCGCAAGGCGCTGGCTTATATGGGCTTCGACGCTGGCGCGCCGACCACAACCCAGGCCATCGATGTCGTGTTCATCGGAAGCTGCACCAATGGGCGCATCTCCGATCTGCGCGCGGCGGCGGCGGTGCTGCGCGGACGCCGGGTCAAGCCCGGCGTGCGCATGCTGGTGGCGCCGGGCTCGGAAGCCGTGCGCCGCGAGGCCGAGGCGGAAGGCTTGGACCGCGTGTTCGTCGAAGCCGGCGCGGAATGGCGTTTGCCGGGATGCTCCATGTGCATCGCCATGAACGGCGATGTGGTGGCGCCTGGCGCGCTCGCGGTCTCCACCTCAAACCGAAATTTCGAGGGCCGCCAAGGCAAGGGCGCGCGCACAATGCTCGCCAGCCCGGCGACGGCAGCGGCCAGCGCCATCACCGGCGTGCTCACCGATCCGCGCGCTCTGCTGCGGGAGGCGGCCCATGACTGAGCCGTTCCGCACGCTGACCTCGCGCACAATCGTTTTGCCGCAAGCGAGCATCGACACCGACCAGATCATCCCGGCCCGCTTTCTCACCACCACTTCGCGCCATGGCTTGGGCCAGCATGCGTTCCAGGATTGGCGCTACGACGCAGCCGGCGCGCCCAAGCCGGATTTTCCGCTGAACGCGGTCGATCCCGCCCAGCACCGCATCCTCGTCGCCGGCGACAATTTCGCTTGCGGCTCTTCGCGCGAACACGCGCCCTGGGCGCTGATGGATTATGGCTTCCGCGCGGTGATCTCAACCGGCATCGCCGACATCTTCACCTCAAACGCGCTGAAGAACGGGCTGCTGCCGATCGAGGTAGATGGGGAGACTCACGCAGCGTTGCTGGAGCGACCTGGTTACGAGGTCACCATCGATCTCGAAAACTGCGAACTGCGCTTCGCCAATCTGGCGCCGGTGATTTTTCGCGTCGAAGCGTTCGCGCGGCGGTGCTTGCTGGACGGCGTCGATACGCTGGGCTGGCTGTTGAGCAAGAACGAGGCGATCACCGCGTACGAGCGCGGCTTGGGGGAAGTGCGATGAAATCCTATAGAATAGCGCTGTTGCCCGGCGACGGGGTGGGGCCGGAGGTGACCGCCGCCGCGCGCGAGGTGCTGGAAAGCGTCGCGGACACCTATGACCGCAATTTCAGCTTCGCTACCTATCCAGTCGGCGGCGCCGGCATCGATTCAGCTGGCGATCCGCTGCCGGCGGCGACGCTGGAAGCATGCCGCGCCGCCGATGCGGTGCTGCTCGGCGCGGTGGGCGGGCCGAAATGGGAAAGCGCCAAGCGCCGCCCCGAGCTTGGCCTGCTCGAATTGCGCAAGGGGCTTGGCCTCTACGCCAATGTGCGCCCGGTTTATGTCCACGCCTCTCTGGCCGATCGCACCCCGCTGAAGGAAGAAGTGGTCTCCGGCGTCGATCTGGTGGTGTTCCGCGAATTGCTCGGCGGTTCGTATTACGGCGAGAAGAAGCGCGGCGGCGACACCGCCAGCGACCTTTGCCTCTACACGCGCCCGGAAATCGAGCGCATCGCCCGGCGCGCGTTCGAGACCGCGCGCCGGCGTCGCGGCAAGGTGACCTCGGTCGATAAGGCCAACGTGATGGAGACCAGCCGGCTGTGGCGCGAAGTGGTGACGCGCGTACATCGCGAGCATTTCTCCGACATCGAACTCGAACACCAGCTGGTCGATTCCATGGCCATGCATCTGATCCGCCATCCGCGCGCCTATGACGTGATCCTGACCGAGAACATGTTCGGCGACATCCTCTCCGACGAAGCTTCGGTGCTGGCCGGCTCGCTGGGGCTGTCGCCGTCGGCCTCGATCGGCGATGAGCGGCCCGGCCTGTTCGAGCCGGTGCACGGCTCGGCCCCGGACCTCGCCGGCAAGGATTTGGCCAATCCGATCGGCGCCATCCTTTCAGCGGCGATGCTGCTGCGCTTTGGGCTCGGGCTGGAGGCGGAGGCCGACGCCATCGAAAACGCCGTCGCCGGGGCCATCGACCAGGGCTGGCTCACTCGTGATCTTGGCGGCGAACTCGGTTGCCGCGAAATGGCCGACAGGATCGCCGCCGGCATCGCCGCTCCGCGCGGTTTCGCCGCCCACCGGTTGCAAATGCAATGGGGATGATTCCGCTTACGGGGTTTGCCGCGGCGCCACTATATTGGGCGCCGACGCCGCTTGCAGCGGCGCCGCGCGCGTCGATTCCACAATCGGCGCGTCCATCGCTTGTGGCGTCAGCAAAACCACTGAATGCATCGGGCCTCAAGCGAATCAACGGGGTTTCGTGACATGAAGGCACTTCCAGGCGTCCTGGCGCTGCTTGTTGCGGCAGCCTTGCTTATCCCAGGGGCGGCGCTGGCGCAGGACGCCGCCGCGCTCACGCCCGACAAGGGCGACACCGCCTGGATGCTGGTCTCCACCGTGCTGGTGCTGGCGATGATCGTTCCGGGGTTGGCGCTGTTTTACGGCGGCCTGGTGCGGGCCAAGAACATGGTCTCGATCCTGAGCCAGGTGCTGGTGGTCACCGCCATCGGCATGGTGCTGTGGCTGCTAGTTGGCTACAGCCTCTCGTTCACCGATGGCGGCAGCGTCAATCGTTTCGTCGGCGGCTTGGGCAAGGCGTTTCTGGCCGGGATCGACCCCAGCAAATCGGTGGAGACCTTCACCAAGGACGTCGTCATCCCCGAATTCGTGTTCATCGCCTTCCAGATGACCTTCGCCTGCATCACCGCCGCACTCGTGCTCGGCGGCGTTGCCGAACGGGTCAAGTTCAGCGCGGTGCTGGTTTTCTCGGTGCTGTGGCCGCTCTTGGTCTATTACCCCCTCGCCCACATGGTGTGGTGGTGGGGCGGGCCGATCATGGCTTCTGACCCTACGCGAGCGCAGGAATTCGCGCGCAGCGCTGGCTTGATCTGGAGCTTCGGCGCGATTGATTTCGCCGGCGGCACCGTGGTGCACATCAATTCCGGCATCGCCGCTTTGGTCGGCGCAATCCTGCTCGGGCCCCGTGCGCGCTATCGCAAGGAGCACATGCCGCCGCACAATCTGACCTTCACCATGATCGGCGCGGGTCTGTTGTGGGTGGGCTGGATCGGCTTCAACGCCGGCTCCAATCTGGAGAGCAACGGCTATGCGGCGCTGGCGCTGCTCAACACTTTCGTCGCGCCGGCGGCGGCGGCGCTTTCTTGGACGCTGACCGAATGGATCACGCGCGGCAAGCCGAGCCTGCTCGGCTTGGCGTCGGGCGCGGTGGCGGGGCTGGTGGCGGTGACGCCGGCGGCGGCCTTCGCCGGGCCGGTCGGGGCGATGATGCTGGGCCTGGTGGTGGGGCCGGTGTGCATGTACGCCTGCTCTGCGCTCAAGGATAAATTCAAGTACGACGACAGCCTCGACGTGTTCGGCATCCACGGCATCGGCGGCATTGTCGGTGCGCTGGGCACGGCGATTGTCGTCAACCCCGCGCTTGGCGGCGCCGGCATCTACAATTACGCCGAGGGCATCGCGACCTATCCGGGCTTGGGCGCGCAGCTGTGGGCGCAATTGCAGGCGGTGCTGGTGACGGTGGCCTGGTCGGGCGCCGGCAGCTTCATCGTCTGGAGCATCGCCAAGCAACTCACCGGCGGCGGACGCGTCAGCAAGGAGATTGAATCCGAGGGCGTCGACTATGCCGAACACGGCGAAGTCGCCTACCACAATTAGGCCCCCATGACCGAACGCATGACCAAATTCGTTGCCATCGCCGCTGGTCCGCCAAGCGCCCGCGCGCCCGACGCGCGCAGCGGCGATTTCAACGAAATCCAGCTTGCGTTCAAAGCCGAGAAAGCCGCAGCCCAAGCCAGCCGCTGCGCCCAGTGCGGCGTGCCGTTCTGTCAGAGCGCCTGCCCGCTGCACAACAAT
Source organism: Alphaproteobacteria bacterium (assembly GCA_031400895.1). Lineage (GTDB taxonomy): Bacteria > Pseudomonadota > Alphaproteobacteria > Caulobacterales > Aquidulcibacteraceae > Vitreimonas. The sequence goes on along the minus strand of JANNQT010000032.1, from coordinate 9,177 downwards.
ATCCCCGACTGGCTGCGCATGACCGCCGAGGGCCGCGTCGAGGAAGCCTACCATCTCGCCGCCGCCACCAATTCCATGCCGGAGATCTGCGGACGCATCTGTCCGCAGGACCGGTTGTGCGAAGGCGATTGCGTGATCGAGCAATCGGGCCACGGCGCGGTCACCATCGGCGCGGTGGAAAAGCACATCACCGAACTGGCTTGGGAGAATGGCTGGGTGGCGCCGCTGGCGCCGAGGCGCGAGCGGCCGGAAAGCGTCGGTATTATCGGCGCCGGCCCGGCGGGCTTGGCGGCGGGGGAAAGCCTGCGCGAGCGCGGCTATCAGGTAACGATCTATGATCGCTACGACCGCGCCGGCGGCCTGTTGGTGTACGGCATTCCTAATTTCAAACTGGAAAAGGACATTGTCGCGCGCCGGGTGCAGCGGCTGGTGGATGGCGGCATCCAGTTCAAACTCAATTGCGATGTCGGCGCCGATATCGCTTTCGCCGACGTGCGCGCCAGCCACGACGTGGTGCTGGTCGCCACCGGGGTTTATAACGCCAAGCCCCTCCACGCGCCCAATGCCGGGCTGGCGGTGCTGGCGCTCGATTACCTCACCGCCGCCAATCGCGCCGCGCTGGAGGCTGCGCCGCCAGACGTGCTGGCCAAGGGCCGCAACGTCGTCGTCATCGGCGGCGGCGACACCGCCATGGATTGCGTCCGTACGGCGGTGCGTCAGCAAGCGGCCTCCGTCACTTGCCTCTATCGGCGCGACCGCGCCAACATGCCGGGCTCGCGCCGGGAAGTGAAATATTCCGAGGAAGAAGGCGTGCGCTTCGAGTGGCTGGCGGCGCCGAAGGCGATCCACGGCGGCCAAGCGCCCAGCGTGAAAGCCGTACGCATGCGCCTAGGCGCGCCCGATGCCAGCGGTCGGCGCGCGCCGGAGGAAGTCGAAGCCAGCGAATTCGCCCTGCCCGCCGACCTGGTCATCGCTGCGCTCGGCTTCGATCCCGAGGACTTGCCGAAAATCTGGAACGCGCCAGCCTTGAAGACCACAAAATGGGGCACGCTCGAAGCCGACCCGGGTTTCGCCACCAGCCTGCCCGGATTGTTCGCCGCCGGCGACATCGTCCGCGGCGCTTCGCTAGTGGTGTGGGCCATCCGCGAAGGCCGCGACGCCGCCGACGGCATGCACGCCTATCTGCAAGAACGCGCCGCGCTCGCGCGCGTGGCGGCGGAGTGATCAGTCACACCCATGACCCCAGGACACGCCCAAATCGAAGTCGCCCGCTACCAGCGCGAGCGTGCGCGCCTCACGCGCGAGGGCCTCTACCGGCCCGAGCATGAGCGCGACGCTTGCGGCGTCGGCTTGATCGCGGCGATCGACGGCAAGCCGCGCCGCGACGTGGTAACGCTGGCGCTGCAGGCGCTGAAATCGGTGTGGCACCGCGGCGCGGTCGATGCCGACGGCAAGACCGGCGACGGCGCCGGCATTCTGATCGAGGCGCCGCAGGCGTTTTTCCGCAGCATCGTCGAGCGCACCGGCCACAAGCCGGGCCAGCGGCAAATCTTCGTCGGCCAGCTCTTCCTGCCGCGCAACGATTTCGGCGCGCTTGAGCGCGCGCGCGTCATCGTCGAGAGCGAGATCATCCGCGCCGGTTTCGGCTTCTATGGCTGGCGGCAAACGCCGATCGACATTGCCGCCATCGGCGAAAAGGCCAACGCGACCCGCCCCGAAATCGAACAGGTGCTGTTCTACGATCTGCGCGAACGCGAGCACGAGGCGGTCGAGCGCGACCTGTTCATCTGCCGCCGGCGCATCGAGAAGCGCGCTTTGGCGGCGAATCTGATCGAACTTTATGTGTGCTCGCTGAGCGCGCGCACGCTGGTGTACAAGGGCATGTTCCTGGCCCAGCAGATCGACGTGTTCTACCCCGATCTCCGCGACGACCGCTTCCAATCGGCGGTGGCGCTCTATCACCAGCGTTATTCCACCAACACGTTCCCCACCTGGCGGCTGGCGCAGCCGTTCCGCATGCTCTGCCACAATGGCGAGATCAACACGCTAAAGGGCAATGTCAATTGGATGAAGAGCCATGAGATCCGCATGGCCAGCCACGCCTTCGGCGATGACAAGGAAGATGTGAAGCCGGTGATCCAGCCCAGCGGATCGGATTCAGCGGCGCTCGACAACGTGTTCGAAGTGCTGGTGCGCGCCGGCCGCAGCGCGCCGATGGCGAAATCGCTGCTGATCCCGGAAGCGTGGGCGAAGTCGAAAACGATGAGCCCGGAGCATCGCGCGCTCTACGCCTATTGCAACGCAGTGATGGAGCCGTGGGACGGGCCGGCGGCGCTGGCCATGTTCGACGGGCGCTGGGCCGCGGCCGGCATGGACCGCAACGGCCTCAGGCCCCTGCGTTATGCGCTGACGGGCGACGGCCTGCTGGTGGCGGGCTCGGAAACCGGCATGGTCCCGCTCGACGATCGCAACGTCACTGAACGCGGCCGCCTCGGCGCCGGCCAGATGATCGCCGTCGATACGCGCGAGGGCAAATTGTTGCGCCACGGCGAGCTGATCGATGCGCTCGCCAGCCAGCATCCCTACGGCGCATGGCTTGAGCACGTGGTCGATCTCGACGCCAAGCTCAAGGGCGCGGAGCCGCGCCTGTTCGCCAGCCGCGAGCAACTCACCCGCCGCCAAGCCGCCGCCGGGTTGACGCTCGAAGACCTCGAACTGGTGCTGGCGCCGATGATGGAAGATGCTAAAGAAGCGGTGGGCTCGATGGGCGACGATGCGCCGCTGGCGGTGCTGTCGGACCAGGATCGGCCGCTTTCGCATTATTTCCGCCAGAATTTCAGCCAGGTCACCAATCCCCCGATCGACCCGCTGCGCGAAGGCCGGGTGATGAGCCTGGCTACACGGTTCAAGAATCTCGGCAACATCCTGGCGCAGGATCAGGCTCAGACGGGCGTGTACATTCTATCGAGCCCGGTGCTGACCAACGGCATGTACGCGCGCCTGGTCGAGGAATTGGGCGCAGGCGTCGCCAACATCGACTGCACTTTCGCGGCGCCGGACCTTGGCGAGGATCCAGGCGTTGCACTGCGCGCTTGCCTCGACCGCGTCTGCGCGGAAGCCGCCGCCGCCGTGCGCGCCGAGCGCGGCCACATCGTGCTCAGCGACGAAGCCCAGAGCGAGGATCGCATCGCCTGCCCGATGATCCTCGCCGCCGGCGGCGTGCACGCGCATCTGACCGCGGCTGGCCTGCGCTCCTATTGCTCGATCGGCATCCGTTCCGCCGAATGCGTGGACCCACACTATCTCGCCGTGCTGATCGGCGTCGGCGCCACCATTGTCAGCCCCTATCTGGCCTTCGACACGCTGGCCGAGCGTTGCGCGCGCGGGCTCGCCGGCAAGCTTTCCGCCGAACAGGCGGCGGCGAATTATCGCACGGCGCTGGAAGCGGGGTTGCTGAAGATCATTTCCAAGATGGGCATCGCCGTGATCTCGTCTTATCGCGGCGGCTTGAACTTCGAGGCGATTGGGCTGTCGCGGGCGCTGGTGGACGAGTTCTTTCCCGGCATGCAGAGCCGCATTTCCGGCATCGGCCTCTCCGGCGTCGCCCGCAATGCGCTGGTGCGCCATGAGCGCGCCTATCGCGGCGCGGCGTTGCTGCCGGTCGGCGGCTTCTACCGCCAGCGCGCGCAAGGCGAACGCCACGCGCTCGAAGCCGGCCTGATCCACCAATTGCAACACGCCTGCAGCAATGGCAGCTACGATTCCTACAAGGCTTACTCCAATGTCGTGCGCGAGCGGCGGCTGCGCGAGCCGATCCAGCTGCGCGACCTGCTCGAAGTGCAAGAACCCCCGGGCGCGAGCATCGCCGCGCACGAAGTGGAAAGCGTCAACGATATCCGCAAGCGCTTTGTCACGCCGGGGATGAGCCTGGGCGCGCTCAGTCCGGAGGCGCACGGCACGCTCAACATCGCCATGAACCGCATCGGTGCGCGCTCGGTCTCGGGCGAGGGCGGCGAGGACCCGGCCCGCTACACGCCGCTGCCAAACGGCGACGACGCCAATTCGGCGATCAAGCAGGTGGCCTCCGGCCGCTTTGGCGTCACGGCGGAATATCTGAACCAATGCCGCGAGATCGAGATCAAGGTCGCGCAAGGGGCCAAGCCCGGCGAAGGCGGCCAATTGCCGGGCTTCAAGGTCACCGAGATGATTGCGCGGCTGCGGCACGCGACGCCCGGCATCATGCTGATCTCGCCGCCGCCGCATCACGACATCTACTCGATCGAGGATCTGGCGCAGCTGATCTACGATCTGAAGCAGATCAATCCCGACGCTAGTGTGTGCGTGAAGCTGGTGTCGCAATCGGGCATCGGCGCGGTGGCGGCCGGCGTCGCCAAGGCCGGGGCCGACACTATTTTGATCTCCGGGCACGTCGGCGGCACTGGGGCGAGCCCGCTCTCCTCGATCAAGTTCGCCGGCATCCCCTGGGAGATGGGATTGGCGGAAGCACACCAGGTGCTGATGCTCAACAACATGCGCCACCGCGTGCGGCTGCGCACCGACGGCGGCTTGCGCACTGGGCGCGACATCATTGTCGCCGCCATTCTCGGGGCCGAGGAGTTCGGCATCGGCACCGCCTCGCTGATCGCCATGGGCTGCCTGATGGTGCGCCAGTGCCATTCCAACACCTGCCCGGTCGGCGTCTGCACGCAGGATGAATCGCTGCGCGCCAAGTTTAACGGCACGCCGGAGAAGGTGATCAATCTGATGACCTTCATCGCCGAAGAGGTGCGCGAGCTGCTAGCGCTGCTGGGCTTTCGCCGACTCGACGAGCTCATCGGCCGCACCGATCTGATCGCGCAGATCAGCCGCGGCGCCGAGCACCTCGACGACATTGATTTGAATCCGCTGTTGGTGCGTGTCGATAGCCCGCACCCACCCTATTGCACGCGGGTCGGCCGCAACGAGCCGCCGGCTTCGCTCGACGAGGAAGTGATCCGCAACGCGCAGGCGTTTTTCGAGCAGGGCGAGAAGCGCCAGCTCGATTTCGCCGTGCGCAACACCCAGCGCGCCATCGGCGCGCGCGCCTCTTCGCTGGTGGTGCGCCGCTTCGGCATGCACGGCTTGCCGGAAGCGCGGCTGCACTTGCGCCTCAGCGGTTCGTGCGGGCAGAGCCTGGGCGCGTTCCTGGTGCAGGGCATTGCGCTCGATGTCGTCGGCGACGCCAACGATTATGTCGGCAAGGGATTGTCCGGGGGACGCATCGCTCTGCGCCCGCCGGCGGAAGCGGGCTTCCGCGGCAGCGCCAATTCCATCATCGGCAACACCTGCCTCTATGGCGCCACCAGCGGCGAATTGTTCGCCGCTGGGCTCGCTGGCGAACGCTTCGCGGTGCGCAATTCCGGGGCGACGGCCGTGATCGAGGGCTGCGGCGCCAATGGCTGCGAGTACATGACCGGCGGGCGCGTCGCCATTCTCGGCCCGGTGGGCGAGAATTTCGGCGCTGGCATGACCGGCGGGCTCGCTTTTGTGTACGATCCCGAGAGCGCGTTCGCTGGCCTGGCCAACTCCGAGTCGGCGCAGTGGAAGCGCTGCACGCCCGCCGCCGCCGCCGAATTGCGCGCGCTGATCGAACGCCACGTGGCGCTCACCGGCTCCGCGCTCGGGCAAAAGCTGCTGGGCGACTGGGCCAACGCGAGCCGGCAATTCTGGACTGTCGCGCCAGTTGCCGCCGCTTCGTCATTGCCGACGCGCGAAGCGCGATCGGGAACGCAGGGGCCACAAAAAACACCCATTCCCGGATTGGCCGCAGGCCAAGCCCGGGACCCATAATCACGAACGCCGGGGTTATGGGCCGCGGACTTGCGCTGTGCGCAATCCGGGTATGGGTGGTGTTTCGATCCGATCAGATCAGCTCAGCGTCCGCCGGCTTCGGCGCGGCGCAACCTGGCGGCGGCGCGGGGGCCGACGAAACGCTGCGGGTTGGAGGGCGGCGTCAAATTCTGCTCACGCTCCCAGCGTTCGATCAGCACCTTGGCCTGGTCAAACGCCGGCACCAGCGACGCACCATCGCGCACGGCGTGATTGAAGAACGCATCGCCGAAGAAAGTCCATTCGTTCTGCGGCCGGCAGCCGAACGAAGTGCGGTCGGGCGCGGCCGCCGCCAGCACGATGGTGTCGTCGTCGATCAGCGGGGCAATGAAAGCGCCGGCAAAGCACGCCGACACGATCACCACGCGGTTGCGCAAGCCCGCTTGCTGCAAAAGATCGCGCAAATGCACCGGACGCATGCTCGCGGTCATGCGGTTGGTTTCGCTGAAGCCGAGGGCGCCGTCGGGCGTGCCGTGCGAGGTGAGGAACAGCACCAGCATGTCCTCGCCGGGATCCATCAGCGCCCCGACGCGGCCGAGCGCGGCGGAGAGATTGTCCGGGGTGGCGGCAGGATAGAGGCGCTCGCCCTGGCCGCCGGCGCTGAGCACGATGGCGCGGCCGGCGACATCGAAGCGCTGGCCGAGGATTTCGGCGGCCTGAGAAGCCTCGCGCTCGAACACCGGCTCGCTCCACAGCGCCGCGGAAATGAGATAGACATCGACCTGCCCCGGACGTTGCGGCTGCAGCCGCGTCAGCGCTTCGCCCATGAGCTGCGCCAGCCTCGCGGCTTCCGCCGGCGGCGGGGCCAGGGCGACCGCGCCGAACTGGCCGTTCAGCACCACCAGCGGGCTTTGCTGCGGCTGCGCCTGCGACGCCGGCGCCGCCAACAATACCGCCGCCACGATCGTGAACCAAATCCGCTTCATCGCGCCCTCTCCTGCGGCTACCCGCTTAGCGCCGGCGCGCCAGCGAGGCTAGAGCGGGGTCTGAAATCCGCTGCTGGCCCAGCTTTGCGCGAAGCGCAAGTCCGGGGCCGATAAACTCAGGCGTTTGCGATTATGGGTCTCTGACTCGCCGCTGCGCGGCGCTCCGGGAATGGGTAATTGGGTGATTCGAAGGGCACGCTACCGCGCGCTCAAGAACCGCGGCCCCTCGCCGGGCGCTAGCACCGCGCTGGTCAGCGGTCCGCCGAAGCAGGCGCCGGTATCGACATTAATGCGACGCGGGTTGCAGTGCGGCTCGCTATCGCGGGTCGGCGTGTGGCCGTGGACGACAACGATGCCGTGCAATTCCGGCCGGTCGGGCCAAAGGCCGGGATCGTAGAACTGGGGCGAGCGCGTCCACATCCGCACTTCGTCCGAGCAATTGGGAAATACGCGCGGATCGATGCCCGCGTGCACGAACACCAGCCCGCGGGCCTCATCGTGCAGCGTCACCGGCAGGGCGCGCACGAAGTTCAGGTGCTCGCGGTCGATGGCGTCGCGCCAATCGCCGGCCGGGCCATTGGCGCGCTTATACGAGGCGATGGTTTCATCGCCGCCGTTCGACGCCCAGAAAGGCACGCCGATCGTGTCCCAGTGCACGAACGCGCTGAGCATCAATTCTTCGTGGTTGCCCTTGAGCGTGACCGCTTCGCCGCTGGCGGTGGCCTGCATCGCGCTAGCGACCACGGCGCGGCTGTCGTCGCCGCGGTCGATCAGGTCGCCGAGAAACACGATTCTGTACGCAGCGCCCAGGCCCCGCGCGTCCTCGCGGATGTGTTCGAGCAGCCGGTCGAGCTTTAGATGCTCGCCGTGTACGTCGCCGATGGCGCAATAGACGGTCTCGCTCATATTTTCCTTGCGCGCGCAAGCGTATCCCAGGCGAAGAAGCCAAGGCCAGCCCAAATCAGCGCGAAACTGACCCCGCGCAGCAGCGTGAAGTCCTCGCCGAAGGCGATGCCTGTCGCGAATTGCAGGCTCGGGGCCACGAATTGCAACAATCCGAGCGCGGTGAAGCTCACCCGCCGCGCCCCGAACGCGAAAGCCATTAAGGGAAAAGCTGTCACCGGCCCGGCGAGCGCCAGCAGCAGCGCTTGCTCCCAACCGTTGGCGAACGCCAGCGGCGCCTCGCTCGCGGCCCAGAACAGCAACCCCGCCGCCACTGGCGCCATGGCCAGGCACTCGATCAGCAAGCCGGTCGCGGCCGGAACCGCCGCGCGCTTGCGGATCACCGCGTACGCCGACCAGGTCGCGCACAACGCCAGCGCCATCCACGGCGGCGCGCCCAGCGCCATGCCCTGCACGATCACGCCTGCCAACGCCAGCGCCAGCGCGATCAGTTGCGGCGTGGTGATGCGCTCGCGGAAAAACAACACGCCGACGCCGACGCTGACCAAGGGCGCAAGGAAATACGCAAGCGAGGATTCGATCACCCGCTCCTGCAGCACCAGCCAGACATAAAGCCCCCAATTCACGAAAATGAACGCCGCCGAGGCAATGAGGGTGAGCAGCATGCGCGGCCTGAGCGCCGCGCCAATCTCGCGCCAGCCCTGGCGCCAGCCACTCATCGCCAACGCCGCCGCGAATGCCGCCGGGATGGCCCACAGAATGCGCTGACTAAACAGCTCGCGCACGTCGGCGAAGGCGATCAGTTTCAGATAAAGCGGCAGAAAGCCCCACGCGACGTAAGCGCCGGCGGCGACGATAAAGCCGGCGCGGCGATCGGCAGCGCTGATTGTGTCGGTGCTCACGCTTCCCCTGGGGAGGGCGCGCACCGCCTGCGCACGAGACTCACGACGTCTTCGCTCCATACGGCGCCGGGTTCTTGATCTGCATGAAGCGCTCGGGCGCGTCCAGCGGAGAGAAACCGAGCGGCGTGTAAACGCTGTGGGCGTCGCGTGTCGCGAGCATCCAACGGCGCAAGCCTTGCAGCTCCGGATGCTCCTGAAACATGCGCACCAGCGCGCGCCCCACGCCGCGGCCCTGCTTGCCCGGCGCCACCACCACATCGCACAACCACGCGAACGTCGCTTTGTCGGTGAGCAGCCGCGCAAAGCCGATCAGCTTGCCCTTATCGTCGCGGGCGATGGCGCAAAGTGAGTTCGCGCACGCACGCGCCACCACCTCGCGCGGAATGCCCGGCGACCAATAGCTCTCGCGCAGCATGGAATGGACGATGTCGATGTCAGCGGGCGCTGGCTGTTCGATAGCGATGTTTGCGGTCATGGTTTCCTTTTGGTGTAGAGCCGGTCCCGGACCGCCGGCTTCCAGCCGGCATACCGTGTTTCAGCTTGCACGGGCCTGGGTATGTTCATGGCGCCGTATGCCG
>JANNQT010000031.1:0-11803 GCA_031400895.1 Alphaproteobacteria bacterium | reverse complement strand
CGGTCGAGGCCTTCCTGCCGAGCCACGAGGTTTACATCACTGACTGGACCGATGCACGGCTGGTGCCCCTGACCGAAGGCCGCTTCGATCTCGACGATTATATCGACTACGTCATCGAGATGCTGCGCAAGCTCGGACCTGAAACCCATGTCATGGCCGTGTGCCAGCCTGCGGTTCCCGTGCTGGCCGCCGTTGCCCGCCTTGAGGCCGAAGATGACCCGGCTGCACCACGCTCGATGACGCTGATGGGTGGCCCCATCGATACGCGCAAGTCGCCGACAGCCGTCAATCAGGTTGCCAGTGAACGTGGCACCGACTGGTTTGCCCGCCATTGTGTTGTGACCGTGCCGATGACCTATCCAGGCATGTTCCGCCGCGTCTATCCGGGCTTCCTGCAGCTGGCGAGCTTCATGGGCATGAACCTTTCGCGCCACGTCGATGCCCATCAGGGTTATTTCCAGCACCTGGTGAAGGGCGACGGCGACAGCGCCCAGCGGCATCGCGAATTTTACGACGAATATCTCTCGGTGATGGATTTGAGCGAGGAATTCTACATCCAGACGCTGCGCCATGTGTTCCAGGAATACACGCTGGCGCGCGGTGAATTGGTGCATCGCGACGTGCGCGTCGATCCCGGCGCCATCACCACGACCGCGTTGCTCACCGTCGAAGGCGAGTTGGACGACATTTCCGGCATTGGTCAAACTCAAGCCGCGCACGATCTCTGCGTCAACCTGCCCGAATCGATGCGCCAGGATTACATCCAGAAGGGCGTCGGCCATTACGGCGTGTTCAACGGCAAACGTTTCCGTACCGAAATCTATCCGCGCATGCGCCGCTTCATGCGCGCGTTCCAATCGCCGATGACGCGCGCCGCCGGGCGCAGGCGGGCGCTGAAATTGGTCGCCAGCGAAACTTGAAGTCCACAAGCAGCGCGCACTTGAGGCGTTAACGCGGCTCGTGAGACGCTGGCGCATGGGCTTCGATTCGCGCGCCAAACAAACACCCGGTCAAACCGAGATCGAAACGATCGACGGCCACCGCGTTGCCGTGAAGCTGGTGATCAATCCACGCGCGCGTTCGGTTTCGGTGCGCATCGATCCGACCCGCCGCCAGGCGATCGCCACCGCGCCGTCGAAGGCGCAACTAAAACGCGCCGAGCGCTTCGCCGCCGAACGCGCCGGCTGGATCGCGCGCGAACTGGCGCGGTTGCCGCAAGGGGTGCTGCTGCAGCCGGGCGCGCTGGCGCCGCTGCGCGGAATTCCCCATCTGCTGGTGTACGAGAAAGGCCGCGCCGGACCGCGGCTCGAGCCGGGCGCGCCGCCGCTGCTGGTGGCGCCGGCGCCCGACCCGGCGTTGTTCGAGGCCAGGCTGCTACGCTTCTTCAAGGACGAGGCGCGCGCGGATTTACTCGCCAGCGTCAAACGGCATGCGGACTTGCTTGGCGTCAAGCCGGTGCGGCTGCAGGTGAAGGAATTGCGCTCGCGCTGGGGTTCGTGCTCGGTCGACGGGGTGTTGTCGTTCTCCTGGCGAGTCGTGCTGGCGCCGCCTTATGTACTCGACTACCTGGCCGCGCACGAGGTCGCCCATTTGGGCGAGATGAACCATTCGCGCCGCTTCTGGGCCTTAGTGCGCCGCTGTCTGCCCGATTATGAGCGTGGCCGCGCCTGGCTGCATGAACATGGCTGTGCTCTGCACGCCGTCGGCATGGCCCGCTAAAGCAACGGACTTTAAATTCGCCCCAGATCGATCCAAGCACTGAGTCGCATTTAAGGCCAGACGCTTTAGCCCTCTGGCCCCAGGTCGAGCGAGCGATCCTGGTCATCGACCGGTCCGGGCTGGCCGCGTTGTGCTCCGATCGGCGCGCCGATCGCGGTGAGCGAAGGCGCCGCGGGATCGGGCCGGCCAGTGTCGTAATCGTCGGGGCCGGGCATTTGCAGCGGCCGGATCGGCAGATCGCGCAGCGCCGTTGGCATGAAGCGGGCCCAGATATCGGCCGGCAGCTGGCCGCCGGTGACACGCGCCATGGCGATGCGGTGATCGTCATTGCCCACCCAAACGCCGGTGACGATGCCGGGCGCATAGGCGATGAACCAGGCGTCGCGATAATCGTTGGCGGTGCCGGTCTTGCCGCCGATCTGGCGGCCGGCGACGCGCGCGCGGGTTCCGGTGCCGGCTTCGACCACCCGGCTCATCATGTAATTCATGTAGCGCAGCGGCTGTTCCTCGATGACGCGCGTGCGCTCCCGCTGCGGACGCCAGGTCCACATGGTCTCGTCGCTGTTGCCGCGGCGGATGCGCAACACCCCGTGCGCCTCGACCGGATAGCCTTCCGCGGCCATGGCCCCGTAGGCTTGCGTCATCTCCAGCAACGTCACCTCTTGCGCCCCGAGCGCAAGCGCAGGGTAGTCGTGCAGCGGCGAACGCACGCCCAGGCGCTGGGCGACTTCGATCACTCGCGGGCGTCCAACCTCGTGCGCCACCCGGATCGCCACCATGTTGTACGAGAACTGGAAGGCCCGCACCAGTTCGGAAGCGCCATGATATTCTTCCTCGTAATTGCCGGGGGTCCAATCGGGCTGACCTTCCTGTCGGATGGTCACCGGCGCATCTTCGCGCACGCTCCAGGGCGTCAACCCGTTTTCCAGCGCGGCGAGGTAAATGAAATACTTGAACGAAGAGCCCGGCTGGCGGTGGGCCTGGGTGACGCGGTTGAACTGGCTCTGGTCGTAGTCGCGCCCGCCGACCATGGCGATGACGCCGCCCTCGCTGTCGAGCGAGAGCAGCGCCGCTTGGCCAACGCGGCGGCTTTCGCCCTGTTCGGCCAACACCCCCTCGACCGCTTCCGCGCCGGCGCGCTGGGCCTGCAGGTCGAGCGTGGTCTCGACCACGAAATCGTCGAGCTGGGTGCCGATCACCTCGTTGAGCAGCGGGTCGATCCAGTCGCGGTAATAGGCGAGCACGCCGGCGGGGTTGCGGCGGCTGACCTGCAATTGCTCCTGCAACGCCGCCTGGCGCTCGCTGTCGGAGATGAAGCCCAACGCCACCATTTCCGCCAGCACGGTCTCGGCGCGTTCGTGCGCCGATGCGATATCCTGGCTGGCGGGGTTGAGCCGCGACGGCGCTTTCACCAGTCCGGCGATCATCGCCGCCTGCAATAGCGTCAATTGTCGCGCGGGGCGGTCGAAATAGCGCTCGGCGGCGGCCTCGATGCCGTAGGCGCCGGCGCCGAAATAGACCCGGCTCAAATAAAGCGCGAGAATTTCCTCCTTGGTGAACCGGGTCTCGAGCCAGATCGCCATGGCGATTTCCTGCGCCTTGCGCCGCCACGAGCGCTCGTTGGTCAAGAACAGGTTCTTGGCCAATTGCTGGGTGATGGTGGAGCCGCCCTGCACGACGCGGCCGGCGCGCAAATTCTGCGCCCCCGCACGCATCATGCCTTCGAGATCGACGCCCCAATGCTCGTGGAAGCGGCGGTCCTCGATGGCGATGAAGGCTTGTACAACATAAGGCGGCAGCGATTCCAGCGCCACCGGCGGGGCGTTCTGGGCGCCTTCGCGCAGAATCACGTTGCCGTTGCGGTCGAGGTAGGTGATGCTCTGGCCGCTGCGCGCCTCCCACAGATCGTCGGGCGAAGGCATGTCCCAGGTGACGAACACGAAGAAGCCGACCAGCAACGTCGCCAGCCCCGCCGCCACCCAGCCGCCCCAGACCGCGGCCTCACGCACGTTGCGCGGATGCTTGATGTCCCGCACTTGCCGCCAGGCCGCGCCGCCAAAGGCGCGCGCGCCGCCGGCGAAGCTGACCAGACGCGGCTCGGCGTAATCGCGCGCGCTCTTTGCCGAGCCGGCGGCGCGACGTTGCAGGCGCGCCCAGAAACTCTGCGGGACCTCCTCGGGTTCGTCGGGATCGCCGGCGGCGCGGAAATAGTTCGGCGGCAACGCCTCGGGCGCGGCGTCGGCTGGCGACGCAAATTCGGAGCTCGGCTCAGGTGGTAATTCGGCGAGCGGCGATTCCGGCGCCGCCACCTCCCATTCGGACTGGGCGGTCTCGGATTCCACGACGGCAGGTTCTGGCGGCTCGGATACCTCCAATTTCGCCGCCAGCGGCAATTGCGGCGCGGGCTCGACCTGCGTCATCTCCAGTGCTGGAGGCGCGGCCTCCGGTTCAGGCGACGTCTCCAACGCCGCCAATTCAGGTGCGGGCGTCTCCAAGTCTGGCGGTGCGACCTCCTGATCTGCCGGCGCAAACTCGGCTTCCGGCAGCGGCTCTAGCTCTCCTTCCACCGGAGCGGCTTCAAGCCACGCGGCAGCCTCGTCGTCGGTGGTTTCCGGCGGCGGCTCGATTGGCGCTTCTGTCTGTTCCAGCACTTCTTCCGGCTGCGCGACCTCGGGGAGGTCGGGCTCTCGCACCGTCTCAACTGGCAGGGCGGGTTCGGTAGCCGCGTACAGCCCGGCGCCGAAGCCAGGCGAGGCGATCTCCCAAACCGGGACCGGCGATGAAGGCGTTTTATCGCTTTGCGGTTCGGGTTCGGGCTCGGAAGGCGGTTCAAAGCCCGCGTCCTCCGGTGGTTCGGGGGAATTTGCCTCGGCGGCGTCCAGTGTGGCGGCGTCTTCCGGGGTATTTTGTGGCTTTTCAGCTGCGCCGACCGAATCAAGCGCCGGCTTTTCCGGCTCGGGCCGGGGCGCCGGAGGGTCTTCTGGACGGTCAGGATCGTTCTCGTCGGCCACCCGCGCACCTCCGCGCCGGCTCTAGCGCGATTCGACGCCCCAGCCTGCTAACGTCAGGGGGCGTCCTTGGTTCGCCAATAATGGGCCATTTGCCTGACCCGGCGCAACTACGTGAACCCCGGTTAAGCTTGCGGCGTCAGGGCAACACCTCCATATAGCACGAGTTGCCTGGGCCGATTTACCCCTGCGGCATGGAGGACACTGATGAGCGACTACAACCCCAACGCGCGCGCGATCCCCGCCGGCCGCGCCGACATGGCGGTCGATGCCGGTCTGCGCGGGTTCATGCTGAGCATTTACAACAAAATGGGCCTCGGCCTGCTGCTTTCAGGCGTGCTGGCCTGGGTGGTGGGGTCCAGCGACGATTTGATGAACACGCTGCTGATCAACACCCAGACCGGGCAAATAGCGCCGCTTGGCTTTGTCGTTATGTTCGGCCCGCTGGCGATTCTGCTGATCTCCAGCTTTACCATGCGCAACCCTTCGCCGACCTCGGCGAACCTGGTCTATTGGAGCGTGGTTTCGCTGATCGGCATCAGCATGGGCGCGATCGTCTATGTGTATGCGCGCATCCCCGACGGCATGACCATCGTCGCCAAGGCGTTCCTGATCACATCGGCCTCGTTCGGCGCGCTGAGTCTGTGGGGCTACACCACTAAGCGCGATCTCACCGGTTTTGGCACATTCTTGATGATGGGCCTGATCGGGCTGGTGATCGCCTCGGTCGTCAACATGTTCATGCCAGGCAACACCGCGCTGCACTTCGCCATTTCCGTGATCGGCGTGCTGGTGTTTGCGGGCCTCACCGCGTTCGACACGCAGCGGCTGAAGTTCATGTATTACCAGCTTGGCGGCGATGCCCGCGCCGCGTCGGTGCATTCCACCTTCGGCGCGCTTAGCCTCTATCTCAACTTCGTCAACCTGTTCCAATTCATCCTGAGCTTGCTGTCGCCGCGCAATTAAGTTCGGCGCGAGCCATAACCAAATTGGAAGCGCCCCGGCGGTCTCGTCGGGGCGCTTTTGTTTTCATCGCGCAAATTGAGAGCGCGCGGCGCGGCATGAATTGAGAGTCGCTGGCGCGAAATTAAAGTGGACCGCACTCTCCGCGTTGTGGAGAAATTCCCCGCTTAATAGTGTAGAAATGGCAAGCCCCGGCGGCTCTGCATTACAAATGAAGCTAGGTCGCCTTTCCGCCAACTTTTTTACTTGCCCTGGCCGCATTGCGGAGCCAGCTTGCGTACGTGGCCGGCCGGAGAAAGGCTCGTACCCGGTATCCATCAGCCCCCCCAGCCCCCCGGGTGCGCGCTTCGGTCGGCCACATTGCTCTCTCACAAAGCCCGCGCCCCGCGCGGGTTTTGTCGTTTCCGAGCCCTGAAAACCAGCAATACCATAGCGCTTCGCAGCTTTGCCGACCCCAACGTCGTTGCCGACCGGGCTTGCGCGCTGGCGTCTTTCAGCGCCTGCGTGAGGGAGGCTCGGCGTTAGCGAATCCATAACCAAAGCCAGAATCACCGCGGCATTGATTCGCGTCCCCTGTTGATAAGAAGCCGGTAGCGTTTTGCGGCAAGGCGCCGTAAGAGGCGCCTCGTTTTTCGAGGGGCTGAGAGGCTAATGTTGCTGCAGGTCGATGGCTTGCGGAAAACCTTCGGTCGGCGCGTCGCCGTGGACGGCGTCGGTTTTTCGCTCGATGTCGGCGAGATCGTCGGTTTTCTGGGTCCCAATGGCGCTGGCAAAACCACGACCATGCGCATGATCGCCGGCTATCTCGAGCCGGACGATGGCTGGGTCAAGATTTTCAACATCGACGTGGCGCGCGAGCGCCGCCGCGCCCAGGAGCGCTTGGGCTATCTGCCCGAAGGCGCGCCGCTCTATGGCGAGATGACGCCTTGGACCTTCTTGCGATTTGTCGCAGAAACCCGCGGCATGAGCCGCGAAGCCGCCCGCCACGCGGTGCGCCGCGCCGCCCAAGACACCCGGCTTGGGGAAACCATCGACCAGCCGATCGAGACCTTGTCCAAGGGCTATCGCCGGCGCGTCGGTCTGGCTTCGGCGCTTTTGCACGATCCGCTGCTGCTGATTTTGGACGAACCCACCGATGGCCTCGATCCCAACCAGCGCCACGCCGTGCGCGATCTGATCAAGCGCCTCGGCGAGGAGCGTGGCCTCATCCTCTCCACCCACAGCCTGGAAGAAGTGGAAGCGGTGTGCACCCGCGCCATCGTCATCGACCAGGGCCGCATCGTCGCCGACAAGACGCCGGCCGCGCTGATTAGCGAACACGGCACGCTGGAGCGCGCTTTCGAGGTGCTCACGCGCGGGGAGGAACGGGTTTGAAAAAACGTCCGGGCCTAGCCAGCATGCTCGCCGTCTATCGGCGCGAAGTGCTGTCCTATCTGACCACGCCCACGGCTTACGTGTTCGTGGCGGTGTTCTTGTTCGCCATTGGCTTGTTCACTTTCCAGGTGGGCGGATTCTTCGAGCAGCGCCGCGCGGACTTGACGCCGTTCTTCGCCTTCCATCCCTGGATTTTCATGGTGTTCCTGCCGGCGGTGGCGATGCGGTTGTGGTCGGAAGAGGCCCGGTCGGGCGCGTTGGAATTGCTGCTGACGCTGCCCGCGCCGACCTGGGCGCTGGTGCTGGGCAAATATCTGGCGGCCTGGACCGTGGCGGCCGCGGCCCTGCTGCTGACCACGCCGCTCTGGATCAGCGTCAACTTCCTCGGTTCGCCCGACAATTCCGCGATCTTCACCGGCTATGTGGCGAGCGTGTTGATGGCGGGCGCCTATCTGGCCATCGGTTCGGCGATGTCGGCGCTGACGCCGGCGCAGGTGGTGGCGTTCGTGCTGGCGGTGCTGGCCTCGTTCCTGCTGACCGCGCTCGGCCTGCCGCTGGTGCTCGATTTCTTCACCGGCTTCGTCGGCGGCGGCGTCGCCGAGACGCTGGCGCGTTTTTCCATCATGCATCATTTCGACGCCGCCCAGCGCGGGGTGCTGGAGTTCCGTTCGGTGTTCTATTTCGGCTCGCTGATCGCTTTGTGCCTCGGCTTCACGGCGCTTGCCGTCGATGCGCGGCGGGGAGGCTAGCTGATGAGCGCGCGCCGTTTTGCTCTTCTCTCCGCGCTTGCGTTGCTGCTGATGTTTGTCGCCGGCAACGTCACCGCCAATTCCTGGTTCCGCGCCTGGCGGCTCGACCTCACCGAGGAGCGGCTGTTCTCGCTGAACGAAGGCACGCTGCGCACGCTCGACGGTCTGAGCGAGCCGATCGAGTTCAAATTCTATTATTCCCGCGACGCCGCCGCGCCTTACCCGCAACTGCTAACCTATGCCGCGCGCGTGCGCGAAATGCTGCAGAGCTTCGCCGCCCGCTCGCACGGGCGCATTCGCTTCACCGAGATCAACGTCAAGACCCTTTCCGATGAAGAAGACGAGGCGCAGAACAACCGGCTTGAACCGCTGCGGCCCGCCGCCGACGTCGATCCGATCTATTTTGGGCTAATCGCCGCCAACGCTATCGACGACCGCGCCCAGATCCCGGTGTTCCAGCCGGAGCAGGAGCCGTTTCTGGAATACCAGTTGACGCGCTTGGTGTACGAACTCGATCATCCCAACAAAATTCGCGTGGCGTTGATCACCTCGTTGCCGATCGATCCCGCCGCCGCTTCCGACCCGAGTTTTCCCAGCCAGCAATCGTGGTTTGCCGCCGAACTGGGCCGCATGGCCGAGGTGGAAAAGCTGGCCCCGGATTTCACCGCCATCCCCGAAGTCGACGTGCTCGCCATCATCCATCCCGCGCCGCTAAGCCCGGCGCAGGCTTATGCGGTTGACCAATTCATGCTGCGCAACGGGCGCGCCTTCATCGCCCTCGACCCCGCGGCGATGGTCGCCCAGGATTCCAGCGGCTTTAATCCGATGGCCCCGACCGCGCCGCCGCCCACCGGCTCGACGCTCGACCCGCTGTTGCAGGCCTGGGGCGTGACGCTGGCGCCCACCGTGGTGCTCGACGCTGAACGTGCGCTGCCGGTGCAGCAAAACGAGCCGCCGCAGCCCTTGTTTTTCGTGGTCCCGGCCGAGGAGACTGACCGCGAGGATTTGGTAACCGCGCGATTGAACCGCGGCATTTTCTTCGGGCTGGCCGGCGGCTTCAGTTGGAACGAGCGCGATGGCTTGAAGGTCACGACGCTGGCGCAGACCAGCGGCGCGACCATGCGGCTGCCGGCCGAAGCCGCGCTGGCGCGGCCCTCGCCGTATGACATCCATAATATGTGGCAAGCTGGCGGTGGGCGGCGCGAAGCGGTGGCGTTGCGGCTCTCCGGCAATCTGACCAGCGCGTTTGCCCAAGGTGCGCCGGCGCCGGAACCCGCGCCCGAAAGCGAAGCTGCGGCAATTCCGGCGCAAGCGGCCCCGCATCTGGCCCGCTCGCAGCGCCCGGCGCAAATCGTGCTGGTGGCCGACGTGGATTTCCTCACCGATCAATTCTTTGTCGGGCAGAACCGGGAGACCTTCGCCGACAACGGCGCCTTCGCCTTGAACGCCATCGATATTCTCGGCGGCTCAGGCGATCTCGCTTCGCTGCGCGCACGTGCGCCCAAGCAGCGCACCATGGAGGTCATCGACCGCATGGAGGGCGACGCGCAATTGGCGGCGCAAGGCGAAATTGATCGGGTCCAAGCTCAGTATGAAGCGGCACAGCAGCGGCTAGCCGAGTTGCAGCGCAGCGGCCGCGATTCGGGCTATTTTTCTGGAAACCTCGGCGCGGAAATGCCGCCGGAGGTAGCCCGTGAGGTGGCCGCTTTGACCGAGCGGGTGGTGAGTTCGCGCCAGGAGCTGCGTAATGTCGGTCGTAATCTGCGCGCCGACGTCGATGGGCTCAAGGCGCTGTTGGTGTTTTTGAACATGTGGCTGGCGCCGATGCTGGTGGCGGGGGTTGGCTTGTACTTTGTCTGGCGCCGGCAGCGGAGCGGGGGAGCGCGGCGATGAACACCGATCTCGCCGAACGGCGCAAAAGCCAGGTGCTGCGTTTGTTCGCGGCGGCGGCGGCGCTGGCGGCGATCGCCGCGATCACGCTGGCGATCGAAGCCCGCTCGGGCCAGCCCAACCAAATCTCCGGCCCGGTCGTCGCCGGCCTCGCGGAAACCATCGGCGAGGCTCAGAACATCGAGGTGGTAAGCCGCGAGGCGACCTACCGCATCGCCAAAATCCCGCGCGGCTGGGTGATGCGCGATCGCGGCGATTTTCCGGTGCAGCAGGACCGGGTGACGCAATTGAGGCGCGCGCTCGAGCGCCTGCAGTTCGTGCGGCGGATGACCAGCGATCCCACCAAACACGAACGGCTCGGCGTCGACGATCCGCGCGAGGGCGGGCGCGGGGTGCTAGTGCGGGTCACGCGCGGCGATACTGCGCTGCTGGTCGATCTGATTTTCGGGGTCGAGCCCGGCGGGCGCATCTATGCGCGCCGCGCCGCGCAAGACCAGGTGTGGGAAGTGCGCGTCGATGATCCGA
This sequence comes from Alphaproteobacteria bacterium, assembly GCA_031400895.1. Lineage (GTDB taxonomy): Bacteria > Pseudomonadota > Alphaproteobacteria > Caulobacterales > Aquidulcibacteraceae > Vitreimonas. The sequence continues at coordinate 1,575 of JANNQT010000031.1, read as the reverse complement.
GCGGCGCGGGTTTGCCGCCGCTGCGCGATCTGGCCTCGTGGCTCAATCTGCGGCCCTTGACCATGCCGGCGGAAAATCTGCTGCGCGTCGAAATCATGCCCGCGGAGGGGCGCGCTTATGTGTTGGCCCGGCCGCAGCCGGGGCAGCCCTGGCGCATCGCCGCCCCCGCGCTCGACGCCGCCAGCCAGTCGATCGTCACCGCGACCGCTGAGCAGGTGCTATCGCTCGCCCCCGCCGATGTGGTGGAAGCGCCGGCGGTGCAGGGCGGCCCGCGCGCGCGGGTGCGCGCTTGGACCGCGGACGGTCTCGCCATCGACGGCGAACTGATCGAAAGCGGCGGCAAGACCTGGCTGAAGCTGGTGGCGCGCGCGCAGGCGCCCGAACAGGAGGCCGCCGCGCTCGCGCTCAACGCTTCGATCGCCGGCTGGGCCTATGCGCTGACCGAGGCTGACGCCGGCGCGCTGGCGCCGCCCTTGGCCTCGCTGCTGCCAGCGCCCGCTTCTCAGTGACGGCCCAGCGTGTAGGCGGCGGCCAAGATGCGTCCGCCTTGCGGGGCTTGCACCAGGACCGCGCACTCGGGTGAGCAATTGGCGCGCTCAAACCACACCGCCGCCCCCTCCCAGACGCCCAAGCGATCGATCCGGCGCACCAAATTGTAGTGAGAGATAGTGCGGTCGATGTTGAGGCCGCCGCGGATCGTCACCGCCAGCGGGCCCGGATCGTAGGCGACCAGCCAGAGATCGACGTTGGCGGCGCCTTCACTCGCGCCGATAGTGACGCGCACGCGCCCGTTGCGGAGGCGGGCGATGGAGACATCCGGCGCTTGCCCTTGGCGCCCTACGTCGCGCTCGGTGGCCACCATCTCGCGGGCGCTGGTCCAGTCGGCGGCGCCAGCGGGAAGCTCGCCATTGATCACCAATTGCGGCGTGGTGCGCCCACGCAAGCGCAGGCGCGCGGCGTAGGCGCGGTGGCGTTCGCTGAACTCGGGCCGGGCGAAGGTGTCGCGCCAGCCAAGATAATCCCAGATGCCCACCGGGAAGGTCAGCGCCAGCACCCCCTCGTCGCGCGCGAACGAACCCAGCAGGCGATTGGCGCGGGGACATTGGGAGCAACCCTGGCTGGTATAGAGCTCCACCACCACCTCGGCCCGCCGGCCAGCGGTCTGCGCCAGAGCTGGAGGGGCCAGCGCCGCGAGCGAAACCAGGAAAACGGCGAGCAAGCGCGCGAGCATGGCTCTCATACTGGCAGGCCCAGCGCGGAGGTTCTAATCAATCCATCGTTACGGACGCCGCCCACAATCGGGGTCCCCAGAGACTTACACGCCTTTGGCGAGGCCGCGCAGCACGTAATGGAGAATGCCGCCATTGCGGAAGTATTCAACCTCGTTCTCGGTGTCGATGCGGCAGAGCACGCTGGCTTCGCGCACCCCGCCGCGGCCGGCGATGCGCAAGGTCACGCGCTGGCGTGGCCCCAGCGCGGCGACGCCGTCGATGGAGACGGTTTCGGCCCCGGTCAGCCCCAGGCCAGCCCAGCTCTGGCCATCGACGAATTGCAGCGGCAGCACGCCCATGCCGA
>JANNQT010000030.1:0-2626 GCA_031400895.1 Alphaproteobacteria bacterium | reverse complement strand
CGCCAAACGGGCGGTCATCGGCGGGGATGTCCATGAGGCGCACAGCCTGGCCGGCCTTTGCCCGCTCGCCGACTTCGGCGATCTTGTCGGCAAGACTTATTTCGCCGCTGGACAAGATCATGACGCGCCACCGCTTCGACGCTCGTGCGCCGCCGCTGCTATTGGCGCGGGCTTTGCCACAGCCGTTGGCGAGCATGTACGCCGTCGCGCCGGCTTCGCGCGCGGAAATCTCGGCGAGTTCGTCGAGCAAGAGAATAGATCCGTTGCAGATGGCGGCGACACCTTCCAAGCCGTTCGCCGTCGCGCGCCACGATTGCTTGAACTCAGGCGCTCCGTAAACGCTCGCGGTGGTCCGCAGCAAAGTGCTTTTCCCACTGCTGCTTCGGCCCCGCCAGTGAAAGCCGCCGCCTTCAATCGAAAGCGGTTCAAGCAACGGGCCCGCGAACGCGGTTGATACTGAAAAGATCATCATAGGATTGCCGACGCACAGCGCCGCGACGGTTTCGCGCCATTGCGCCAGGTCGCCTAGCGCCGTCATTGCGCTGGCCGCGCCGCCGGTGTGCTCGCATTGATATACGACGCCGGTCGCGCCGATCACACGCCCGTCGCCCAAGGCGAACGCGGTGCATGTTTCGTCCGTCCATCCCAGGCGATCGGCGGTGCGGGCGCGCGCCGTCGGCGTCCAGGTTGCAATCAATTCTGAAAACGCCGCGCGCGAATATTTATCGGTGGCGATGCGGAGCCCCATGCCCAGCAGCGTCGCGCGCACCTCGGTCCCATCACCCGCAAGCAGCGCCATCGGCATGGCCCAGCGGTGCGCGCGGCCATCGGGGTCGGTCACTTCGATGAGGCGACCCCAGTTCAGCCCGGCGCCGTCTCGCGGCAGTGCGAGCACGCGTAGGAGCGAGCACAACCACAGCCAACGTGCGCCATCGTCGCTTTCAACCTGGCGATAGACGCCATCGGCCCGCAGCGAAAAGCCGAACGGCAAGCCATCGGTGACAGCGGCGGCGGCCAGTGGTTCGGCGGTCAATTCTTCAATGTCGGCGCCGTCAAACATGTGCGCCCCCATCGAGCGCGCCCGCTTGCGCGGCGTCGTTCCAATCGGCGAAGCCTTTCGGCGGCCATGCCAAGCCGACAGACACGCCGCGCCCGATCAAGGCCCGCCCCAGATCGCGCGCAGCCCGCTCTCCCGCGCCGCTCGCGTCGCGGTCGGGCGCAATCAAAACGCGCCGCACGCTGGCGGGGATCTGCAGCCGGCGCATATTGCTCGCGCCCAGCGCCGCCACCGCTGGCAAATTCAATGCGCGCCCAGCCAAAAGCGCAGTCTCTATGCCTTCGGCGATCAACACCGCATCGCCAACCTCGCCCAGGATCACGCCGCATCCACCGATCGCGCCAAGCGCCGCCTTCTGTGTGGCGAATTCGGCTTTGCGGCCAGGCTCGGCGAGCCACGTGCGATGCACCGCCCGCACTTCGTTCGGTGCGGCGAGCGGTGCGACGGCCGCCACGAGCGCCGGCAAGCGAGCGCACGTTTCGGTGTTCCAAAGGCTGGCTGCAAAGCGCAGGGAAGGTGGCCACGGCGCTGGAATTGCGCGCGCTTCCAGATAGCGCGCGGCGAGACAGCTAGGCGGGATCAGCAGCGCCGCGCGCCAGATCGCCAGCGCCTTTCTCTGCTTGGCGTCCAAGTCGAGTCGGTCGCGCTCGGCGGTTTCGGCCTTGCACTTCTCTCGCTCGGCTTCGCGCTGGGGATCGGGCACGGCGTCCACATAGCAGTGTGTCCGCAACCATGCGGCGGCGGCGCGGAAATCGCGCGCCTCGCCGGCGTGAATTACGAGTGCAATCGCCGCGCCGCCCGCGTCGGTTTCGTGATCGAACCAGCGCCCCGTTTTCAGATCGGCCGCGAACGATCCGCGCCGACCGCTTCGGTATTCCTTCGAGTCAAACAGACGATCGTTGCGGGAATAGCCCAGCGCTTCACACAGGCGCGCGAAGGCATCCCCGATACGTTCCGCCAGATCGCGCACGGGATCATGGCCCAGGTGCGCGTAGCGCGCGGTAGTGGCGGCTTGGCTATCGCCGGCGGCGGTCAACGGTGCGTTCTTCGCTGGAGACCTCGGTCAGCGCATCTTTCAACAGCCATTCTCATGGAGCGGACTCGGCGTAGACGTCCGTGGCCGCTCGGCTACCTTGAAGGTGAACTACCGAACGTCTCACCAAATTCGCAAAGCAGCAGACGGCTTGTTACCCCGGTCAGTGCGTGACGTGGACGACATTGAAGATGGACGATCTGGCACGATTTCGGTCTTCAACGGTCCCCCGCCGACCATCGTGAAGGCGCCGGAACAGGGTGCTGAGATCGAAGCTGTGGCTAGCTTCATTCGGCAGGCAATCTCTGACGGATTTCACGCCTCAGAGATTGGAGTATTCGTTCGGTCCCGAGGGGAAGTGGAACGTGCGCGCTCTGCCGTGCATGCTGCGGGCCTTAGTGTTGTGCAGCTGTCGGAACGAAGCGAGGATACGGCTGATCGTGTCTCAATCGGAGTGATGCAGCTCGCGAAAGGGCTAGAGTTTCGAGCGGTTGTGGCAATGGCTTGTGACGACGATGTGCTTCCGCTTCAGGCGC
>JANNQT010000029.1:0-21551 GCA_031400895.1 Alphaproteobacteria bacterium | reverse complement strand
ATCATCGAGTAAGGTAGCGAAAGAGCGAATAGTGAGTGGCGAATAGTGAGTGACGACCGGATCAAGAGCGATTCCTTTCTATTCGCTACTCGCTATTCGCTATTCGCTCTTGTGCGAACAGATGTTTGAAAAAATCCTCATCGCCAATCGCGGAGAAATCGCGCTCAGGGTGCTGCGCGCCTGCAAGGAACTTGGCATTCCGACCGTCGCCGTGCATTCCACCGCTGACACCAATGCCATGCATGTGCGGCTCGCCGACGAGAGCGTCTGCATCGGCCCGCCCGCTGCGCGCGACTCTTATCTGAACATTCCCTCGCTGCTGGCCGCCTGCGAGATCACCGGCGCCGACGCCGTGCATCCTGGTTACGGCTTCCTGTCGGAGAATGCGCGCTTCGCCGAAATTCTCGCCGAACACAATATCGATTTCATCGGCCCGAAGGCGGAGCATATCCGCACCATGGGTGACAAGATCGCGGCCAAACAGACCGCCAAGAAGCTCGGCATTCCCGTGGTCCCGGGCTCCGATGGCGGCATCACCGACGATGTCGAGGCCCTCAAGGTCGCAAAGAAAATCGGTTTTCCGGTGCTGGTGAAAGCCGCCGCGGGCGGCGGTGGACGCGGCATGAAGGTCGCCCATACCGCCGCCGATCTCTCGATGGCGCTTTCAACCGCGCGCACGGAAGCCAAAGCCGCCTTCGGCGACGACGCGGTCTATCTCGAAAAATACCTGACGCGCCCGCGCCATATTGAAATCCAGGTGCTCGGTGACGGCAAGGGCAACGCCATCCATCTCGGCGAGCGCGATTGTTCGCTGCAGCGGCGTCACCAGAAAGTGCTGGAGGAAGGGCCCTCGCCCGCGCTCAACGCCGAGGACCGCGCTAGAATCGGCCGCGTCACCGCCGAAGCGATTGCCAAGCTTGGCTATCTCGGCGTCGGCACGGTGGAATATCTCTACGAGGACGGTGAATTCTATTTCATCGAGATGAACACGCGCCTGCAGGTCGAGCACCCGGTCACCGAGATGATCACCGGCATCGATTTGGTGCGCGAGCAGATCCGCATCGCCGACGGCGCGCCGCTTTCAGTAAAGCAGAAGGAAGTGAAATTCCACGGCCACGCCATCGAGTGCCGTATCAATGCCGAAAACCCGGCGACGTTTCGCCCCTCGCCCGGGCGCATCGAGGGCTTCCATCCCCCCGGCGGCCTCGGCGTGCGCTTGGACAGCGCCATCTATGCCGGTTACTCGATCCCGCCAAACTACGATTCGCTGATCGGCAAGCTGATCGTCCACGGCCGCGACCGCGCCGAGTGCCTGATGCGGCTGCGCCGTGCGCTCAACGAAATGGTGATCACCGGGGTGGAAACCACCCTGCCCCTGTTCCGCGACCTGATGAACGAGACCGACGTGATCAACGGCGATTACTCGATCCACTGGCTGGAGAAGATGCTGGCGGCGAAGGCGGCGGGGTGAACCGGTCCCATGGACCGTCGGCGTCCCGCGCCGGAATGACGGAGAAAGCCGTGCGCGAACCGGCGGTCCGAGACCGGTTACGCCGGCTTGCCAAACCGCTCCGCCGCCCGCGCCCGCGCCTTCTCGGCCTCGATCTCGCGGTCGCGCGGCGCGGCGTTGGTCTCCAGTGCGTCGAGCAAGCGGCGCGCTGAAGCGCAGACTTCTTCGATGGCGCGATTGAACGGCGCCTCATTGGCCTTCGAGGGCGCGTTGAAGCCCGACAGCTTGCGCACGAATTGCAGCGAAGCGGCGCGCATTTCCTCCTCGCTCGCCGGGGGATCGAAATTGAACAGCGTCTTGATGTTGCGGCACATCGCTCGCGCTCCTGGTTGGTATTGGCCAGAGTTTTAGCGCAAATATGGGGCTGCGGAACAGGCCATTTGCGCGCCGCCCGCGTGCTGGCATGATGGCGCGATGAAGCCCTTCACCAGCGACGACCTCGTCGCCTGCTATTGCCGCGGCGTGTTCCCGATGGCCGAGAGCCGCGGCGAGGCGGGCTTCCACATCGTCGATCCGGAATATCGCTGCGTCCTGCCGCTGGACCGCTTCCACGTTTCCCGCCGGCTGGCGCGCACCATTCGCCAAGATTGCTTCCGTTTCACCCGCGACCGCGCCTTCGCCGCCACCATCGATGCCTGCGCCGCGCCGCGCGAGGAGGGCGCCGACACCTGGATCAATGCCGACATCCGCGCGCTTTACCTGCAACTGCACGCGCGCGGCATCGCCCACAGCGTGGAAACCTGGCTGGGCGAAAGGCTTGTCGGCGGCTTGTACGGGGTGGCGCTCGGCGGCGTTTTTTTCGGCGAAAGCATGTATTCTCGCGCGCGCGACGCCAGCAAGGCGGCGCTCGCGCACCTGGTGGCGCGGCTGCGCTTTGGCGGCTTCAAACTGCTCGACGTGCAATTCCCTACCCCTCACCTGGTGCAATTCGGCGCGCTGACGCTGCCGCGGCGGAGCTTCCGCGCTTTGCTTGAAGTTGCGCTGGCGACGCGGGGAGACTTCGGCGCGATGGCGGACGATGCGAGCGGGGCACAGATGCTAGCGATGCTGCATCCCTTCTCCCCTTGAGGGGAGTGTTGCGAAATTCAACACCCATCCCCGGAGCGATGCGAAGCATCGAGTCCGGGGCCCATAAACACCGACGCTACAAGAAGAGCGCTGGTGTTTTGCCGCGCGAATACTGGCAGCCGCTAGAGTTCATGGGTCCCGGACTTGGCGCTGAGCGCCAATCCGGGAATGGGTGGGCGTATCGCAACACTCCCGGGGAGAAGGTTGTTTGCGACACTCACCGCGAAATTTTCTCCACTCCGCCCATGTACGCAACCAGCGCTTTCGGCACAGTGATAGAACCATCGGCGTTCTGATAATTCTCCAAAATCGCCACCAGCGTACGGCCAACCGCCAATCCCGAACCGTTCAGCGTATGCACGAATTGCACTTTGCCATCTTTGTCGCGGTAGCGCGCGTTCATGCGCCGGGCTTGGAAATCGCCGCAATTGGAGCAGGAGGAAATTTCGCGATAGGTACCCTGGCTTGGCAGCCAGACTTCGAGATCGTAAGTGCGGCGCACGGCAAAGCCCATGTCGCCGGCACAGAGCAGCATGACCCGGTACGGCAGCTCCAAGCGTTTTAATATGTCCTCCGCGCACGCTGTCATGCGCTCGTGCTCTTCGTGCGATTGCTCTGGCGCAACGATGGAGACCAATTCCACTTTGCGGAACTGGTGCTGCCGGATCATCCCCCGCGTATCCTTCCCCGCCGCCCCCGCTTCAGAACGGAAACACGGCGTATCCGCGGTCATGCGAATGGGGAGCGCGGAAGCGTCCAGGATTTGTTCGCGCACGAGATTAGTGAGGGACACTTCGGCGGTGGGGATAAGCCAGTGGCGATCTTGCGTCGGCTCCTTCTCGGGCTCCGCAAACAACACGGCTGCCGCCGTGTGCGGACGGGGCCGTTTTCCAGCCAGTATTTCAGACCAGGTCAACTGAGGATCGGTTGCACGAAATTCAGCGAGCTTCCGCATCACAGCTCGCTCTTCCCGCTCCGCAAGCGACACTTCGCGGTAAACAGAGAAAAGATCTTCTTTGAACTTCGGCAATTGCCCCGTGCCAAACGCGGCGACGTCTTTCACCAGCAGCGGCGGGCTGACTTCCGTGTAGCCGTTCGTGCCCGTGTGCAGGTCCAGCATGAACGCAGCCAGCGCCCGCTCCATGCGCGCAAGCGCGCCCTTGAGCGCCACAAAGCGCGCGCCGCTCATGCGCGCGGCGGCTTCGAAATCCATCAGGCCCAAGGCTTCGCCGAGCGTGACGTGATCGGCGGTGAGGTCGAGCGCGGGCGGGCCGGCGCCATCATGCTTGTACCAGCGCCGCACTTCGATATTGGCGCGTTCGTCGGCGCCATCGGGAACGTCATCGGCGGGCAGATTGGGCAAGCCGGCGAGCAGATCGTCGCGCGCCTTTTGCCAGCGCCCCTCCTCCGCCCCGGCCTCCTCGATGCGCGCCTTGAACGCGGCGACCTCCGCCATCAGCGCCTCGGCGCGGGAATTATCCTTGGCCGCCTTGGCTTTGCCGATCTCCTTGGACGCGGCATTGCGCAGGGCTTCGGCTTCCTGTTTGGCGGTTTGCGCGGCGCGGAGCCTTGTATCGGCTTCCAGGATAGCCGGACTCTGCGCGCTCAAGCCGCGCCGGTCCCAGGCGGCGTCGTAGAGGGCGGGAGTGTCGCGGATGGCTTTGATGTCGTGCATAAAAGATGGGTTAATTTAACCCGCGCGCGGGAGCAACTATTCCCCCGCCGCCGCCAGGGCGGCGGCGTCGGCGGCGTCCCGCTGGGCGCGGATCAGGGCGACCAGCCAGATCGATATTTCGTAAAGCGCATACATTGGCACCGCCATGACGATCATCGAGAACGGGTCGGGCGGGGTGACGATGGCGGCGATGATGGCGATGAGGATGATGGCGTAGCGGCGGAATTTGCGCAGCATGCCGGCGTTGATCATGCCCACCCGCGCCAGCAGCGCCAGCACCACCGGCATCTGAAAGCAGAGCCCAAAGGCCAGGATCAGCGCCATCACCAGGCTGAGATACTCGTCCACCTTGGGCAGATACTCCACCCGCACGTCGCCATCGGTGATTTGCTGATGAAGCGCGAATTGCAGCGCGAACGGCATGACGATGTAGAACACGAACGCGAAACCGGCGGCGAACATCAGCGGCGCGGCGATCAGGAACGGGGCCACCGCGCCGCGTTCCTTGCGATAAAGCCCAGGCGCGATGAAGGAATAGGCCTGGTAGGCGATCACCGGGAACGCCACCACCAATGCAGCGAACAACGCCACCTGCAATTGCACGAAGAAAAAACCCAGCGCATGAGTGTTGTACAAAGTAACTTCGCCGTGGTTGGGATCGACGGTGCGCCAGGCGGCCAGGAACGGCGCCACCAGGAATTCGAAGATCTGCTTGGAAAAACCAAAACAGACGAAAAACGCCAGCACCAAAGCGCCGGCGGCGAGCATCAGCCGCGAACGCAATTCGGCGAGATGATCGAGCAGCGGCGCGCGCGAGGCCTCGATCTCCTCGTCACCGGCTTCCTGCGCCGCGCTCACGGCGCGCTCCGGGCTAAGGGCTGATCAAGCGCCGCATCTTCAAACAGCGCACCCCCTCCCCCTTGCGGGGAGGGGGTGGGGGGTGATGGGCGCTCAGCAGGAACCGCTTCGGCGCCGTTCGCGGTTTCTTCGGCACGCCTCTCCTCCGTCGCAAGCGCGGCCACCTCCCCCGCCACGGGATCGCCTGCGATCCCGCTATGTTTCGCCGCCGGCTGCGGCGGCAGCTTCGCGATCCCGGCGTAATCCTCGAGCGTCGGCAGCGGCTTCGAAATTTCGTTGGCGAGGCTGTTGAGGTTGGTGCTGCGGCGCAGCGCCTCCACTTCCTTCTTCAGTTCGTCGAGTTCGGCCTGGCGGGCCAGTTCGTCAAAGCCGGTGCGGAATTCCTGCGCCATGCCGCGCAGGCGCGCGGTCCAGCGGCCGAGCTTGCGCAGCATCAGCGGCAAATCCTTCGGCCCGATAATCACGAGCGCGAGAATGCCGATCAGCAGGATTTCTTGAAAGCCGAGGCTCGGCAGCATGGGGCGGGCCCGCGCTTATTGCGCGCGGTCCTCGCTGGAGCGGTCGGGGACTTGGCGCGGGGGCTCTTCTTCCTTGGCGGCGTTGGGATCGGACATGCCCTTGCGGAAGCCGCGGATACCCTTGCCCAAATCCTCCATCAGCCCGGAAATGCGGCCCGGCCGCCCAAACAGCAGCAGCGCGATCGCGGCGACGATGACGATGTGCCAAATGCTAAACGTGCCCATGATTTCCTAATGCTCCAAAGGCGTCGGCCGCTGGCCTCACCTGTCTTCCATATGATCCACGAAAAAGCTTGATCCGTCGTCACTTTCCGACAGTTCTTCCTCGTCCGCACCCATTTCCTCGCTGGGGCGCGGCACTTGAAGCTCGGCGGCGGCGCGCGGATCGAGCAATCCCAGGGACTTCAGATCGTCCTTGCCTGGCAGGGCGTCAAGCGAGGCTAGGCCGAAATGGCTCAGAAAAGCGTCGGTTGTGCCAAAGGTCAGCGGCCGGCCGGGGCTGCGGCGGCGGCCGCGCGGGCGGATCCAGCCGATCTCCAGCAGCAATTCCATCGCCCCCCGCGACAAGCTGACGCCGCGAATGTCCTCGATTTCCGCCCGGGTGACCGGTTGGTGGTAAGCGATCACCGCCAGCGTCTCCAGGGCGGCCTTAGGCAGGCGCTTGGGCGCTTCGCGGGTTTCCACAAACAGCCCGGCCAGGTCCGCCGCCGACTGGAACCGCCAGCCCCCGCCCGCTTCCACGAGCTGCACCCCGCGTCCGGCATAATCAGCCTTCAGCTGCATCAGCACGGCGGCAACGTCCACCGCCGGGCCGAGCTTTTCGCCGAGCGCCTTGGCGCTGATCGGTTCGCCGCCGGCAAATAGCAGCGCCTCGGCTGCGCGCAGCGCGTCGGGCGATGGCGGTGCGCGGCGCGGTTCGCCTTCGCCAAAGGCGTATTCGAGGCGACGCATGGCGTCGGCGAGCGGGGGGTCAGGCGGGTTCATCGGTCACCTGCTTGTGCCCCAAGCGGGCCCGCACGAACAGCGGCGCGAACGCCTCGGCCTGGCGCAACTCCGCCCTGCCCTCGCGGGCCAGCTCCAACGCCGCGCCAAAGGTGGAGGCGAGATAACTTTCCGGCGGCGGCGCATCGACCCCGCCCTCGCCCTCCGGCGCCATTGCCTGGATCGGGCGCCAGTCCGACAACATCGCCAGCGCCCGTTCGAGCTGCTTGCGCGCGGCCTCCAACGGATAGGCGCGGCGCACGCTGGTGCGATAGGCGCGCTTGCGCACGCTCCTGGTGCGCTCGGCGCAATAGGCGTTGAGCAAAGCGTAAAGGTCGGCGCGCCAGCTTACCTGCCTGGTCAACACCGTGGTTTGCGGCTGGCCGTTCAGGAACACATCGCGCCCCAGCTGCGCCATCTCCTGCAGCCGCTGGGCGGCGGCGCGCGTGGCTTGCAGGTGGAGCAGCTTGCGCCGCAGCGCCGCTTCCAGCTGCTGGGGATCGGGCTCGTCGGCGGCAAGCTCGGGCTTGGGAATCAGCAGGCGCGATTTCAGCAGCGTCAGCCAGGCGGCCATGACCAGATAATCGCCGGCGAGTTCCATGTCGGCGGCGCGCGCGGCGGCGATGAAGGCGAGATATTGCTCGGCGATTTCGCCCACCGAAACCCGGGCGATATCGATCTTGCGCGCCCGCGCCAACTCCAGCAGCACGTGCAGCGGACCATCGAACGCGTCGAGCGCCAACAGCAGTGCTTCGCCCTCGCCGGCCTGCTCGGCGGCGGCAAGGTCCAACTCGGTCTGGTCCTCCGCGTACTCGTTCATGGGCGATATTATAGCATCAATTGCTTGAACCGCGCCCAGCCCTGTTCGGCGTTGAATTCGCCTGGCGGGCGTTGGGCGATCGCCTCGACGGCGCGGGCGCGAGCGAGCGAAACGCCGGTGAGGGCGCCGCAACCATTCGCCGCGGCCTCCATTTCCTTCAACACCCCCGAACACTGCAGCACCACGTCGCAGCCAGCGCCCAGCGCCGCCTTGGCCCGCTCGGCAAGCCCGCCCAGCGGGGCGAGCGCCTTCATGTCGAGATCGTCGCTCATGAGCAGGCCCTGAAAGCCGATGCGGCCGCGGATGATGTTGTCGATCACCATGGGCGAACAAGTCGCCGGAAGCGCGCTGTCCCAGGCCTGGTAAACGATATGGGCGGTAATCGCCGCCTCGGCGTCGGCGAGCGCGGCGAAAGCGGCGAGGTCCGCGCCTAGCTCCTGCTCGGAGGCATTCACCAGCGGCAATTTGTGGTGGCTATCGACCATGGCGCGGCCGTGGCCGGGCATGTGCTTGAGGCAGCCGGCGACGCCGCCTGCATGCAGCCCCTCGAGCGCGGCGCGCGCCAGCGCGGCGACGGCGTCTGGATTGTTGGCGAAGGCGCGATCGCCGACGACGACCTTGTCGGCGCCGTCATGGGCCAAGTCGAGCACCGGGGCGAAATCCGCATCGACGCCGATGGCGCGCAATTCGTGCGCGATCAGGCGATGGCCGAGCCGGACCGCCTCAAGCCCCGCTTCGCAATCACGTGCGTACAACTCGCCGTAACGCGCGGCTGCTGGCCACACCGGCCATTCCGGTGGCTTCAGCCGAGCCACCCTGCCGCCCTCCTGGTCGATCCAGATCAGCGCCTCGCGGCCGAGCGCCTCGCGCAAGTCCGCGCACAGCGCCCGCACCTGCGCCCGCGAGACGCACGCTTCGCGGAACAGAATAAAAGCCCAGGGCTGTGCGTCCCGGAAGAACGCACGCGAGGCGTCATCGAGTTTGGGTTGGCGTAGGCCCAGGCCGCAAGCAAGCATGCGATTAGCCTAGCGCGGGGCGGGCAGGCAGTCCTGCCCCATTTCACGGATGTGGTTGCAGAATTGCGCGGCCTGGTCACGGCTGGAGAAATAGCCGGCGCGGACCCGGTAATAGATTCCGCGCGCGCCCAGATCGGCGCGCTGCACGTCGAGGCGGGCCGGCGCGAACAGATCGGGCGCTCGCTCTCGGAAGCGAACCCACGCCTGCTCGACCGCCGCTTCCGATTGCAGCGACGCCAGTTGCGCCACGAACGCGCCCTCGCCGGGGCGCGGGGCGGCGTCCGCGGCGATAGCAACCGCGCCGCTAGAGACGCCGGGTTCGGGCCGCTCGCCGGCATCGGCGCCGGCCTCGCTCGGCGGCGCCACCTTGTAGGGTCCCGGCTGAGCGGCGATGAGCGGCGGCGCCGGGGCGCTGTACACCCGCCAGACGAAGCCGCCGAACGCCAGCGCCACCACCAGCATCAGCCCATAGATCATCCCCGAGCCGCGCGAACGCTCCTCGTAGGCATGCGTCCGCGCATCAAATCTGGCGCTCAACTTCCAACCCCCATGAATCGCAGCGACAATTCCTAGCGCAAGCGGGCTCGCTATGGGTTAAGGCGCAAGCAATTGAGATTTTGTTGCAGACTCAGAACGTGAACAAACGCTTATGTTCATCGATGGCGAAGTCGTCGGTCATGCCGGCGATGTAGTCGCAGGCGCGCCGCGCCGTGCGCTGTCCGCCGGGGCCATCGCCGCCGCTCTGCCAATCGGGCGGCAGCAATTCCGGCTGCGCCAGGAACAGTTCGAACAGCTCTTTCAAGATGCGTTTGGCGTGGCTGCGTGAGCGATTGACCTTCCAATGCCGGTACATGCGCGCCATCAGGAAACGGCGCAAAATCGCCTGCTGCTCATTCATCTGGTCGGAGAAGCCGATCAGCGGCTTGCCCGCCGCGCGGACATCCTCGACGCATTTGGGCTTGGCGCTGGCGAGCCGGGCGCTGCTTTCGGCGACAAGATCGTCGATCCAGATGCCGATCAGCCGGCGCACGGTTTCGGCGATGGCGCGGCCTTGCTCCAATGCGGGATAGTCGGCCTCGACGGCGCCGATCACCCCACCCACCAGCGGCACCTCGGCGCGCACCTCCGCCAGCGTGAACAGGCCCGCGCGCAGGCCGTCGTCAATGTCGTGGTTGTTGTAGGCGATGTCGTCGGCGTGGGCCGCGACTTGCGCCTCCGGCCCGGGCCAAGTGTGCAATTCCAGATCGTGCACCGCTACGTATTCCTGGATCGCCACCGGCAAATCCTGCAGCGCGGCGCCATGGCGGATCAGTGGGCCGTTGTGTTTGACCACGCCTTCCAGCGTCTCCCAGGTGAGGTTGAGCCCGTCGAAGCTCGGATAACGGCGCTCAAGCTTGGTGAGCACGCGCAAGGTCTGGGCGTTGTGATCGAAGCCCTGGTAATTCTCCATGCAGAGGTCGAGCACGTCTTCGCCAGTGTGGCCAAACGGGGGGTGGCCGAGGTCGTGGGCGATGCCCAGGCATTCGGCCAAATCGTCGTCGAGGCCCATCTGGCGCGCGACCGCGCGAGCGATCTGGGCGACTTCCAGGGAATGGGTCAGCCGGGTGCGGTAATGGTCGCCCTCGTGGGCGACGAACACCTGGGTCTTGCCCTTGAGCCTACGGAAGGCGCTGGCATGGACAATCCGGTCGCGGTCGCGCTCGAATGGGGTGCGGCTGCGGCTTTCTGGTTCCGGGTGCAGCCGGCCGCGCGAGCGCGCCGGGTCGCTGGCATAGGACGCCCGCGCCGGCCGAACCGACGCCGCTGGCTCGCCGCCGCGCCCGTGCTTGTGTGTCTCGGCCATAATAATACCGCTTCTCCTACCGCCTGGTGAGCTTATATGGGACGGGGTGGCTTGAGAAAGCGCTGAGGCATTGCGTTAACGAATGGCTGAACTGACCCTATCCTCGGCGGCGGCGGCGCGGATCAAGACCGTGGTCGGCGCCGAACCGAGTGGCGCCGGCCTGCGGGTGGCGGTCGAGGGCGGGGGCTGCTCGGGTTTCCAGTATGAAATCAATGTGGCGCCCAGCCCGAACGCCGACGATTTCGTGGTCGAGCGCGACGGTGCGCTGCTGTTTGTCGATCCGGTGTCGCTGCCGTTCCTGCTGGGCTCGGAAGTGGACTGGGTCGAGGAAATCATCGGCGCCGCCTTCAAAGTGAAAAACCCCAACGCCAAATCCAGCTGCGGCTGCGGCGTGAGCTTTTCCGTCTAGCGGATGGGGATGTTTAGCGGACCATCGCGGGCCGACCGGGCGCTCGACGCTTTCGAGCGCCGCACCTGGAAGAGCGCGCGCCGGCTGTTCGAACAGGTCGGCAAATCGCGGCGCGCGGGCGGCGATTACCATTTGGGTCTGCTCTATTGGCGCGGCCTCGGCGGCCCGCGCGACGCGGCCGCCGCGGTGGCGTGCTTTGCCCGCGCCGCTGGGCACGGCCACGTCGCGGCGCAGACCGCCTTTGGCGTGGCGCTGCGCTCTGGGGTGGGCATCGCCAAGAACGAGCCGGCCGCGGCCGATTGTTTCCGCAACGCCGCCGCCGCAGGCGATAGCGAAGCCATGGTGCAATTGGCGGCCATGAGCGAACCGGGCGAAGCACGCGCACTGCTGCGGCGCGCCGCCGATCAGGGTCACGGAACCGCGATGGCCGCGCTCGCCGAATTGGTCATGCGCGCCGATCCAGTCAAGGCGCTGACCTGGCTCTATGTCGATGTGGCGCTGACCGGTGACGAGACCGCGCTCAAGCGGGCCCATGCGCTGGCCCGGGAAATGACCGGCGCCGAGATCGCAGCGGCGCAGAAAAGCGGGCGCGCCCGCGCCAAAAGCCTGCAAACGCGCTTGAAGGGGAAACAATGAAGGTCAGCGCGGCGCTACGGACGCGCATTTCCGTGCGCGCCTACAAGCCCGATCCCGTGCCCGAGCCGCTGTTGCGGGAAATTCTCGAGTTCGCGCGCTTTGCCCCCTCGGGCGGCAATCTTCAGCCCTGGCGCGTGATCGCGCTGGCGGGCGCGGCGAAAGACGCGGTGATCGCGCTGGCCAAACAGCACGGCCCCGGCGATGTCGGCGAACGCTTCGTCTATCCGCCCGATCTTTGGGAGCCGCACCGCTCGCGCCGCTTCAAGGTGGGCGAGGACATGTACGCCATTCTCGGCGTGCCCCGCGAGGACAAAGCCGGCCGGCTCAAGCAATTCATGCGCAATTTCGAATTCTTCGGCGCGCCGGTTGGCCTGTTCTTCGTGATCGACAAGCGCATGGGCTATGGCCAATGGGCGCATCTGGGCATGTTCATGCAATCGATCGCGCTGGCGGCGCTGGAGCGCGGGGTTTCCAATTGCATGCAGGAATGCTGGGCGACTTTGCGCACCCCGCTCGCCGCGTATTTCGCTTTGCCAGAAACCGAGATGATCTATTGCGGCATGGCGCTCGGCTATGGCGACAACAGCGCACCGATCAACACGCTGCGCAGCGACCGCGCGAAAGTGGATGAGATCGCGGAGTTTCGGGGATTTTAGAGCAGCACCAAAGCCGGCGGTCCGGGGTGGAGCTAACCCAGCCGCTGCTGCGCCTCTTTCTCAAATGCCCCCATGATCCGCGCCGCGATTTTGTCCTTGTTGGCGCTTGCGACCGCGTTCAGCAGCGGGTTTTTGAACTGGTAGGATATCCAAAAGCGCACGCGCGCGCCGTTCTCTATCGGCTCGAAGCGCCAGCGATTGTCGAGCGCGTGGAACGGTCCGCTGACCAGCGATACATCCACTTCGCCCTTGGCCGGCTCGCATCGCACCTTGGTAGTGAAGCGTTCGCGGATGGCTTTCCAGCCGACGATGGCTTCCGCCACCCCTTCCCAGCCGCCCTGCTCGCGCGGCTCTTCTTTGATCACGCGCAAGCTCTGCAGGTACGGGATGAAGCGCGGATATTCGCGCACGTCGCCGACCATGCGGCAGAGATCGGCCGGCGCGTAGGGGAGGAGGCGTTCGGCGGTGAGCGTGGTGCGGCTCATCTCCCCCTCCCCCTTGCGGGGAGGGGGTAGGGGGTGAGGGGCGTGCAAACGCGCAGATGCCAGCATGTCGGCACGCCCCTCATCCGGCTCGCATACGCTCGCCTCCTTCTCCGAGAGGGAGAAGGTTTGCTAGTCACGGACGCGCTCACGCGCCGCTTTCAGCTTGGCGAAATCCTCTCCCGCGTGGTGCGAGGAGCGGGTGAGGGGGCTGGCGCTCACCATCAGGAAGCCCTTGGCGTAGGCGATGGTTTCGAGCGCCTTGAACTCATCCGGCGTCCAGTAGCGCGCCACCGCAGCGTGTTTCTTGGTCGGCTGCAGATATTGGCCGATGGTGAGGAAATCCACGTTGGCAACGCGCAGATCGTCCATCACTTGCAGCACTTCGTCCTGCGCTTCGCCAAGACCAACCATCAAGCCGGACTTGGTGAATTGCTTGGGGTCGCGCTGCTTGACCGAGTCCAGCAAGCGCAATGACTGATAGTAGCGGGCCCCGGGGCGGATGGAACGATAGAGTCGCGGCACGGTCTCCAGATTGTGATTAAACACATCGGGCGCGGCATCGATCACGCGCTCGGCCGCGCCGGGCTTGCGCAGAAAATCCGGCGTGAGAATCTCAATCGTGGTCTCAGGCGCCGCCGCGCGGATCGCCGCAATCGTGCGCACGAAGTGCCCGGCCCCGCCATCGCCCAGATCATCGCGGTCAACGGAAGTGACGACGACGTGCTTCAGCCCCATGGTCGCGGTGGCGTGGGCGACGTTCGCGGGCTCATTTTCATCCAGCGGCCCCGGTTTCCCAGTGGCGACATTGCAGAAGCTGCAGGCGCGGGTGCAGACCCCGCCCATGATCATAAAGGTGGCGTGCTTGACGCTCCAGCACTCGCCGATATTGGGGCAGCCCGCCTCCTCGCACACGGTGGTGAGCTTTAACCCGCGCATCAGCGCCTTGGTCTCGTGATAGCCGGCGCTGGTGGGCGCCTTGACCCTGATCCAGTCCGGTTTGCGTGGACTGGCCTGGTCCGGCCTGCCCTCCTTTTCGGGATGGCGGGGGCGCTCGGCCTCGCCCCCCTCTGCTTTGCCCTGCGCGCGCGTATCAATGAGAGTGGCCATCTGGCTCTAAACATGAGGCGAATTGGGCCCCGCGGCAATGCGCCAAAACGCAGCCCTTCAACCCGCGATTAAGGGAAGCTGCTTGTGCTTCGGTCTTGCCAAACCCATCCGCGCCGCTAGGTTCTGTTACAGCTGTGAAACAATAATCACGGTGAAGCCACGCCCGCGCGGTTGCGGGGCGGGCCCGAGGAGGCGGCAACGATGGGCACTCGTCCCTTTGAACTCGCGCGGTCGCGCGTCACTTTGTTTCAAGCGCTGCTGCGGGCGCGCGACGCCAAGGGTGGCAAATTCAAAATCCTCGAGGACCACGAGCGAAAGCCGCTCTCCTACGACGACATCGTCCGCGCCGCGTTCGCGCTCGGCGGCAAACTCGATAGCCTGATCAAGCGCCGCGAGACCGCCGGCGTCATGTTGCCGACCGGCGCGGGCTGCGTGGTGACGCTGTTTGCGCTGCACGCCATCGGCCGCACGCCGGCGATGCTGAACTTCACCGCCGGGGCGATGAATTTACGTTCGGCTTGCGAAGCGGCGAATGTGAAGAAGATCCTCACCTCCAAGCGCTTCATCCAAATAGCCAAACTCGACGCGCTGGCTGCGGAACTCTCCAAACACGCCAAGCTGATCTACCTGGAAGACGTACGCAAGAGCCTCGATCTGGGCGACAAGCTGGTCGCCCTGTTCAAGGGCTTCCTCCCGCGCCTGTTCATGGCCAAGGCCAGCCCTGACGACACCGGCGTTATTCTCTTCACCTCAGGCTCCTATGGCGCGCCCAAGGGCGCGGTGCTTTCCCACGCCAATCTGGTGGCCAATGTCGAACAGGGCTATGCGCACGTGCCGTTCGAGCCGGATTGGAGCTTTTTCTCGCCGCTGCCTATGTTCCATTGCTTCGGGCTTCTGGGCGGGGTGTTTTTGCCGCTGTTCACCGGCCACAAAACCTTCCTGTTCCCCTCGCCCATGCAGGTGAAGGAAATTCCGAAACTGATCCGCGACACCGGCGCCAACGTATTCTTCGCCACCGACACTTTCGCCCAGCAATATGCGCGCAACGCCGACGACGAGGACATGAAATGCATCCGCCTGATGGTGCTGGGGGCCGAGCGGGTGAAGCAGGAAACCCGCGATCTCTACATGCGCCGCTTCGGCGTCGAATTGCTGGAAGGCTACGGCGCCACCGAAGCCTCACCGCTGATTTCGGTGAACGTGCCGGCGCGCAACCGCTACGGCACGGTCGGCCAGTTCGTGCCCGGCATCGAATGGCGCCTGGAGCCGGTCCCCGGCATCGAGGGCGGGCAAAAGCTCTATGTGCGCGGGCCGAACGTCATGCGCGGCTATCTCGATCCGACCAAGCCGTTCGGCATCGATCTGCTGCCGCAGGGCTGGCACGACACCGGCGATGTGGTTGACGTCGACGAGGACGGCTTCATCCGCATCTTGGGCCGGGTGAAACGCTTCGCCAAGATCGGCGGCGAGATGGTGTCCTTAAACGCGGTCGAGGGCTACGCCCAGCAACTCTGGCCCAAAGCCACCCACGCCGCCATCTCCATGCCCGACCCGCGCAAGGGCGAACGCATTGTGCTGTTCACCAGCCAGCAGGACGCGGATTCAAGCGCGATGGTGGCCTGGTGCAAGGAGCGCGGCGTCGCCGACATCGCCGTGCCCAAGCGCATCGTCTGCGTCGAAGAAATCCCCCTGCTCGGCACCGGCAAAACCGACTACGTAGCGCTCGGCCGCATGGCGGCGGAACTGCTGGCGCGGGCGGAGGCGGCGTGAGGGGAGGTCTGCTCTCGCTTCTTGCGGTAGCGATCACTGCATGTGCGAGCGCCCCAAAAGACGCAGATCCAATAATTGGCTGTTGGCAACGCGATGGCCAGGCGTATTCCATGATCTTCGCTGCGGACGGGACGGCTGATTTCAGGCTCAGCGATGAGGCGTCCATTTGGCCAATAACGTACGTTTTCCCAAGGATCGAATGGAGTAGCCGAGCCAGCGATTATAGGCTCCGCTACAGCGAAACGTCTTTGCAGAGGGCGTATACAACGAACGCTAGCATCGTCGGTTCGACTCTGACCATCGACGGGCAGGATGGGCCCTTCCATCGGGCAGATGCCAACTCCTGTTCTGGTTGGAACTGATATGAGGGGCTACGCTACGCTATGGCGCTGGGACTGGCCAAGAGCTTGATCACGCCTGAACGGCCACTATACTCCACCTATGTCGGCAAAGGCGAAATCTTCCAAGCCCCGGGCCTCTGCCGGGCGCTACACTGAAGTCGGCGGTGTCAAGGTAAAATTGGCGCCGGCTTGGCGTGTCCTGCCCAAAACCGAAGACGCCCGGCTGCGGCAAGCCGTGAAGGATTTCTATGCCGACAAGAAGGCCAAGTGATGACCTGTCATGCCTGGACGCGCCTCATCGTCATTCCGGGGCAGTGCGCAGCACTGAGCCCGGAATCCACACAGCGCATGGGTTCCGGGCTCTCGGCTTTCGCCGAGCCCCGGAATGACGGAGGAGTCAGCACTTCTGGCCGTTGGCATTAGCCGGATTTCTGGCGCGCCTAAATATGCACCACTCTTCCATACGCATCCAGCACCGCTTCGTGCATCATTTCTGACAGCGTCGGGTGCGGGAATACGGTTTCCATTAATTCGTGTTCGGTGACCTCGGCTTGCATGGCGATGGAATAGCCTTGGATCAGTTCGGTGACTTCGGCGCCGACCATGTGCGCGCCCAGGAGTTCGCCGGTCGCAGCGTCGAACACAACTTTGACCAACCCCTGATCCTCGCCCAGCGCAATCGCTTTGCCGTTGCCGACGAACGGAAAGCGGCCCACGCGCACCTCGCGGCCTGATGCTTTGGCTGCGGCTTCGGTAAAGCCCACACTGGCGATTTGTGGATGCGAATAGGTGCAGCCGGGGATGCGTTCCTTGATCAGTGCATGCGGCTTTAAGCCGGCGATGGCTTCGACGCAGATGATGCCTTCGTGCGACGCCTTGTGCGCCAACCAAGGCGCGCCGGTTACATCGCCGATCGCGTAGAGGCCGGGAACATTGGTGCGCCCGTGCCCGTTAGTGACGATGTGTCCCTTCTCCACTTTCACGCCAAGCGCTTCCAATCCGAGGCCTTCGACATTGCCGCTGATGCCGACGGCGACAATGGCGTGCGAAGCAGTGAGGGTTTCGCTTCTGCCGTTTGAAACGACTTGCGCTTCGACGCCGCTCTCGGTCGCCTTCACCATCTTGGCTTCCGTCGAGGTCAGCAATTTCATGCCCTCTTTCTCGAAGCGCTTGCGCGCGAACGCGGAAACTTCCTCGTCCTCCACCGGCAATATCCGGTCGAGCAATTCCACCACCGTCACTTTCACCCCGAACGCGGCGTAGAAGCTGGCGAACTCAATACCGATGGCGCCGGAGCCGAACACGAGCAGCGAGTCCGGCCATTGCGGCGGCGTCATCGCTTCGCGGTAAGTCCAGATGCGTTTGCCGTCGGCTTTCAGGCCGGCGGCTGGAATTTCGCGCGCCCGCGCACCGGTGGCGACGATGACGTGCTTGGCTTCGTAAGCGCTGTCCTTGCCGTCCTTGTTGACGATGACGCTCGGCGCAGAAGCCCCCTGCTCCAACCGCGCCTCGCCTTCAATCACGTTGATCTTGTTCTTCTTCATCAGCATGCCGATGCCGCCGGAGAGCTTCGCCGCCACTTTACGCGAGCGCTGCACGACAGCGGCGCTATCGAAGCGTACATTGTCAGCGGCGAGCCCGTACTCCTTGGCGTGCTGGAAATTGCGGTACACTTCCGCCGAGCGCAGCAGGGCTTTGGTGGGAATGCAGCCCCAATTGAGGCAAATGCCGCCGAGCTTGTCGCGCTCGACGATCGCCACTTTCATGCCGAGCTGGCTACCGCGAATGGCGGTGACATAGCCGCCGGGGCCGGAACCGATGACGATGAGATCGAACGAGGTGGTCATCTGATTGGGGTCCCATCCTTGCGCGCGTAACCCCCGCCGCCAGAATAACGCCCGGGCAGGAATTGCATGTCGATGTCGGAGTATTGCCCATGATCGTCGTCGCTGCGCGAGCCGACGATCAAGATTACGACCTCCGCGCTTGAGAGATTTTTCAGCACGTGGCCGTTCTGCGCGCCCGCTTTCCAGCCGATGCAATCGCCGGCGCGCATGATCTCTTCGCCCTCCTCCATGACCAGCGTCACCTCGCCCGAAAGGACATAAGCGAACTCGTCCTCGTGGCTGTGCCAATGACGCTGCGAGGACCATACCCCCGGCGCCAAGGTCAGCAGATTGACGCCGAATTGGGTCAGCCCCGCCGCCTGGCCCAGCGCTTTCCATCGCCGCGTCTTTACCGGTTCATCGTACGGCGCGGGGTAGCGTGTGCCGAAAAGTTCCGCGACCGATTCAAGATCGAGTTTGTTCATGGCGCACCCAGTTTGAAAGCGTTGGCGATCCCATCGACGACGAACTGCGCCGCCAAAGCGGCCAACAGAATGCCGAAAATCCGCGTCAGCATCGAGCCGATCGCCGGGCCCATCACCTTAGATATGGGGCCCGCGAGCAGAAAAGCGATGAGGCACAGCGCCAGATTGGCGCCCGCGCCAAGCAGGATCATCGCCCGCTCCCCAGCGCCTTCATGTTGCGAGAAGAACAGCATAATCGAAGCGATCGCGCCTGGGCCGGAGATCAGCGGAATGGCCAGCGGGAACACCGAGATATCGTCTCGGTGTTCAGGGTGTTTGGCCTGCTCGGCGGCGACTTTTTCCGCGCGTTCCTCACGCCGCTCGGTCCGCTTTTCAAACAGCATGTCGACGGCGATCAGGAACAACAGGATCCCGCCGGCGATGCGGAAGGCGTCGAGCGAAACATGGATTTGCTCCAGCAGCCAGGCGCCGCCGAACGCGAACGCCAGCAGAATACCGGTGGCGTAAGCGACCGAGCGCCACGCCATATGGTCGCGCCAAGCCTTGCTCATACGCGTAGTCATGGTGGTGAACATCGGCGCCATGGCGATGGGATCGATGGCGACAAAGAAGGTCACGAAGGAGGCGAGGAAGAGCGAGAGCATGGGAATTTACAACAACATCGCCATAGGGTCTTCCAGGAATCCGCGGAACGCCTTCAAAAACGCCGCCCCCAGCGCGCCGTCCACCACGCGGTGATCGCAGGTTACGGTGACGCTCATCATCGTCGCGATCGCCAGCGCGTCGTTTTTCACGATCGGGCGTTTTTCGCCGGCGCCTATGCTCATGATCATGCCGTGCGGTTCGTTGATGATCGAGGCGAAGCTCTTGATGCCAAGCATGCCCATGTTGGAGATAGAGAAGGTGCCGCCCTGGAATTCCTCGGGCTTGAGCTTCTTCTTGCGCGCGCGCTCGGCCAAATCGGCCATTTCGTGGCTGATTTGCGCCAGGCCCTTGGTTTCGGCGGCGAAGACGATCGGCGTGATCAGCCCGCCGGGGATCGCCACGGCGACGGCGACATCGGCGTGATGATGCTGGGCGATGCCGTCCGGGGTGTAGCTGGCGTTTGATTCTGGAACCAGTTTCAGCGCCAAGGCTGCGGCCTTGATGCACATATCGTTGACCGAAATCTTCACGCCAGAATCGCCGAAGCGCTTGTTGATGTCGCCGCGGGCCTTCAGCAAGCCGTCGATCTCGATGTCGATCGAGAGCGGGAAGTGCGGGATGTCGCGGAAGCTCTCGGTCATGCGCTTGGCGATGGTTTTGCGCATCAGATCGAGCGGCACGAGATCGTAGGAGCCGGGACGAATGCCCTGCCGCTCCAGCGATTTGTGCGGCGCGGGCGCTTGCGGCGGCGGCGGCACGGTGAGCGAGCGCGTCACCGCGAGCGGTGCGCGCTCAAGCGCAGCTTCAATGTCGCGCTTCACCACGCGCCCGTGCGGTCCAGTGCCGGCGAGCTGGGCGAGGTCGAGATTGGCTTGGCTCGCAAGCCGGCGCGCTAAGGGTGACGTTTGTACACGTGCTCTCCCTCCCCCTTGTGGGGAGGGGGTCGGGGGGTGAGGGGCGTGCAAACGCCCAGGCGCCGGGGCGTCGGCACGCCCCTCATCCGGCCGCTTCGCGGCCACCTTCTCCGCGAGGGAGAAGGTCGGCGGCGCTGCGCCAACGTCGCTTAACACCGCGATCGGCGTGTTCACCTTCACGCCTTGTGTCCCTTCCGGCACCAGGATTTCTGCGATCACGCCTTCATCGACAGCTTCGACCTCCATGGTCGCTTTGTCGGTTTCGATTTCGGCGATGATCTGCCCTGCTTCCACTTTGTCGCCGACCTTCACGTGCCATTTGGCGAGGTTGCCCTCCTCCATGGTCGGCGACAAAGCGGGCATGGTGATCTGGATGCTCATCGATCAGCCCGCTGTTGGATGGTCACCGGGATCGCGTCGGGCGTCCAGCGGTGCAGGAAAGTGAGATAAGCGAGCGCCACGTAGATAAAGCCAAAGCCAATCCAGATGCAGAGCTGGATGATGTCGTCGAGCGAGTATTGCATGGGGACGCCAAGTTCGGGCGCCGCATTGCCAAGCACGGCGCGCCCGGCAGCGGTGAGCTTGCCCTCGTCCTTGAGCTCGCCCAGGCGCGCGATCAGCCCCTCTTGCGTGGTCTGCGCGCCGGCCATCACCGCCATCAGCATGCCGAGCACCAAGGTGATGAAAGTGAAGCTGCCAAGGCGGGCGAGAAAATTGGCCGAGCCGATGAAATAGTTCAGCGCCACGATGTAGGCCGACACCACGGAAAAAATCAACGACACGCCCACCAGGACGATATTGGTGAATTCCACCAATTGCTCAACAACGTCGCCTTCGCTCATGGCTTCCCCCTGTTCTAGCGGTAGGTGACGGCCTTTACCGCAGCGATGACCTTATCCACATTTGGCAGCGCCAGCGCTTCGAGATTGGCCGCATACGCCAGCGGCGCATCGACTTGATGCACGCGGGTTGGCGGCGCATCGAGATAATCGAACGCCTCGCTCATCACCCGTGCGCAGACTTCGGCGCCGACGCCCGACTGGCCCCAGCCTTCTTCGACGGTGACGAGGCGGTTGGTCTTCTTCACGCTTTCGATGATGGTGGCGGTGTCGAGGGGCCTGAGCGTGCGCAGGTCGATCACTTCGCAATCGATGCCCTCTTCCGCCAGCTTCTCGGCCGCTTTCAGCGCGGCGCCGACCATGCGCGAATGCGAGGTGATCGTCACATCGGCGCCGACGCGGCGGATGCGTGCTTTGCCGATCGGCACGAGCCAATCGGCAGCATCTGGAATTTCAAACTCGGTTCCGTACAACATCTCATGTTCGAGGAACACGACCGGATTGGGGTTGCGGATGGCGGCTTTGAGCAAGCCCTTGGCGTCGGCCGCGTCATAAGGCGCGATCACGATCAGGCCGGGCACGTGGCTATACCACGAGGAATAGTCCTGAGAGTGCTGCGCGCCCACGCGCGAGGCCGCGCCATTGGGGCCGCGGAACACGATCGAGGATTTGATCTGGCCGCCCGACATGTAGAGCGTTTTCGCCGCTGAATTGATGATCTGGTCGATGGCCTGCATGGCGAAATTCCAGGTCATGAATTCGACGATCGGCTTTAGCCCCGCCATCGCCGCGCCAACGCCTAACCCCGCAAAACCATGCTCGGTGATCGGCGTGTCCACCACGCGCGTTGGCCCAAACTCGGCCAGCAGTTCGCGCGACACTTTGTAGGCGCCTTGATACTCTGCAACTTCTTCGCCCATTAGGAACACAGCCGGGTCACGGCGCATTTCCTCGGCCATGGCGTCACGCAGCGCATCGCGGAGTGTGATTTTAAGCATCTGCGTGCCCGGCGCCCGCTCCCCCTCGATGGGGGAGGTGGCCGCGAAGCGGTCGGAGGGGGTGAGGCCCGCGACCGTGAAAGCACAGCCTCCAGAGGCTAACCCGCGAATGCCGCGGGCCTGGCCCCCCCCCACCACGAGGCGCGCGGGC
>JANNQT010000028.1:0-10707 GCA_031400895.1 Alphaproteobacteria bacterium | reverse complement strand
AGTGAAACTAGCGTACCCGGAATCCATAACCACCGCTGCGGCGTATGGATTCCGGGTTCACCGCTTCGCGGCGCCCCGGAATGACGGTGATCATTCTTGAACAAGATTACGCTCGCGTCGTTCAACGGATAGGATGCAGCGCTTCGAACGCTGAGATGCGGGTTCGATTCCTGCCGCGAGCGCCAGTTACGGGGAAACTTCCAACCCCTCCGGCTCTCCCACAACCACGAACGTGAACGCATCCGGATTGAACAGCCGGCGCGCCACGCGGTTGACGTCCGCCAGCGTCACCGCGCGGATCAGATCGTTGCGGCGGTTGATGTAGCCGATATCGCGCCCGGCGGTCTGGTAGCCCTGCACCACGCTGGCGATGCCGGCATTGGAATCGAGCGACAGCGCGAACGAGCCGGTGAGATAGGTGATGGCGTCGTCCACCTCGCGCTGGGTGGCGCCGTCGCGGTGGAAGCGCGCGATCTCGGCGCGGGTCACCTCGATGGCTTGGCGCACATCCTTGTTCTCGGTCTGCGCCGCACCGCGAACCAAAGCGACCCGGTCGCGCACCGAGGGCGAAGTGCTGATGCCGTAAACGAGGCCGCGCTGCTCGCGCACCTGATCCATCAGCCGCGAGGAAAAACCGCCGCCGCCGAGAATGTAATTGGCCACCGAAAGCGCGATCCAGTCGGGGTCGTCGTCCTGGATGCCGGGGGCGGCGAACAGGATCAGGCTTTGCGGTTGCGGCAATGGGCGCACGATCAGCGGCGCCGGCGCGGCGAGTGCGGCCTGCGGCGACGGCGCGGGCGGCGCGCCTTGCGGCAGCGCGCCGAACACATGGTCGAGCGCACGACCGGCGGCGGCGGCGTCGATGTCGCCAACGATCGTCACTTGCAACCCGGCGCGGTTAAGCAGAGCCGCCCGCCGCGCCCGCAGCGCCGCGACGTCGATCGCCCCCACGCTCTCGCGCGAAATACGGCGCGCATAGACATGCTCTGGATAGAGCGCCCGATCGAGCGCAAGATTGCCAATGTAGCCGGGATTGCTTTCGCGGGTGCGGATAGAGACCAGCAGCTGGCGCTTGATCCGCTCCAGGGGTGCGGCGTCGAAGCGCGGCTGCTGCAGCGCCAGGCGCGCCATTTCGAACGCCACATCGCTGTTCTCGCTCAGTGTGCGCAAGCTCATCGACACTCCGTCGGCATCGGCGCCGAGGCCAAGCGAGATGTTGAGCGCTTCCAGCCGCTCCTTAAACGCGTTGGCGTCGAGATCGCCGGCGCCTTCGGTCAGCATGTCGGCCATGACATTGGTAACGCCAGTAAGTGCTACCGGCTCATCGCCGGCGCCGCCGCGCCAATAGGCGTGCAGGACAATCATTGGTACGGTCGAATCGGAGACCAGCCAGGCTTCGACCCCGCCGGGAGAAACCACCCGCTCCACCGCCACACCAAAGCGCGCGGCGGCGGATTCGGTTTGTGGTTGGGCCGAGGCGTATTGCGCCGCGATGGCGAAGTACGCCAACGCAGTAAGCAACGTCATCAATCCAGCGAGGCGACGCGCCCCCTCCCGCGTTGGTGGAGGGGAGGCGCGTGCGCTAACGGCACTCATTGTTCCGCCTCCGGCGGCAGCAGCCAGCCGGTGACCGAAGCGTCCGCTTGCAGCGTCTGCCGCGCCATGGCGACCACTTCCTCGTGCGTCACCGCCTCGATATCTTCGGGCCAGCGGACCACGTCCTCGACGCTCTCGCCCTGCACCAGCGACGAGCCATAGATGGTCGCCAGATTTTCCTGGCTGTCGCGCGAATAGACCGAAGCGGCGGCAAGCGAAGTCTTGGCGCGCGTCAGTTCCGCTTCGGTGGGCCCCTCGCGCAGATAAGCCGCGATCACCTCGTCCATCGCCGCTTCCAAAATCTCCAGCGTGACGCCTTCCGCCGGGGTGGCGAAAATCGAAACGCTGCCCCCACCGAGGCCCGACGTATTGGCGCCCGCGGCGGCGCTGACGGCGATGCGGCGTTCCTCCACCAAAGTGCGGTAGAGCCGGCTGGTTTCCGAGCCGCCGAGAATTTCGATGGCGACATCGAGCGCGTGCGCTTGCCGGCCCTCGTCCGTGCCATAGGAGATGGCCCGATAGGAGCGCGCGAGCGAAGGCTGGCGCACTTTCTCGTCGCGATGGGTGACGCGCATCGGCCCGACATTGGGCGGATCGCTGGCCCAGGCGCGCGCGGGGAGGTCGCGCGTTGGCCGCAGGCGTCCGTAATAGCGCTGCGCCAGCGGGCGCAATTCAGCCGCGTCGATATCGCCGGCAACCACCAGGATTGCGTTATTGGGCGCGTACCAGGTGCGATAAAACTCCAGCGCGTCAGCGCGGTCGAGCGTCTGGATTTCGTGCAGCCAGCCGATCACCGGCGTGCCGTAAGGATGGTGCGGACAGAGCATGGCGGTCATGCGTTCGCGCAGCACCGCGCCGGGATTGTTGTCGATGCGCTGGCGGCGCTCCTCGACAATCACATCGCGCTCGGAAACGAAAGTCTGGTCCGAGAAGCGCAGATTGCGCATGCGGTCAGCTTCCATGCGCATCACCAGTTCGTGCCGGTCGCGGGCGATGCGTTCGTAATAACGGGTCCAATCCCACGACGTGGAGGCGTTCAGCACGCCGCCATTGCGGTTGACCATGCGCGAGAATTCGCCCGGCCCGATCTCGCGCGTGCCCTTGAACATCAGATGCTCGAAGAAATGCGCCATGCCCGATTGGCCGCGGCTTTCGTCGGCGCCGCCGACGCGGTACCAGACCTGGTGGGTGACTACCGGCGCGCGTCGGTCGGTGATCACCACCACCTGCAGGCCATTCGAAAGCGTAAACGTCTCGGGCCGCGGCAGCTCGCGCGCCAGCGCATTTGGCGCCGCGAACGTCAGCGCGGCCGCAAGCCACGCCCCCCGCGCCGACATCAGGTGCCGGGCAGCTTGAAGCCGCCGCGGTCGCGCTGGATCACGACCTGACCGCCGCCGGTGGTGCGGCGGATGGATTCATCTTCCTCCAGCCGGCGCGCCTCGTCAGCGGCGTCGATTGGGGCTGGGCGCGCTTCGGACGAACCGCGGAACGACAACAGCCGGTTCACGAAGCTCTCGTTACGGCGGACCACGCCTTGGGCTTCGAAATCGATGGTGTCGCGGATATTGGCATCTACCGCGCCAGCGCCGGCGCCGACGACCAGCGAACGTTCGCCCGGGCTCGCGGCCTGGCCCATCTCGTCGCCGAACAAAGCCGCGCGCGCTTCGGCATCGGGCTCGCGTTCGTAGGGGCGCGCTTCGCCCGGACGCGGCGGGCGCAGGTTATAGTCGGGCGGCAGCGTCAGCGGCGCCTGGGTAACGACACGGAACTCGTCGGGCGTGGTCTTGGTTGCGCCCACGGCGCGCGAGAGGCTGGCGCAACCACTGCTGGCGGCGGCGGCCACCAAAAGGGCCACCAGGGCGATTGGTCTGCTATTCATCGGGCTCCCTCGAAATCAGTCGCCGCCGGTTCTAGCTGAGCAGGACCGCGCGCGCCAAGCCATGATGCAGCAAAGCGCGCCCGATTTTGGCGATTGTGGGGCGGGTTAGGGCTCGGGATGGGCAGAAGGCCCCGGGCGGCGCATCCGGGCCAACAGGCCTTTGCCCTCGCCCTCCGAGAACAGCACCATGTCGGCCACCAGCAGAATCGCGCCCAGCGTTATGGCGGCGTCGGCGACGTTGAAAACCCAGGGAAACCAGAGGCCGTTGAAGTCTAGGAAATCGGCCACGGCCCCGAAACGTATCCGGTCGATCACATTGCCGAGCGCGCCCCCGACCACCAGCCCGAGCGCCACCGCCGTCAGCCGCCGCTCGGCGGTCCGCAGCCATGAAACGAATACCCCGGCGATCAGCAGCGAAAGCCCCACCAGTCCCCAGCGCATGACATCGCTGTCGGCGCGCAACAGCCCGAAGCTCACCCCGCGGTTCCACACCATGGAGAGATCGAAAACCGAAGACAGCTCAATATGACGGCACGGATAGCCTGAAGCCGCCTCAAGGCAACCCGGCGGGCTGAACTTGCCAGGCCCCAGCACCAGCCATTTGGAAACCTGGTCGGCGACGAACACCAGAGCCGACAGAGAAAGCCCGAAACGCAACATGGGGCGGGCTTATGGACGCGCACGCGCGCGCCCGCAAGCAGGCGCGCTCAGGCGGTGAGTTGGTGGGCGCGGCGGGCGGCGAAGCCGACTTCGCGCAGCAATGTGTTGGTTTCCAGATCGTGCAGCGTGATGGCGGGCCGGCCCGCTATCGTGCTCGGATGCGGCGCGGCGTCAAGCTTGGCGCCGGCCCGGACCGCGCGCTCGGTCAGGCGAGCAGAGTGCGCCGCAAGTGCGTGCGTTGCGGCTCGCCCACGCCCAGCATGTTTTCCAGATAGGTATCGAGCGAACCATGCTGGGCTATGATCGCATCCAGCGCACCGCGCAGATAATCGGGCGTGACCCCGAGCATCGGTTTGAGCGCCTCGGGATCCAGCGCACGGCCCAGCCGCTCCTCCATGCGCGCCTGGATCCGCGGCAAGCGCTTGTCGAGATCGAGCAACGCGTTGGTGAATTCGTAATCGGCGAAAATCGCTTCTTCCTCGACGCCGAGCGCATGCAAGGTGAGCGCGCAACCGAGGCCGGTGCGGTCCTTGCCGGCGGCGCAATGGAGAATGGCGGAACCATCGGCGCGCGCGAGTTCGTCAAACCAGGCGCGGTAAAGCGCGACGTGACGCGGCTCGAAGGCAAAGCCGCGATAGATTTCGCGCATGTACTGGGCGACGCTGGCGGCGGTGAGTTCTGCTTGGAATAGCGCCATCAGATGCGGCGGCAAGCCGCCGGCCTGGCCGTCGTCATGGCTGAAACAGCGCACGCCCTCCCCCGGCCAGCGGTTCGGCTCGAACGCCCGCTCTTCCGGCCGGCGCAGATCGACGATGAAGCAAACGCCGAGCGCATCAAGCTTGGCAATATCGGGGTCGCTGGCGTCGGAAAAATGCGCGCTGCGATAAAGCCGCCCCCGCGCCACCCGCGCGCCGGACGCGGTCTCGTAGCCGCCGAAATCGCGGAAGTTGAGCACGCGATCGAAGGTGAGGACACGGTCATGCATACGTTTGGTTCTCGCCCTGCGCTCCGCTACGGCTTCAGCCGCGCGGCCACTTGTTTGCGGAAGGCCGCGCCATAGGGGGGGCGGAACATGGCGATCAGTTCGCTCGGCGTTTGCCGATAGACCGCTTTCTGGTGCGAAAATTCGAGGAAACCGCGATGGCCATGATAGGCGCCGATGCCGGAGGGGCCGACGCCGCCGAACGGCAAATTCTCCTGGCTAATATGGAAAATCACGTCGTTGAGGGTGACCCCGCCCGCATGCGTGCGCGCCAGGAGCGCCTCGCTCTCATCGGCGTTGTCGCCAAAATAATAAAGCCCGAGCGGACGTTCGCGCGCGTTCACTTCACCGATCGCCTGCTCGAACGTATCGTAGGTGCGCACCGGCAGCACCGGGCCGAAAATTTCCTCTTGCATCACCCCCATGTCGTCGCTGGCGTCGAGCACCAGGGTCAGCGGGATTTTGCGGTGTTCCTGCTGGGAAAAATCCTCGCCCGCCGGATTGATCTCGACCACCCGCGCGCCCTTGGCTTTGGCGTCGGCGATCAGCCCCCGCACGCGGTCGTAATGGCGCTGGTTGATCATGGCGGTGTAATCGGGATTGTCGCGAATGGTGGGGAACATCTTGCTACCCGCGGCGACCGCTTCCTTCACGAACGCCTCGACGCTGTCGCGCGGCGTCAGCACGTAATCGGGGGCCAGGCAAACTTGCCCGGCATTCATCGCCTTGCCGGCCATGATGCGCGCGGCGCTCTTGGCCATGTCGGCGCCAGCGCCGATGATCACCGGGCTCTTGCCGCCGAGTTCGAGCGTGACCGGGGTCAGATTGTCCGCCGCCGCGCGCATGACGTGGCGGCCGACCGAGGTGGCGCCGGTAAAGATCAAATGGTCGAACGGCAAGCCGGAGAAAGACGCGCCGACCTCGGCCCCGCCTTCGATCACCGCCAGTTCGTCTTCGTCGAAATAGAGATCGATCAGCTGGCCCATCAGCGCCGAGCAGGCTGGAGTGAATTCCGAAGGCTTCAGCATCACCCGATTGCCGGCCGCGAAGGCCCCGGCGATGGCGTCGAAGGAAAGCTGGATCGGAAAATTCCACGGCGTCATCACCCCAACCACGCCCTTGGGCTGGTAGCGCACTTCCGCTTTCGCGCCGAGCAAGCCCAACACAGCGGGCGTCACCTTGCGCTGTTGCGGCTTCATCCAGGCTTCGAGCTTGGCGCGCGCGTCCTTCAGCGGCGCCAGCGCGGCGACGATGTCGGTCAGCCGGCTCATGTCGGGCGAGCGGGCGCCGAAATCCTCCGACAGCGCCGAAACAATATCCTCGCGATGGTTGAGCAGGAGCGTGATGGCTCGCGTCAGCCGGTCCTTGCGCAGGCGTGCGTCCGGGAAGGGATTGGACGTATTGGCTCGTTGCTGCAGCGAAAGCACCTCCCGCATGCGCGCCTTGGCGTGTTCGGCGGCGGGGATAGCGGGCTTGGTCATCGGGGCGCTCCAGCGGCAGGCGCGGGCACTTTAGCGCCCCACCCCGGGGGAAGCGCAAACGGAAAAGCGACCAGCGACCGCCCCGCTTAACCTCTCGGTTACCAACCGCCCCTAGCGTCGCAATGCGTTGATAACATAGCGATGGTGTTCGTGACCGCCAGAAACGTTCTTTCCGACCCCGCTGGCGCGGCCTGCGCCCAACAGGCCATGGATCGCATGCGCCAGCATGGGGTGACGCCGACGCCGACCCATTACGAGGTCTGGCTGGCCTACCAAGCGGACAACAATCCCGCGCTCAAAGCCGCCATCGAGGCGCGGATCGCCGCCGGCGCCAGCCTCGGCGACGAGTTCACCGCGCAACTGCACGAACAATATTTCGGCAACGCCGGCGCCTCGGCGCAGATCGTGCTGACCAGCGAGCGCATCGCCCGCGACCTCAACAAGGTGGTCTCCTTCCTGCAACAGGCCGAGGAGAGAAGCGGCGATTACGGGCGCACGCTGGAAGTGGCGGCCACCGATCTCAATCGCGGGCTCGATCCCGAGCAGGTGCGCCAGCTGATCTCCAGCCTCGCCGCCGCCACCCTCGGTATGGCCAACCACAACAAGCACCTGAACGAGCAATTGCAGAAATCCGGGCGCGAGATCGAGTCGCTGCGCTCCGGGCTCGAATCGGTGCGGGTGGAATCGCTCACCGACGCGCTCACCGGCTTGTCCAACCGGCGCATGTTCGACGAGACCCTGCGCATGCGCATCGACGAAGCGCGGGCGCAGAAATCAGAGCTTTGCCTAGTGCTGTGCGATGTCGATTTTTTCAAGCGCTTCAACGACGCCTGGGGCCATCACACTGGCGACCAGATTCTGCGCTTCCTGGCCAGCGCCATGCAGGCGCATGCCCGTCCCGATTTCCTGGTCGCCCGCTATGGCGGCGAGGAATTCGCCATGATCATGCCGCGCACCGACATCCGCATGGCCGCGCAAATCGGCAATGTCATGCGCGACGCAATCCAGGCCAAGCGGCTGCGCCGGCGCTCAACCAATGAGGATCTGGGTCAGGTGACGGTCTCGCTCGGGGCGGCGCGGCTTTCGCCCAGCGACACCCCCCAAGGCCTGGTCGAACGCGCCGACGCTTGCCTCTACGCTTCCAAGCGCGATGGCCGCAACCGCCTGACCACCGACGCCGCGCCGGTGCAATACGTGGCCTGAGCGGTTGAGACTTCCCTAACCTCGCCCTGCTAGCTTTGCGCCATGCTGGAATTGGGATGGATCGCCGAAGTGGTTCGGGTTTGGCTCGAGGGCGGAACCATGGCCGAAATCGGGGCCACGCCCGGCTTCAAATTGCTGCTGCTGATGGCCGGCTTCGTGGTGATGCCGAGCCTGATCCTGCTCGGCGTGGGCACGACCGACTGGCACGAGACCCCGCTCGGCCGCTGGTTCGGCGCAAAGGCGCCCGACGGCGATTGGAAATATCGCGCCGGCGACCTCGACAAGGATGGGTTAATCGACTTTTGACGCCCGCCGTTTGGGCTTCGACTTTGCCTTAGCCGCCGCTTTCGCCACCGCCAGCGCCTTGGCGCCCCAGGCAAACGCCAAATCCGGATCGTCGAGCGCCGCATCCGGCAAACGCCAATAGCCCATCTCAACCTTTTCGCCGGCGCGCGGACCGCTTGAAGGCATCCACACGAACGGGCCGGATCCTTGCACGCGCAACTCAGCCTTCAGCGCTTCGTCGGCCTTGAGATAAATCGTGTCATCGTTCACCAGCAGCAGAAACATGACGCCGTCCGCATAACCGCCGGCGCCGCCGAACATGCGCTTGATGGCGAGGGGGCCGAGACCGGAGAAGAGCTCCTTGACGAAATCGTGGAAGCTGTCAGCGGCCATTGTTTAACTCGCCCCAACCACCACACCCATCCCCGGATTGGCGGAACGCGAAGTCCAGGGATGGGTGGCAGGCCAAATCTTCACGGCGCGCCCTCACGCCTCTTGCTTGGCCGCAACGATAGTCACGCTTTCCCCGCAACCGCACGCATCGGTCTGGTTTGGGTTCTTGAATACGAAACGGGAAGCGAGCCGCGTTGTTTCGTGGTCGATCTCGGAGCCAAGCAGGAACATCACCGCGTCGGCCTTTACCAGAATGCGCACGCCCTGATCCTCGACCAATTCGTCAAACGGCTCGGGCGCATCGGCATAGTCCATCACGTATTCCATGCCCGCGCAGCCGGCATTCTTCACGCCCACACGCAGATAAGGCTTGGCGGACGCCGCCATCACTTGCTTCACGCGCCCGGCGGCGGCGTCTGAAAGCGTAACGATCTTGGGGCGGGGTCTCATCTTCTCACAACATGTTCAATTCTAACTTGGCTTCATCGCTCATGCGCGCCGGCGTCCAGGGCGGATCGAACACCAGATTGACGCTCGCGCTCTTGACGCCCTCCACCTTGCGCGCCGCTTCCTCGACCCAGCCAGGCATTTCACCCGCCACCGGGCAGCCCGGCGCGGTCAACGTCATCTCTATATCGACATGGCCGTCATCGTTGATGTCTGCCTTATAGATGAGGCCGAGTTCGTAGATATCAACCGGGATCTCCGGATCGAACACGGTCTTGAACGCCGTCACCAGATCGTCGGTGATGCGGTCAAGCTCGGCCGGGGGGAGCGTCGGGGCGGGGGCGGTCGCGGTGTCCATCTAACAAACAAATCCATGATCGATTGAACACCCAGGCGAGTGAGTCAACATTTGGAACCCTCCTGGGGATGACGCTCTAAACATCAATATTTCAGCGCTCATCATGACAGCAACTTCCGCGCCTTGTGTAGCGCTTCGATCAACACATCGACCTCTTCCAGCCGATTATAGCACGCAAAGCTTGCCCGTGCAGTAGCGCTAACGCCGAGGCGCGCCATCAGCGGCTGGGCGCAATGGTGCCCGGCGCGGATGGCGACGCCCTGGCGATCCAGAATCTGCGCAACGTCATGGGGATGGGCGCCTTCGAGATTGAAAGCGACGATGGCGCCCTTGTCCGGCGCCTGACCGTAGAGCTTCACCCAGTTGACTTCGCGCAGCGCTTCCATTGCGCGGGCCGCGAGCGCGGCTTCATGCGCCTCCAGCGCCGCACGGTCCTGGCGCTCAATCCAGGCGATCGCCGCGCCAAGCCCGATCGCCTCCAGGATCGGCGGCGTACCGGCTTCGAAGCGATGCGGCGGCTCGTTATAAGTGACGCGCTCGCGCTCGACCACAACGATCATCTCGCCGCCGCCCTCGAACGGCGCCAAAGCGGCAAGGCGCTCAGCCTTACCATAAAGCACGCCGATGCCGGTGGGGCCATAAAGCTTGTGCCCAGTCATGGCGTAATAATCGACGCCGAGCGCTTGCACATCGACACGCCCGTGCACGACCGCCTGGCAGCCGTCGAGCAGAACCGGCGCGCCCTTGGCGTGCGCGCGTTCCACGATCCGCCGCGCCGGCGTGCGCACGCCCAACACGTTCGACATATGCGTGATCGCCACCATCTTGGTGCGCGGCGTTATCAATGCATCCAGCGCATCGAGATCGATCGCGCCGTCATCGTCGATCTCCAGCCATTTCAGCACAGCGCCCTTGCGCTCGCGCAGAAAGTGCCAGGGCACGATGTTGGAATGATGCTCCATCACCGAAAGCACGATTTCATCGCCGGCTTTGATCTCAAGCCCGGCGGCGACGATATTGATCGCCTGCGTGCCGCTCTTGGTGAAGACGATGTTTTCCGGCGCGGGCGCATTGATGAACCGCGCCACGCTCGCGCGCGCGGCCTCGTAAGTTTCCGTCGTCTCGTTTGCCAGTGCATGCAGGCCGCGGTGCACGTTGGCGTAAGAGCCGCGCATGGCCGCGCTCATCGCTTCGATCACCGCTTCCGGCTTCTGCGCGCTGGCAGCGTTGTCGAGATAAACAAGCGGGCGGCCATGCACCTGGCGCGACAGGATCGGAAATTGCGCCCGGAGGGATTCAATGTTGAAGCTCATGGCGCGGCCCCCCACGCTACCCCTTGCGGGGGGGGTGTCGGGCGAAGTCCGACGGGTGGGGGGCGTGCAGGAGGAACCGCAACGGCGCCGCTGGCTGTGCCTCCTGCACG
>JANNQT010000027.1:0-11464 GCA_031400895.1 Alphaproteobacteria bacterium | reverse complement strand
GGCTTCTTGCCGCCCGCCGTCGGGCGCAATCAGCGGCTGGGGACGTTCTACGATCAGCCCTATCATTGGGCGATTTCGCCGTCGCAGGATTTGACCACCTCGTTGCGGCTGCACGGCAACGTCAATCCGCTGGCGACGCTTGAATATCGCAAGCGCTTCTGGTCGGGCGATCTGGCGCTCAAGACCACCTTCACGCAGGAAGAAATCTTCAACACCAACGGCGACCGCCTGGGCGACGAGCGCTTGCGCTACAGCGTCTTCGCCAATGGCGGATTCGAGATAAACGACAGCTGGGACTGGGGTTTCGGCGTCGAACACATCTACGATGACGATTATCTGCGCCGCTACGACCTCGATGGGCCTGGCGAGCAGCGCGGCCCCTATCTCGGCCAATACACGCGGCTGATCTCGCAAATCTTCGCCATCGGCCAGACCGCCAATTCCTACACTTCGGTCTCGTTCGTCGGCTTCCAGGGCCTGCGCGAAACCGACAGCGCCGATCTCATGCCGGTGATCCTGCCCTACGCCGAAACCGAGCGGGTGTTCTCCGTGCTCGGCGGGCAGGCGCGCCTGCAAGCCAACACCGTGGTGCTGTCGCGCGAGGACAACGCGGCGACGGGGCTGTTCGAAGGCAGCGGCGCGCGCGCTTCGCTTGGAATCACCTGGCGGCGCGATGCGGTATTCGGCCCCGGCCTGGTGTTTTCCCCGTTCGCGCAGGCGCGCGGCGATCTCTTCAGCGTGGAAACAACCGCCGACAATTTCGAAAGCTTCGGTCGCGGACTCGGCCTCGCCGGGGCGGAGATCAGCTGGCCGTTCCTGCGCCCGGGCGAGCGTTTCGACGTCATTGTCGAACCGGTGGTGATGGCCGCCTACGCCAGCAAGGACGCCGACGACCCGCGCATCGTCAACGAAGACAGCTTGGCGTTCGAACTTGACGATTCCAATCTGTTCCGCCCCAACGGCGCGCCCAATTACGATTTGTGGGAGCCCGGCGCGCGGGTCACCGCTGGGGTCCGCGCCACCGCGCGCAGCCATAACGGGGAAAGCGCCACGCTGCTGTTCGGGCGCCGCTGGCGCGAGGAAGAAGCGCCTGGCTTCACCCAGCAAAACAACCTCGACGGCCAAGGCAGCGACTGGGTCGGGGCAGTGCAAGCCGATCTCGGGCGCGGCTTCGGAGCCGAAGCCCGCATCCGCCTTGACGACGAGACCTTGGAGACCAACCGAATCGACCTGGGCGTTCGCGCGGCCGCCGGGCGCTTTTCGGTCCAGGCCCGCTATTTCAATGTCCAAGACACCCTGGCCCCGGGCGACCCGAGCCAGGAACTCACCGCCCAGGCCGGTGTGGACATCGCCGGGGGCTGGCGCATGCAGCTTGGACTGACCCGCGACCTCGATTCAGACATAAATCTGCGCCAGGACATCCGCGCCATCTACGAAGACGATTGCACCTTTCTTGAGATTTCCTACACCCGCTCGGATACTCAACGCGGCACCATCGGACCCGACGAAGGCTTGCAGATCAAAATCGGTCTGCGCTCGCTTGGGGTTTTCGGCGGCAGCTGAGGCGGAGCACGCAATGAATTGGAAGCACCATGCCGCCGCGGCGGCTTTTTTGGCGGCGCTCGCGGGCGCGGCGCCGCCGGCCCTGGCGCAATTGGCCGAAGGCGTGGCCACGATCGTCAACGACGCCGTCATCTCCACCTTCGACGTGCGCCAGCGCGCCAATCTGCTGCTGGTCTCGGCCGGCATCGAGGCGACGCCGGAAATGCAACAGCGCGCGCGCTCGCAGGCGCTGCGCGATCTCGTCGATGAGCACCTGCAGATGCAGGAAGCCGCCCATTTCGAGATCGAGGTGACCGACGAGCAGGTGGACCGCCGCATCGCCGAAATCGCCCGCCAGAATCAAACCGACGTGGCAGGGCTGACCGCGCAGCTGGCGGGCGACGGCATTTCAGTTTCGACATTGCGCGGGCAACTTCGCGCCGACATTGCCTGGCAGCGGCTGATGTCGGGCATGTATGGCAGCCGCCTGCGCATTTCCGAGGTTGATATCCGCGAAACCCAGGAACGCATCGCCGCCAGCGCCACCCGCGCGCAATACCAAATCTCCGAGATTTTCCTCCCCGCGGAATCCGATGCGGAATTCACCGAGATGGAGCAAGGGGCTATGCGCCTGTTGCAGGAAATGCAGCGCGGCGCGCCGTTTCCGATGGTGGCGCGGCAATTCTCGCGTGCACCTTCGGCGGCGCAGGGCGGCGACATCGGTTGGATTTCGGCGCCGGAACTGGCGCCCGAACTGCAGACCGTGGCCGAGCGGCTGCAGCAGGGTCAGGTTTCGCTGCCAGTGCGCACGCCAAATGGGGTTTACATCATCGCCATGCGCGACCGCCGCGCCGGCGCGCCCCCGGGCGCCACCTCGATGGTGCGGCTGCGCCAGATCACCGCGCCGGCGGCGCGCGAAAGCGCGCTGGCGCGCGTGCAACGGCGTGTCTCCGGCTGCGACGATCTCGAGAACGCCGTCGCCAACATAGAAGGCGCCTCGGTGCTCGATCTTGGCCAGGCTTCCGAAGCCGACCTTGCCCCGATTGTACGCGAGCGCATCGCCAACATCGCCGCCGGCGATGCCTCAAGAGTGCAGATCGATGGCGATATGGCCTCTAGCTTCGTCGTCTGCGCGCGGGAGACCGGCGGCAGCGGCGTGCCCAGCCGGCAGGAGATTGAAGCCCGCCTGCGCGAGCAGGAATTGACCATGCTGTCGGAGCGCTATTTGCGCAATCTTCGCCGCGAAGCCACCATCATCCCGCCGATACGATGAGGCGATGAAGCCGCTCGCGGTATCGATGGGCGATCCCGCCGGGATTGGTCTCGAACTCGCGGCGCGCGCTTGGGCAATGCGCGACGGCGCGGCGCCGCCCTTTGTATTTTACGGCGACGGCGACGCGCTCGCGCGCGCGGCCACGCGGGTGGGCGCCGATGTTTCAAGGCTTGCAGTCGAACATATCGCGCTCGCCGTGGCTGAGAAGCCGGGCGCGCCGGACGCGGCCAACGCACCAGCCACCATCGCCGCGATCGAAGCGGGAGTTGACGCCGTGCGCGCAGGGCGCGCTTGCGCGCTGGTGACGCTGCCGGTCGCCAAACAAGTGCTGCACAGCGCCGGCTTCGGCTTTCCCGGCCATACCGAATTCATCGCCCATCTCGCCAGAGACGATCCCTGGCCGCACGCACGCGGGCCGGTGATGCTGCTGGCTGGGGCGACGCTGAAGGTCGCGCTCGCCACCATTCATGTTCCGCTCGATCAAGTAGCGCGTGCGCTGAGCCGCGACCTTATTGTCGCCGTCGGCAACGTCGTTCATCAGGCGCTGCAGCGCGATTTCGGGATCGCCCGGCCACGCTTGGCGCTGTGTGGCCTCAACCCGCACGCGGGCGAGAATGGTGCCATGGGCCGCGAAGAGATCGAGATCATAAATCCGGCGGCGACCGCGCTGCGCGATCTCGGCATCGACATTGGCGACGCGCAGCCTGCCGATTCGCTTTTCCACGAAGCCGCGCGCGCTAAGTATGACGCCATCATCGCCATGTATCACGACCAGGGCTTGATCCCGCTCAAGACGCTGCATTTCTGGGATGCGGTGAATGTTACGCTAGGACTTCCCCTTGTGCGTACTTCGCCCGATCACGGCACGGGGTTCGACATCGCCGGCAAAGGCGTCGCAAACCCAACCAGCTTCCGCGCCGCGCTGGATTTGGCGGCGGAGATGGCGCGGCGGCGAGTGTGATGAGCCTCGAGGCACTCCCATCGCTGCGCGCCGAACTCGAGGCCCACGATCTTTGGGCGAAGAAAAGCCTCGGCCAGCACTTCCTGCTTGACATGAACATCACCCGCCGCATCGCCCGCGCCGCCGGCGACATAGCCGGCAAACCAGTGTTCGAGATCGGCCCCGGCCCCGGCGGGCTGACGCGCGCGCTGCTGGAAGCCGGCGCCGATCCGCTGATTGCGATCGAGAAGGACGCGCGCTTTCTGCCACTGCTGGAACCGCTGGTGGATTGGAGCGGCGGGCGCTTGCGCATCGTGCATGGCGATGCGCTGGCGGCGGATGAAAGCAAGCTGCTTGCTTGTTTGACCGCTGGCGTCTTGCCGGCAGTCCAACAAGCCCACATCATCTCCAACCTCCCCTACAATATCGGCACGCCGCTCTTGATCAAATGGCTGAAAGCCGGCCCCTGGCGCGGCGACATGGTGCTGATGTTTCAGAAGGAGGTCGCCCTGCGCATCGTCGCCAGGCCCGGCGATGACGCCTACGGGCGCCTTGCCGTATTGGCGCAAGCGCGCTGCCAGGCGCGGCTCGAGTTCACCGCGCCGGCGCGCGCGTTCACCCCGCCGCCGAAAATTGCCTCCGCCATCGTGCGCCTCAGCAATTGCGCCGAGCCATACCCGCACCTCGACGCGCTCGAACGCGTCACCGCCGCAGCCTTCGGCCAGAGGCGCAAGATGCTGCGTTCGGCTTTGCGCGCGCTGACGCCGGACGCGGAAGCGCTGCTGCGCGCGGCCGGGCTAACCCCCACGGCGCGCGCGGAGGAGATCGATCAAGCAGGTTTTCGCGCGCTCGCGGATGCGTGGCGCAGACTTGGACCGCCGGCCAGCGCCGGCGATGCCGACGAGTGCGCCGGCGGTCCATGATTATTCCAGCTTCCTGGCCGCCGAAGATCACGGCAAAGCACGCGAAAGACGCGCGCTTTTTCCGTGACTAAGGCGCCAAGGAAAGTGAGTATTAGGCCTCAGGCTTTCGGTTTGCTGGGGCTTGCCGGTTTGAGTGGGGCGGCGCGCGTAGTTTCGGGGCCGCCCAGCAGGGCCTCGCCGGCAGCAAGGGGATAGCCGGCGGGAATGAAGTCGAGCGCCGGCGCGGCCTTGGCCGTCAGCGTGGGCGTCACATAGGCAAGTTCCGGCAGCGCTTCGAGCCTGGAATAATCCGCCACCGCCGCGAGCCGCGCGGCCTGGGCGCCGCTCCAGCGCGGCCCGCCAGTGAGCAGATAATCGAGGCTAAATCCGGCAAACAGGGCGATGGCGGCGAAGGCGCTGATGCCGGTGGCGCGCTCGCGCAGTCGCGGATCGCTGGCGGCGGCGCGGCGCAGGCTGGAGATTGCACCGGCCAGCGCCCGCCAGGCGCCGGCGGCCAGGGGCATTGCTTGGTCTAGCAGGCGTCGCAACATGATAGCCTCCCGTGACGACCTATACTCCACCCTTGCCAGGGGAACAATACGAAACCTACTCGCCTACTGGGTGCATCTCTTGCCAGCGGGCGCGGCTGGCTTAGCTTGGCGGCGAGGGGACATTTCATGGCCAAGGACAAAATCGCGATCGTTACCGTGCACGGCACCGGCGACACCGCCGAGGGACCCGACGGGCCGAAATGGTTTCAGCGCGGCGCGGGTTTCACCGAACGCCTGCGCCAGCGTCTGGCCAGCCAAGGTGTCCAGGCCGACATCGTGCCGGTGCTGTGGTCAGGCGCCAACAGCGCCGCCGAGCGCGAGAAGGGCGCGGAGAAGCTGGCGAAGGAGCTGAAGAGCTGCGCTGGGCGCTATGACAGCGTACACGTGATCGGCCATAGCCACGGCGGCAACGTCGCCAACGAAGCAGCGGTGCGTCTGCGTTGGGGCGTCAAGCCGCGCAAGGCCGAGCCGATCGCCAGCCTGATCACGGTTGGCACGCCCTTCCTCAATCTGCGCACCGGTTTTTTCCAGCGCCTGGCGGGGCTGGCTTTCATGGTGCTGACATGGGGCAGCATTATCGTGTTCCCGCTGATCGTGGCGGCGATGTGGTTCGACGCCGAACAGAGCATGAGCCCAACCGCGCTCATGATCATGTTCGGCATTATCGGCCTGTCGCTGTTATTCATGTTCGGCATGTCCCGCCGCGGCGCCCGGCGCATTCTGCGCCCGCGTCGCTCCAGCAGCGAGGCTCACCAGGTGCTGGCGATCTGGCACGAGAACGATGAGGCGATCAGCTTCCTGCGCCGGGTTGAGGAAGTGCCGCTGGAGGCGTTCCCGCGCGGGGCGCTGTTTCGCGGCTCCAACGCGGCGGCGATTTCGTGGGGCGTGCTGGCGGTTCTGGCGATGGGGATCGGTATTCCGCTGGCCTATTTCATGGGGGTCGATGTTTTCAGTATCGTCGGCGACGCGGAAACCGCGACCGACGCCGGCAACAGTGTTGCCGCGATCATGATCATGCTGATCCTCGCGCCGGTCGTGTTCGTGCTGACTTATCTCTTCTATCGCTTTGTGATCGGCGGCGCCGCCGAAGTGGGCGCGCGCGGGCCGCTCAATGGCTTTGTTTCCGGGGTGTTTCGCGGCGTGGCGCTGGGGCGCGACGGCGATCAGGTGATCTGCAACGTCTCCACCGATTCCCACACCCACTTCACCCAGAGCATGAAACTCGAAGGCGAGTGCGCCAGCCGCATGCAAGCAGCCGCCGGCGCCGCCGCCGACAAACTGATCGACAAATATCGCTGGTCGCTGTTCACCGTCGGCGCCGACACCAACGCGCCCCTCACCAATCTCGCCACCGACGCCATGACCTGGGAAAGCCTGATCCACACCACCTATTTCGACCAACCCGAGATCGCCGAGATGATCGCGGCGCATATTGTGGCGAAGGCGAAGGGCGGCTAGGCCGTTGACAATTGCGAAGCGGAAAACCATGGGCACGCGCAGGGCCGCGAAATGGCTATTATGATTACTTCGGAGACCGTCGAGGGAGGCGAGCGCCGATTCAGCTTGGTTAGAACCTAATCTCAGTCGCCCGGCGTGCCCCAGAAGCCAACCATCAGAGCCGGTTCGCTGTCGTCGCCATCGAGCCGGGCCCGCACGCCCAGCTGCAGGCCGGCCCCGCCGTCGCCCAGACGCACCAGACTGATTTGAGCCTTCACATTGTCTTCGTAACCCTCGCCCGCGCGCCAATCGCCAAACACTTGCGCCAGGCCGAGCCAATGCTCTCCCCAGCGCCGGCCGAAAGTGAGCTCCAGCCGCTCGCCCCCGCAACCGCCCTCAAGCACGCTGCCCGCCGCTTCCAGGTTGACGAAGCTGAGCGCCCCCAGATTGCGCCCCAGCAATCCGCGCAGCTCGACCCCGCCTTCGCCGCAATCCTCATCGGGATGCGATTGCCAGTAGGCGCCGGCTTGCAGCGCCAGCGCCCCATGCTCGCCGCTCCAGACGCGCTTTGCGCCAAACGTCGCCTCGCCGCGCCAGCCATCGACGGTGTCGTAATTCTGTTCGAACCACGGCGTGGCGACAAACGACCAATCTTCGGCGAACGGGAGTTCAAGATAGAGCGAGGATTCAACAACGCTCTGCTCTTCGCGCTGGCCTGCGCCGCTGGTCCAGATTTCCTGCCCGCCGTCAGGCGCGCGCCAAGCGCCGCCGATCGCTGGCGCTGGCGTCAGTGCAATCAGCGCGCCTAGGAATCGTAGCCCGGCGAATGCCGGTCGAGCTTGCGCTTGAGGCCGGGCCAGGCGAGCCCCGACACCATCGCCAAGCCGGCGCTTTGGCCGCGCGCCTCCGCTTGGGCTGCTTCCGGCGCGATCAATGCGCATTCCCGCCCCCCACTCAGCGCATTCACTTGCTGGGCGCAGGCGCGCTCAAGAAAGAAAATGCCGACAAAAGCATCCGCGGCGTTGACGCCCACCGCGAGCGTGCCGTGATTACGCAGAAGCATGAGTTTGGCTGCGCCAATGTCGCGCACCAGCCGCTCGCGCTCATCAAGATTGAGCGCGACGCCTTCATAATCATGATAGGCAAGGTGCGGAAGCACCAGCAGCGCGTTCTGCGAGATCGGCAACAAGCCGTGCTTCTGCGCCGAGACGCCGACACCGGCGTCGGTGTGCAAATGCATAACGCAAAGCGCGTCCTCGCGCGCTGCGTGAATGGCCGAGTGGATGGTGAAACCGGCTGGATTGATATAATAGGGCGTCGGCGCGACGATATTGCCTTCGAGATCGACCTTGACCAGCGACGAGGCAGTTATCTCCTCGAAAAACAAGCCATAGGGGTTGATCAGAAAATGGTGCTCCGGTCCCGGCACCCGCATGGAAATATGCGTGAAGATCATGTCGTCCCAGCCGTGCAGCGCCACCAGCCGGTAAAGCGCGGCGCAATCGACGCGCGCCTGCCATTCCTCCGCACTGACGCGGGTCTTTATCGATGCTCCAGGATCGTCCGCCATAAGTGCCTCCGCCAGCGACCCTAATCCCGCCATGGGCGCGGGGCAAACCGCTTTTCGGCGCCTCGTAGAATTTGCCGGCGCGCGCGCGCCGGTACATACAGGCGCCATGAAGCTCGCCTTTACCGCCAGCGCGCGCCCGGAAGCGCAGGAAGCCTTGACGCGGCTGCGCCAAGCCTATGGCGACGCTGGCGAGGCCGGCGCGGAGGTGATCGTCGCCCTCGGCGGCGACGGCCACATGCTCGACACCCTGCGCAAGCGGCTCAAGGAC
Source organism: Alphaproteobacteria bacterium (assembly GCA_031400895.1). Classification (GTDB taxonomy): domain Bacteria; phylum Pseudomonadota; class Alphaproteobacteria; order Caulobacterales; family Aquidulcibacteraceae; genus Vitreimonas. The sequence continues at coordinate 2,981 of JANNQT010000027.1, read as the reverse complement.
AAGAAGCCGGTTTACGGCATGAACCGCGGCACAGTCGGCTTCCTGATGAACGATTACAACGAGGCCGACCTGCCGGCGCGGCTTGAAAAAGCCACCCCGATCAAGATCAGCCCGCTGGCGGCGCGCTGTGAGACGCTCGACGGCGCCATCGTTACCGAACGCGCCTTCAACGAGGTGTCACTGCTGCGCCAGACCGCGCAATCGGCGCGGCTCAAGATCATCGTCGATGGGGCCGAGCGCATGTCCGACCTGCTTTGCGATGGGGTGATGGTGGCGACGCCAGCGGGATCGACCGCCTACAACCTCTCCGCCCACGGCCCGATCCTGCCGATCAACGCCCGGCTCTTGGCGCTGACCCCGATCAGCGCCTTCCGTCCGCGACGCTGGCGCGGGGCGCTGTTGGGGCACACCGCCCAGGTCCGCATCGAGGTGGTCGAACCCGAGCGCCGCGGCGTCAGCGCCTCAGCCGACAATCTCGAAACCCGCAACGTCAGGGCCGTCGATATCCGCGAAGATACCGGCGCGGCGCTGACGCTGCTGTTCGATCACGGCCATGCGCTCGACGAACGCATCCTGCGCGAACAATTCAACGTCTAGCCCTCGGAATCACGATTGGGTACCGCCAGCTCACGCCGCTTCGTCGGCTTGCTTGGCGCGATTGCCGCCGAACTGGCGCGGCAGCGTCACCGTGACGATAGTGCCGCGCCCGAGCTCGCTCTGGATGGCGAACTTGCCGCCGTGCATTTCGGTGAGTGACTTGGTGAGCGCGAGGCCAAGGCCGGTGCCGTGATTGTTGCGGGTGAGCTCTTCCTCGACCTGCTCGAACGGACGCGCCAGCCGCGGCAGGTGTTCGGGGGGAATGCCGCAGCCGGTGTCGATCACGCGCAAGGTCAGCTGGCCGGGCGTGGCGCGCCCATAGACCATGATCGCGCCGTGATCGGTGAACTTCACCGCGTTCGACAACAGGTTGAGCAAAATCTGTTTCACCGCTCGGTGATCGGCCTCGATCTCAGGCAATTCCTCGGCATCGACCACGATCTGCAAGCCTTTGTCCTCGGCCTTGCGCTTGGTCAGCCGCACCGCCTGCTCGATCGCCACCATCGGGTCGAGCGGACGCGGCGCGAGCGTCAATTTGTTGGCCTCGATCTTGGCCATGTCGAGGATGTCGTTGATCAGGTCGAGCAAATGGTTGCCGCTGTCGAAGATGTCGCCGGCATATTGCCTGTATTGTTCGTTCTGGATCGGACCGAACAATTCCTTGGCCATGATCTCGGAGAAGCCGATCACGGCGTTGAGCGGGGTGCGCAATTCGTGGCTCATGTTGGCCAGGAAAGTGGATTTCGCACGGCTGGCTTCCTCGGCCTTCTGGCGCTCCTCGTGCGCCTCGCGCGCCAGCGCCTTGATGCGGTATTCCTGGCTTTCGGCGCGGCTCAGCGCCTCGGTCAGCCGGCGCTGATTGCGGGCGAGGTCTTCTTCCTTGCGCTTGAGCGCGGTGATGTCGACGCCCAGGGTGATCAGGCTGCCATCGGCGGCGCGGCGCTCCACCAGGTGCAGCCATACGCCGCTGGAGAGCTCCACCACCCGCACTTCGGGATTGTCGTCCTCGTAGCGCTCGCGGCGAATGCTGGGCGCGGAAGCCGCCGCGATCGCCTCGTAGGAAGCGCGCGCGCGCAGGATTTCGGGGCCGAGATTGAAGGCTGCGGCGAAGCTCTGGTTCCACAAAAGCAGCCGGCGGCGGCCGTCCCAAAGCGCGAACGGGCCGGAGAAATTCTCGATGGCGGCGCGCAGCTGGCGCTCGAGGTGGGAGACGCGCGCCTGCGTTTCTTGTCGCTGGGTGACGTCGATGACGGTGCCGAACACCCGCACTTCGGCGCTCCCGCCGCTTTCCACCGCCGCGCCGCGGGCTTCGATCCAGGCGATGCCGGCGCCGCGCGCCACCCGGAAGCGCGCATCAAGCAGGCCGGTCTGGCGGGCGCGGCGGAATTCCTCCTCGGTGCTGAAGCGGTCGTCGGGGGCGATGAGATCAAGAAATTTGCGCAGCGACAGCACGTCGGCGGAAGTTTGCAGCAGGCGCGCGGCCTGCTCGGACAATTGCACTTCGTCGGCGCTTGGGCGCCATTCCAGCACGCCGACACGGGCGCCATCGGCGGCGATGCGGAAATGCGTCTCCGTCCGCGTCGCCTCGGCCTCGGCCAAGCGCGCGCGCTGCGCGTTCTGGCGCATCATCAGATAAAGCACGCCGATCGCCGCCAACGGCGCGGCGGTCATGAAGGCAAAGCGCAGCAGCGCGCCAAGCCACAGCGACAGCGACGTGGGCGCGGCGCTGGCGGCAATGACGACCAGATCGCCCGTCTGGGCAGGCGCGCGCGCGACCGCCCAGGCGCGGCCTTCGCCGTCTTCGATCAACGCGTTGGACCCTACCCGAAGCGCCTGGTTCCACGCGCGCGAGCCGGTGCGTTCGAGCGCCGGCGAGGCATAAAGCACAGCCCCGTCGCGCGAGGCGATCAGCACGCGCGCGGCGGCGTCGAGGTCAGGCAACAGCGCCGAGGCGTCGAGCAGGGTGACCAGGGTGCGCTCGCCGGCGCGGCGCACCACCACCGGCGCGGTGGCGAGCCCGCCCATGTCGGGCGCGCCGGCCCACACTTGCGCCTGGCCGGCGCTGCGCAACGCGGCGGCCGCGAGCGCGGCTTGGCGGGGATCGGTGATCGCCACGATCTCGCCGTTGCGGTCGCTGACGGCGGCGGCGAACGCCGGCGGCGTGCGCGCGCTGGCCGCGGCCAGCGCTTCACTATCGCCGGCCAGTTCGGCAGCGGCGGCGCTGGCGCCGACGGCGAGGGCGATATTGGCGTTGACGCGTTCAGCGACCAGGGCCGCGGTCGAGCCTTGCGCGGCGAGGATCATGTCGCGGGCGTTGTCGTGGTGGGCCTTGATCTGCAGCGCTGTAGCGAGTGTGAAGGCGAGCACGAACACGCCCACCAGCG
>JANNQT010000026.1:0-50199 GCA_031400895.1 Alphaproteobacteria bacterium | reverse complement strand
GCTTTCGCCCTTTGGCGTCACCTTGCCGACGAGAATATCGCCCGGCTCAAGTTCGGCGCCGATCGCCACGATGCCCGCTTCGTCGAGGTTGCGAAGCGCTTCTTCGCCAACGTTCGGGATATCGCGAGTGATTTCTTCCGGGCCGAGCTTGGTGTCACGGGCCGCCACCTCGAACTCTTCGATGTGGATCGACGTGAACACGTCGTCCTTCACGATGCGCTCGGAGATCAGGATCGAGTCCTCGAAGTTGTAGCCGTTCCACGGCATGAACGCGACGAGCACGTTACGGCCGAGCGCCAGTTCGCCCAGGTCCGTCGAAGGACCGTCAGCGATGATGTCGCCCTTCTTGACGATGTCGCCGACCTTCACCAGCGGACGCTGGTTGATGCAGGTCGACTGGTTCGAGCGCTGGTACTTCATCAGCCGGTAGATATCGACGCCCGACTTGGTCGGATCGAGATCTTCCGTTGCGCGAATGACCACGCGGGTGGCGTCGATCTGGTCGATCACGCCCGAGCGGCGCGCGGCGATCGCCGCACCCGAGTCGCGCGCAACAATACCTTCCATGCCGGTGCCGACGAACGGCGCCTCGGCGCGAACCAGCGGCACCGCCTGGCGCTGCATGTTCGAGCCCATCAGCGCGCGATTGGCGTCGTCGTTCTCGAGGAACGGAATCAGCGCCGCAGCCACCGAAACCACCTGTTTCGGCGACACGTCCATCAAATCGATTTCCTCGCGCGGGATCAACTTCGCCTCGCCGCTCTCGCGCGCCTGCACCAGATCATCGACCAGCTTGCCCTTCTCATCCATGGCGGCGTTGGCTTGGGCGATCTTATGCTTGGTTTCCTCCATGGCCGAGAGATAGACGATCTCGTCGCTCGGCTTGCCGTGGTGCACCTTGCGGTACGGGCTCTCGATGAAGCCGTATTTGTTGATGCGCGCGTGGGTGGCGAGCGAGTTGATCAAGCCGATGTTGGGGCCTTCCGGGGTTTCGATCGGGCAGATGCGGCCATAATGGGTCAGGTGCACGTCGCGCACCTCGAAGCCGGCGCGCTCGCGGGTGAGGCCCCCGGGGCCGAGCGCCGACAAGCGCCGCTTGTGGGTGATTTCCGACAACGGGTTGGTCTGGTCCATGAATTGCGACAGCTGCGAGGAGCCGAAGAATTCGCGCACCGCCGCCGCCGCCGGCTTGGCGTTGATCAGATCGTGCGGCATCACCGTTTCGATATCGACCGAGGACATGCGTTCCTTGATCGCCCGCTCCATCCGCAGCAGGCCGATGCGATACTGATTTTCCATCAGTTCGCCGACCGAGCGCACGCGGCGGTTGCCGAGATTGTCGATATCGTCGATCTCGCCGCGACCGTCGCGCAATTCAGTCAGGGTGCGCAGCACTTCGATGATGTCCTCGAGCCGCAACACGCGCACGGTGTCGTCAGTGTCGAGCCCCAGGCGCATGTTCATCTTCACGCGGCCGACGGCGGAAAGGTCGTAGCGTTCGCCATCGGAGAACAGCGCGTTGAACAGCACTTCGGCGGTGTCGATGGTCGGCGGCTCGCCGGGGCGCATGACGCGGTAGATGTCGAACAGCGCCTGCTCGCGGTTCTCGTTCTTGTCGAGCTTCAGCGTATTGCGGATATAGGGGCCGATCGTCGCCGGATCGATGTCGAGGATCGGCAGATCGTGGATGCCGGCTTCGATCAAGGTCGCCAGCACCTCTTCGCTCAGCGCGTCGCCGGCTTCGACGTAGATTTCCCCGGTCTCGGGATTGACGATGTCCTCGGCGATGTAGCGGTCGAACAAATCCTCGCTCGGCACCTGGATATCGACCAGCCCATCCTCGACCAGCTTGCTGGCGATGCGCGCGGAAATTTTCTTTCCCGCTTCGGCCACCACCTTGGCGGTCTTGGCGTCCACCAGATCATAGTTCGGCTTCACCCCGCGCCAACGTTCCGCACGATAGCGTGTGGTCCAGCCGGCGCGCGTCCGCTTGTAGGTCGAGGACTGATAGAACGTCGCGAGAATCTGTTCGTTGGACATGCCGAGCGCGTAGAGCAGCGTAGTCGCCGGCAGTTTGCGCTTACGATCGATGCGCACGAACATGGTGTCCTTGGCGTCGAACTCGAAATCGAGCCACGAACCGCGATACGGGATCACCCGCGCCGCGAACAGCAATTTGCCGGAAGCATGGGTCTTGCCCTTGTCGTGATCGAAGAACACGCCCGGCGAGCGGTGCATCTGGCTGACGATCACCCGCTAGGTGCCGTTGACCACGAACGTGCCCTTGTCGGTCATCAAGGGAATGTCGCCCAGATAGACGTCCTGTTCCTTGATGTCCTTGACCGACTTGGCCCCGGTTTCCTCGTCGGTTTCGAACACGATCAGGCGCAGCTTCACCTTCAGCGGCGCGGCATAGGTCATGTCGCGCTGCTGGCATTCCTCGACGTCGAATTTCGGCTCCTCGAATTCGTAGGAGACGTATTCGAGCACGGCGCGATCGGAGAAATCGCGGATCGGAAACACCGACCGGAACACCGCCTGCAGGCCTTCCTCGATGCGCTCGTAGGAGCGCTGATCCTTCTGCAGGAATTGATCGTAGGAGCTCCTTTGCACCTCGATCAGGTTTGGCATCGCCCCGGCTTCCGGGATCTTGCCGAACGATTTGCGGATACGCTTCTTACCCGTAAACGACAGCGCCATCTGCTCTCCCCAAGGGCGCGGCGCTCGAAGCGAATCCCCGGCCGTAGGATCCGCGAGCGCGGCGCATGAGCCGCCTTCCGCCCCTACCGGCCCTGACGGCGCGCGCCGCCGGGCCGAAACCTGACGAAACGCCGCGGGCGGGCGGCGTTCCGGCGCATCTTGTACAAGATGCGCACTAGCGGGCGCCAGCCCGAAAAGCAGGCGCCCGCGTTCGCTTGGCTTATTTCAGATCGACCTTGGCGCCGGCCTTCTCGAGTTGGGCCTTGAATTTCTCGGCATCGGCCTTGTTCACGCCTTCCTTGACGGCCTTCGGCGCGCCTTCGACCAGATCCTTGGCTTCCTTCAGCCCGAGGCCGGTGATGGCGCGCACTTCCTTGATCACTTCGATCTTCTTGTCGCCGGCGCCGGTGAGCATGACCGTGAACTCGGTCTTTTCCTCAATCGCTGCGGCGGGGCCGGCGGCGGCGGCGGCGACGGCCACCGGCGCGGCGGCGGAGACGCCCCACTTCTCTTCCAACTTCTTGGCCAGCTCGGCCGCTTCGATGACCGTGAGCGAGGACAGATCATCGACGATTTTATCAAGCTTCGACATGGTGTTGGCACCCTTCTGAGATTTGTTTGTTGCGGTTCAAATTAGCGGCAATGACGGGTTAGGCGGCATCCTTGGTCGCGTAGGCGTTGAGCAGCCGGGCGAGCTGAGCCCCGGGCGCTGCCAGCACTCCGGCGATCTTGGTTGCGGGGGCCTGAATCAGACCGACCAGCTTGCCGCGCAATTCGTCCAAGGAAGGCAGCGTGGCCAGAGCCATGACGCCGTCCTTGTCGAGCAATTGGTCGCCGTACAAACCGCCGAGCACGACGAACCGCTCCTTCTCCTTGGCGTAGCCGACAGCGACCTTGGCGGCCGCGATCGGATCGGCGGAGTAAGCGATGGCCGTGGGCCCAGTGAACATGGACGCGGCGGCAGCCTTGGGCGTGCCATCGATGGCCAATTTAACGAGGCGGTTTTTCACAACCTTGAGCGAGGCCCCGGCTTGGCGAAGCCGGGAACGCAGCACCGTCATATCCGCAACGGTCAAACCGGAATAATGGCCGACCACCATCACTCCAGCCCCGGCGAACACGCCTTTCAGCGATTCCACCGTTTCGGCCTTCTGAGCACGATCCATTGCAATCTCCTTTCCCACCCGGCCGAGCGCCGGGCGGTCTCAGTAGGCGCCCCGGCCAATCCGGCGCGCCCATGGCGCACGGAAAACGGCCGGCCGGCGGATTGACCCCCGGGTCGGCACCTCGCATGCGCGCGCTGTCCCAGAGGCCGGCCTGCGGGAACGGGCTTGACGCCCACCCCGAAAAACGTCAGCTTCTGTCTCGTGCTGGCCCCGAAAGCGGCGGCGTTTCGCCAACGCTTTCAAAGATTTAAGCCGCGCACAAAACACCCTCTCGGGCGGCCTCGTGCGTGGCGCCTGCAGTCTTGAACAGGTTTCGACCGGGTTAACCTCCCGGGCGAACGCGGGGATATGCACCCTTTGCTGCGGCGCCGCAAGGGGGCGATTTAGGCATTTTTGCGGCACCACTGGCAAGCTTAGTGGGCCACTGGCAAGCTTAGTGGATTGCCGGGTGCACGCCATCTTCCCCTCAATCCCGCAGCCTGCGATCATGGCCGCCAATGTCGCACACTCACCATGATCGCGCTGGCCAGATCGAAGAAGCGCGTCGGCGCTGCGTGAGTGCGGGCGAAAGCCTGACCCCGCTGCGCCTGCGCGTGCTCGAATTGCTGCTCGACCATGAGGGCCCGGCCAAGGCTTACGACTTGCTGCCCAGGCTCGACACCGCGCATGCTGCGGCCAAGCCCCCGACCATCTACCGCGCGCTCGACTTTCTGGTGCGGCTCGGCCTCGCCCACCGCATCGAGAGCTTGAACGCCTTCGTCGCCTGCGACATCGGCGCTTGCGCGCGCTCGACCATTTTTCTGATCTGCGAAAAATGCGGCGCGGCGGAGGAGTTCGACGCCGGCCACGCGCTGGTCGATCTCTCCGAGGCCGCCAGCCGCGACGGCTTCGCCATCCGCCGCACCATGATCGAGGCCACCGGCCTGTGCGCCGCATGCCAGCAAGCGGCGTGAGCCATCCCCCGCCCCTGCCGGCGCCGCTCTACCAGGGCAGCGCCAATACCTGGGAGTGCGACGATGGCGGCCATCTCAACATCCGCTTCCATGTCGAACGCGCGATCAGCGGGCTGGCGTATTTGGCGCTCAAGCTGGAAATGCCGCGCGCGTTCACGCCGTCGGCGGGATCGACCCTGGTTCCGCTCGATCTGCACATGCGGTTCTTGCAGGAGGCGCGCGCCGGCGCGCCGCTAATCATGCATGGCGGCGTGCTCGACCTGGGCAAGAACGATGCGACGGTGTGCCTTGACATGCGCCACGCCGACGGCGCGCCCGCTTCGGTGTTCAACGTACGCATCGCCCATGCCGACACGCGCGACTTCCGCGCTTTTCCGTGGTCGGGGCGCTCGCGCGCGGCCGCTGCGCGGCTCGCCTGCGCGGCCCCCGATCACGCCAAGGCGCGCTCGCTCGCCGGCTTCGCCAAGCCGACCCCGCTGAGCCTCGCCCGCGCCGCCCAGCTTGGGGCCCAGCGCATTGGCGCGGCGCTGGTGACGCCAGACCAGTGCGACGCTTTCGGGCGCTTGCGCGGCGAACAGCTGATCGGGCGGGTTTCCGATGCGGTGCCGAATTTCCTCGCCGACTGGCGCGCCGCGCTGGCCGCGGAAGCCGCCGCGCGCGGAATCGCCACCGAACCCGGGGCGGTGATGGAGGCGCGGCTCTCGGTGCAGGCCTGGCCGCGCGCGGGCGATTTGATCGAAGTGCATTCCGCGATCGTCGCCGTCGCCGAAAAGACCATGCAGCTCTGCCACTGGCTGCTCGATCCCGAAAGCGGCGCCGGCTGGGCCCGCCTCGACGTGATCGCGCTCACCTTCGACACCCACACCCGCAAAACCATGGTCCCTTCGCCCGCCCTGCGCGCCGCCCTGCAAGCGCGCGCGATTGCGGCGATGGCGGATTAGGACCAATTGCGCTCCCGTCCGGGATGGATTCTGGCTGGGCGCGTCTTGACGCGCTCAGTCAGAATCCATTTTCAACGCCGCAATAAACGCCTCCTGCGGGATATCGACTTTGCCGAATTGGCGCATTTTTTTCTTGCCCTCTTTTTGCTTGTCCAGGAGCTTGCGTTTACGCGAGGCGTCACCGCCGTAGCATTTTGCCGTCACGTCTTTACGCAAAGCAGAAAGAGTCTCCCGCGCGATGATCCTTCCGCCAATCGCCGCTTGTATCGGAATCTTGAACATGTGCTGCGGGATCAGCTCTTTCAGCTTTTCCACCATGGCGCGGCCGCGGCTTTCGGCGCGGCCGGCGTGCACCAGCATGGAGAGCGCGTCGACCGGCTCGTCGTTGACCAGAATGCTCATCTTCACCAGATTGCCGACGCGGTGATCGCTCAGCTGGTAATCGAAACTGGCATAGCCTTTGGAAATGCTCTTCAACCGATCATAAAAATCGAACACCACTTCGTTCAGCGGCAATTCGTACACCAGCATGGCGCGCGAGCCGACATAGTTCAGCTCCTTTTGCACACCGCGGCGGTCCTGGCACAGCTTGATGATCGAGCCGAGATATTCGTCGGGCGTCAGGATTGTCGCCTTGATCCAGGGTTCCTCGATTTCCTTGATGAACACGGTATCGGGCAAATCGGCCGGATTGTGCAGCTCCTTCACTTCGCCATTGTTCATGTGCACGCGATAAACCACGCTCGGCGCGGTGGCGATCAGGTCGAGATTGAACTCGCGCGAGAGCCGCTCCTGGATGATCTCCAAGTGCAGCAGCCCCAGAAAGCCGCAGCGGAAGCCGAAGCCGAGCGCGGCGGAGGTTTCCATCTCGAAGGAAAAGCTGGCGTCGTTGAGCCGCAGCCGGCTCATCGCCGCGCGCAGATCCTCGAAATTGGCGGCGTCCTGGGGAAACAAACCGCAAAACACCACTGGCTGCGCCGGCTTGAAGCCGGGCAACGCGGTCGCGGTTTCGCGGCGATATTCGGTGATGGTGTCGCCGACGCGGGCGTCGGCGACTTCCTTGATCGAGCCGGTCAGGATGCCGATCTCGCCGGGGCCGAGTTCGGTCATTTCCTGGCGCTTGGGACGCAGCACGCCGAGCGTGTCGATGCTGTAATCGGCGCTGGTCTGCATCAGCTTGATGCGCATGCCCTTCTTCATCACCCCGTCGATGACGCGAAAGAGAACGACGACGCCGAGATAGGCATCGTACCAGGCATCGACCAGCAGCGCCTTCAGCGGCGCGGCGGCGTCACCGGATTTTGGCGGCGGCAGGCGGGTGACGATGGCTTCGAGCAATTCGGCAATGCCCTCGCCGGTCTTGCCGGAAGCGAGGATGGCTTGGCTCGCATCGAGCCCGATCACGTCCTCGATCTGCTGGCGGATGCGTTCGGGCTCGGCAGCAGGGAGGTCGATCTTGTTGAGCACCGGCACGATTTCGAGATTGTGGTCGAGCGCCTGATAGACGTTGGCGAGCGTCTGCGCTTCCACGCCCTGAGAAGCGTCGACGATCAGCAGCGCGCCTTCGCACGCCGCCAGCGAGCGCGAAACCTCATAGGCGAAATCCACGTGCCCCGGCGTGTCCATCAGGTTCAGCACGTAGTCGAGCCCGTCCTTGGCCCGGTAATCCAGCCGCACCGTCTGCGCCTTGATGGTGATCCCCCGCTCCTTCTCGATGTCCATCGTATCGAGAACCTGCTCTGTCATCTCACGCGCTGTCAGCCCTCCCGTCTCCTGAATCAGCCGGTCCGAGAGCGTGGATTTGCCGTGGTCGATATGGGCCACGATTGAAAAATTCCGGATTCTGTCGCGCGGTGTCATGCCGGGGCGGTGGGTAGACCAGCCCGGCCCGCCCGCCAAGCGGGCGCCCTTTCCCAGCCGATGGAGCTATGCAATATTGCATTGGGCCGCCGCGCGGTCGCTGCAACGGATGCGCCGTATGGACTGGGACAAGCTCAAGACCTTCCACTTCGCCGCCGAGACCGGCAGCCTGACCGCCGCCGCCGAAAAGCTTGGCGTGTCGCAATCCTCGGTCAGCCGCCAGATCGCGGCGCTGGAAAACCACCTCGGCGTGCCGCTGTTCCAGCGCCACGCGCGCGGGCTGCTGCTGACCGGGCCGGGCATGGCGCTACGCGAGTTTACCCGAGAAATGGCCGGCGCGGCGGTGATCGCCGAATCGACGCTGAAGGACGCGCGCGAGAAGGTGATCGGCGATTTGAAGGTCACCGCCCCGATCGCCTTCGGCGCCACCTGGCTGGCCCCGCGGCTGGTCAATTTCGCCGACAAATACCCCGAAACCCGGGTGCAATTGCTGCTCGACGACCGCGAATACGATCTCTTGAAACTGGAGGCCGAGTGCGCCATCCGGCTGTGGGCGGCCACCCACGCCGACCTGATCCAGCGCAAATTGTTCGAGGTGCGCGTCAGCCTCTACGCCTCGGGCGATTATCTCAAGCGCCATGGCGTGCCCAAGCAGGTGGAGGATCTCGATACCCACCGCATCATCGCCTACCAGCAAGGCGTGCCGACGCCGATGCGCGAACTCGACTGGGCCCAGCGCGCCGGCCGCGAGGACGCCAAGCCGAGGCCGCCGCTGCTGGAAATCAACAATGTCTACGGCATGCTGCGGGCGGTCGAGAGCGGCTTCGGCATCGCCAGCGTGCCCGATTACATGGCCCGCGAAAGCCCGCATCTGGTGAAAGTGCTGCCCGACCTGCCCGGCCCCGCGTTCGAAGTCTATTTCATCTATCCGAGCGACCTAAAACGCTCCAAACGCATCGCCGCCTTCCGCCAATTCCTGCTCGACGAAGCGAGCGATTGGGAAGCGTGAGCGCGGGACTGCACAGGTCTAGTCGGGCGCGGGCGTTTGGGGCTAGATGGCGCAAGGAGGAACATCCCATGCGCCTGACGCTTGCTTCGGTTGTGCTGTTTGCGCTGGCCGCCTGCGGACCGGCCGCCGACCCTGGCGGAGCGGGGGCGCAAACCGGCTCGCCCGCGCAAGCCGCGGCGCTCGGCGATGGCGAACGCGCCGCGCTGCTGGCGTCGCAAAATCTGCGCGCCGACGCTGGCGGACTGGTCGAGAACGAGTGCGGGGAGAAAGTGACGCCGCAAGTGCGGCCGGTTGAACTGGGCGGCGCGGTCGGGTCCGCGGCGCTGCTGGTGATGGAGGGCGGACCCAACACCGCCGCCTGCTACGGCGACGGGCCGGGACTGACGCTGCTCAGACGCGACGGCGCCAGCTGGCGCGCGATCTATTCCAGCCGCGGCGGCTACCTTGCGGTGCTAGCGAGCCAAACCAGCGGCGTGCGCGACATCGCCTTCGCCGGCCCCGGCTTCGAGCATCCGCTGTGGGTGTGGAACGGCAGCGAATACGCCCCGGCCAACCGCAGCATCTCCGACGCGCAAATGGCCGGCGCGACCACGCTGCCTGATTCCGCTTCGTCACGGGCAAGGTCGTCCAAGCGAGCCGACGCCCCCGTTCGGCTCCTGAAAGCCGCAACCATGACATTGGTGTCGAGCACCAGGCGCATCTAATCCCCGCCCCGCTCCGGCTTCCACGCCGCCAGCAGGCGCGGGCCAGCGGCGCGCAGGCGCTCGCCCTTGATCTCGAACGCGGCCCAGGCGGCGGTGGGAAAATCGCGGGAAAAGTCGCGCGCCAGCTTGGAGCCGTCATGGGCCTGGTGGATCAGCATCGAGCACAATTCGCCGATGCCGGGATTGTGGCCGACCAGCACCACGCTGGGCGCGTCGTCAGCCACGAACGCGTCCCACAGGCCCTCGGGCGCGGCGAGGTAGAGCGCGTCCTCGGCGCGGGTTTCGAGCTTGAAATTGGCGAGGCCGTGCGCGGCGGTCTCGCGCGTGCGCGTGGCGGCCGAGCAGAGCGCCAGCTCCGGGGCGAGACCCGCCGCCGCCATCGCCTCCCCCGCCAGCGCCGCCTCGCGTTTTCCGCGCCCGGTCAGCTCGCGCGCCTCGTCGCTGGGCGCTTCGTTGGCGCGGACGGCCTTGGCGTGGCGGAAGAGGATCAGGGTGCGCATGGGCCCGATTGTGCCCGGCGTCGCGAATTTCGCAAAGCCCCCGCATCCGAAGCGCCCCCGCGCGGCGGCTCAGGGCCAACCACGGAGGCGAATATGAAAACCAAATGGATGCTGCTTGGCCTCGCCGGCGCAGCGGTGGCGGCGAGCTGGAGTGCGGCGGCGATCGGCTTTTTCTTCTTCGATCCGGACCTGGCGACCTGGACGGCGCTGATCACTGCGGCGGCGCTGAGCCTGGAGGTGGTGTTCTGGGTCGGCGCGGGCGTGCTGGGCTGGTCGTTCCTGGCTGGCCGGCGCGCGGCGCTGGGCAGGCTGCGGGAGCGGTTGTTCGCGCGCAAAGCCAGCAAATCCGGCGCGGAATAGCGCATTTGGCAGAACAGGCCCCGGCGTTTAATCAGGCTGATGCCCGGATTCGCCCATGTCTGACCTCGCCACCCTCGCCGCCGCCGCCAAGGCCTGGCCGTTCGAGCAGGCGCGCCTGTTGTTGGAGCGGGTGCAGAAGCGGCCCCAGCAGGTGGTGATCTTCGAGACCGGCTACGGCCCCTCCGGCCTGCCGCACATTGGCACCTTCGGCGAAGTGGTGCGCACGAGCATGGTGCGCAACGCCTTCCATGCGCTGACCGACGGCAAGATCGCCAGCAAGATCATCTGCGTCTCTGACGACATGGACGGCATGCGCAAGCTGCCCGAGAACGTACCCAATCACGACATGCTGCGCCCCTATCTGCAGCGCCCGCTGACCGATGTACCCGACCCGTTCGGCACGCACGCAAGTTTCGCCCACCACAACAATGCGCGGCTGTGCGCGTTCCTCGATGGCTTCGGCTTCAAGTACGAGTTCAAATCCGCCACCGAGCTCTACAAGTCCGGCGCCTTCGACGCGACCTTGCTGAAGGCGCTTGCCGTCTACGACGAGATCATGGCGATCATGCTGCCGACGCTGGGCGAGGAGCGGCGGCAAACCTATTCGCCATTCCTGCCGATCTCGCCCAAATCCGGCCGCGTGCTTTACGTGCCGATGAAGCGCATCGATGCGGCCGCCGGCACGATCAGCTTCGACGATGAAGACGGCGAGGAGATCACGCAATCGGTAACGGGCGGGCGCGCCAAGATGCAGTGGAAACCCGATTTCGGCATGCGCTGGGCGGCGCTCGGCGTCGATTTCGAGATGTTCGGCAAGGACCACCAGCCGAACCAGGGCGTGTATGCGCGCATCTGCAAGGCGCTCGGGGCCGAGCCGCCGGTAAATTATGTCTATGAGATGTTTCTCGACCAGAACGGCGAGAAAATCTCCAAAACCAAAGGCAACGGCATCAGCATCGAGGACTGGCTGAAATACGCCGCGCCGGAAAGCTTATCTTTGTACAATTTCCAAAAGCCACGCACGGCCAAGAAGCTCTATTTCGACGTCATCCCGAAAGCGGTGGACGAATATCTCAGCTACGTGGAAGCGTATTCCAAGCAGAACCTGGCCGAGCAGCTGGAGAACCCGGCCTGGCACATCCATGCCGGCGCCCCGCCCACGGATTTGTCGCCGATCTCGTTTGCGCTGCTCACCAATCTGGTCTCGGCCTCCAACGCCGAGACCAAGGATCTGCTCTGGGCGTTCATCGCCAAGTACGCGCCGGGGACCACGCCGGGGACGCATCCCTTCCTCGACAAACTCTGCGGCTACGCCATCCGCTATTTCGAGAACTTCGTGCGCCCGACCAAGAAATTCCGCGAAGCCACGGACAAAGAACGCGCCGCGTTCGAGGATTTGATCGCGCGTATGGATGCGCTGCCTAGGGATACGACCGACGGCGAGCTGATCCAAAACGAAATCTACGCAATCGGCAAGCAGCACGGTTTCGAGCCGTTGCGCGATTGGTTCAAGGCGCTCTACGAAGTGCTGTTCGGCGTCGAAAGCGGCCCCCGCTTCGGCCAATTCGCTGCGATTTTCGGCGTACGCGAAACCAGCGCGCTGTTGCGCAAGGGCTTGGCGGGGGAGCTGCTGAAGGTGGCGTGAGCGCTGTCCCTCGATGCCCCCGATGGGGAGCGTCAATATGAAAGGCGACGATGCACCGGCGAGGACGCCGTCGGTCCAAGGGCGCGCTACCCTCGCTCCGCCCGCCATGCGCGCAGGATCGCCTCGGCGCTGCGCTCGATATCGGCTTCGCTCGTGCCCTCCCCGATCACCGACACGCGCATGATCTGGCGGCCGCGCCATTGTGCGCCGCCCATGAAGCATTCGCCTTCGCGTTGGATGCGGGCGATCACGCGTTCGGTGAGCGCGTCGCCCGCCGCCACATCGAGATCGCGCCCGAACCGCACCGCGACTTGGTTGAGCACGACATCGTTCATCACTTCGACGTCCGGCTCGGCGCGCAGAAGCTCCGCAATGCGCCGCGCCAGCGCGCAATGGCGCGACACCATGGCGACCAAACCTTCGCGGCCGAGATGTTTCAGCATCGCCCAGGTCGCAAACCCGCGCGCGCGGCGCGAGAGTTCGGGCGCGTAATCCCAGGGGTGGGTGACGCCATCGGCCACTGGTAAGTAACTCGCGGCGATGCTCATGGCGCGGCGGTGCGCGGCTTCATGCTTGACGATAGCGTAGCCGCAATCCTGCGGGGTCTGAAGCCATTTGTGCCCGTCCGCGCCCCACGAATCCGCGCGTGCCAGGCCTTGTGTCAACGCTGCGAGTTCGGGAACCGCCAGCGCCCATAAACCGATCGCGCCATCGACATGCAGCCACGTATTCTTGCCGGCGCAGGCATCGGCGATGTCGCCAAACGGATCGAAGGCGCCGGAATTGATGTGGCCGGCCTGGGCGATGGCGATGATCGGGCCGTCGAGTTTCTCCATCACGCGCACGAAATCATCGGCGCGGATGCGGCCTTGTTGGTCCACCGCGACCGCGTGCACGCGCTTGGAACCGAGCCCGAGATAGCGCAGCGCCGCGAACACGGTCGAATGCGCTTCCTCGCCCAGCACCACATGTACGGGCGGCGCGCCGATCAGGCCGTCGCCCTCCACGTCCCAACCCACCCGCGCCAGCACTTCGCCGCGCGCGGCGGCGAGGCAGGTGAAGTTGGCCATGGTGCCGCCGGTGACCAAGCCGACTGACGCGTCACGCGGCAAGTCCATCAGCTGCAGCAGCCAGCGCCCCGCTTCCTGCTCGCAAGCGGCGGCGGCGGGCGTGGCGAGAGAATTGCCGCAATTTTGGCCCCAGGCGCTGGTGAGCCAATCGGCGGCCAGCCCCGCCGGCGCGCTGGCGCCGATCACCCAGCCGAAAAACCGCGGCCCCGTCATGTTGGCGAGCCCGCCTTCGACCCTCTGCGCGAGTTCGCCAATCACCTGTTCCACCGGCGCGCCGTGTTCGGGCGCAGTGGCGGCGAAACGTTCGCGCATCTGCTCGTAGCCGAATTCCGGGCGCTGCTTGCGCTGCCCGGCCTCGGCGCGGAACCTGGCCGCCTGGCCGGCCACCCTTTCAAGCAGCGCCTTTAGTTCGGGTTCGGTCATGAAATCCCTCTCTGCGCGCTGACTAGCGCCCTTGCCCGCTTTACGCGACTCCGAATGCACGCCACTCTTGCGCCGCTCATGCGCCCGCGCACCCTCTTGTCGGCGGCGCTGCTAGCGTCGGTGTTGTGGCTGGGACCGGCCTCGGCCCAGCCGACGCCAGCCGCGCTTGCGCATTACACGGCGGGGCGGTTCCTTGAAGCCGCCAACGACGCGGCGCTGCGCCCGCAATCGGCCGACAGCCTTGCCTTCGCCGCCCGCTCGCTGCTGGCGGCGTGCGCAATGGGGGCCGCCGATTGTCCGGCGTTGCTGGAGCGGGCCGAGCGGTTGGCGCGCGCGGCGCTGCGGCTTGCCCCGCGCTCGGTCGAGGCGCGGCTGCAGCTCGCGGTGGTTTACGGCATGCGCGGACGCCGCGCCTCGGCGACGGAAGCGTTCGCGCGCAGCTATGCGCCTCGGGGACGGCGGCTGATCGAGGAAGCACTGGCCATCGCCCCAGACAATGCCGAGGCGCGGGCGTTACTCGGCGTCTGGCATCTGGAAGTGCTGCGTCGCGGCCGCCGGCTGGGGGCCATGCTCTATGGCGCGCGCCTGAGCGAGGGGATCGTCGCGTTTGACCGCGCGCTGGCGCTGGCGCCGGAAGATTCCATGATCAAACTGCACTACGCCGCCGCCCTGCTCTGTCTCGATTTCCAGCGCAACGAAGCGCAAGTGCGCCGTCTGCTCGCCGCCGTCAGCGCCATCCAACCGCACGGCGCGCTCGACGCACACGCGCGGACGCTGTCGCGGCGGCTGTTGCAGCTGATCGAATCCGAGGACGCGCCAGCTGCGGCGAACGCGGCGCGCGCGGCGGGGCTGTAAGCCGCTCCCTCCCCGGTTGTCTCGAAACAACCCGCGCGCGGTTGCCTGCGGCGGCGCTGTTCCATCCTTTGCAGCGATGCCATCCTTTGCAGCGGTGATCGGGGCGAAAGCGCGCGGCAAGGCCAGGGGCGCCGCGGCGGCGGCGGCGCCAGACGCCGCCACGCTGGACGCCGCCTGTTTTGGCCTCTACCGAACCTCCCCGCATCTGTCGGCGCGGCACAGCTTCGAGCGCGGACAGGTGCTTTGCCTCCTCGCGCTGGCGGCGGCGTTCTTAACTGCCGCGGTCGCCGCGCCAAACGCCATCCTCGCGGTCGTGCGCCTGTTGGCGTTCCTGTTGTTCGCGGCGGTGATTTGCTGGCGGCTGTTGGCGGCGGTGCGGCGCGCGCCGATCCCACTCGCGCTGGCCTCGCCGGCGCGCTACCCGATCTACACCTTGCTATGCCCGCTCTACCGCGAAGCCAATGTCGTGCACGACCTCGTCGCCGCGCTCGGGCGGCTCGATTATCCCAAGCGCGCGCTCGACGTGAAGCTGCTGGTGGAGGGCGACGATCTCGCCACCGTCAGCGCCGCGTTGAGCGCCGCGCACGCGGCGCACATCGAAGTGGTGATCGTGCCCCCGGCCGAGCCACGCACCAAACCGAAGGCGCTCAATGTCGGCCTGGCGCGCGCCCGCGGCGCGTTTGTCGCCGTGTACGACGCCGAGGATCGCCCGCACCCACTACAATTGCGCGCCGCGCTCGCCGCGTTCGAGACGGGCGATGCCACACTCGCCTGCGTGCAAGCGCCGCTGGAGGTCGACAATGCGGGCGCCTCCTGGATCGCCGGCCAGTTCGCGGTCGAGTACGCGATCCAGTTCACGCAGATCTTGCCGCTGCTGGCGCGGCTTGGCCTGCCCTTGCCGCTCGGGGGCACCAGCAATCATTTCCGCGCCGAGGCGCTGCGCGAAGTTGGCGGCTGGGATCCGTTCAACGTCACCGAGGACGCCGATCTTGGCTACCGGCTGGCGCGCTTCGGACTGCGTTCGCAAATGATCGCGCCGCCGACTTGGGAGGAAGCGCCGGTCAGCTTCCGCGCCTGGCTCGACCAGCGCACGCGTTGGCTCAAGGGCCACATGCAGAGCTGGCTGGTGCTGATGCGCAACCCGGCGCGGAGCTTGGCCGAGATGGGGTGGCCGGCGTTTCTCTCGCTGCATCTGGTGTTGGGGATGGGGCTGCTTGTATCGCTGGCGCACGGGCCGATCTTCTGCGCGCTGCTGCTGGCGCTGCTCACGCCTTACGATCTCGGCGCCGCCGACTTCGCGCTCGCCTGCGTAGGCTATGCGGTAGCGCTGTTCGCTGTGCTCTTGGCAACGCCGCGCCGCCTGCCCGCGGCGCTGACCATGCCGCTCTACTGGCCGCTCGCCAGCCTCGCCGCCGTGCGGGCGCTGCGCGAACTGATCGTGCGCCCACACCATTGGTCGAAGACCGCGCACGGCATCTCGCGCCGGCCGGATGTTGCGCGCCGCGCTCAGCCCAGGCCGGCGAGCAATTTTGCCATCGCTTCGACCTCTTCCTCGCGCTGGTCCCAGGACACCACCAGGCGCGCTTCGCCGGAATTGTCGCCGCCCCAATCGTAAAACAGCGCGCCCGCCGCGCGCAGCCGCGCCAGCGCCGCGACGCCGGGCTTTAGAAACACCTGGTTGCTCTCAACCGGCGCGGAAAGATGCGCCGCCGCGGCCTCGCCCAGAAGCCGCGCTAATGCGTTGGCGCGGCGCGCGAGCTTCAGCCACAGACCATCCTCAAGGTAAGCCAACAATTGCGCGGCGCCATAGCGGCCCTTGGAGAAAAGGTGCCCGGCGCGCTTGCGCCTGGGGATGATCTGCTCGGCATATTTCTCGTCGAACGCGACGATCGCTTCCGCGCCCATCGCGCCCCCCTTAGTGGCGCCAAAGCTGAGCAGATCGACGCCGGCGCGCCAGCTCAGCTCCGCCGGCGCGCAAGTGAGCGCCGCCGCCGCGCTGGCGAAGCGCGCGCCATCGACGTGAAACATGAGCCCCGCTGCGCGCGCCTTGGCTCCGAGCGCGGCCAATTCCGCCGGGCGGTAGATCGCGCCGCGCTCGCTGGTTTGCGAGATCGACAGGGCCGCCGGCTTGATCGCGTGCGGCGCCCACCCGTGCCGGGCCATCGCCTCGTCGATAGCCGCCGGCCCCAGCTTGGCGTCTGCCCCGTCCACCAGGATCAGCTTGGCCCCGCCGCTGTGAAACTCCGGCGCCCCGCCCTCGTCGCACTCGATGTGCGCCTCGCGATGGCAGATGATCCCGCCCCAAGGCGGAACCACGCTGGCCAGCGCGATGGCGTTGGCGGCGGTGCCGGTGGCGACGGTGAAGACCCACGCCGGGCGCTCGAACACATTGGTGAAGGCTTCGTCAAGGCGCTGCGACCACGGATCGGCGCCGTAAGCGCTGGCCGGCCCGCTATTGGCCCGCGCCAGCGCCGCCATCAGCTCGGGCGCGCAGGCCGAAGTGTTATCGGATCGGAAATCCATCGGGTTCCTGATAAGGTTTGCTTCAGCATTTAAGCGCAGTCGCGCGCGCGGGCAAATACTTTGCTCCTGTCGCAGCGAATTGGAACGCTTGCTTTACCAAGCCGGGCTAAGCCTAACACGGTGTTAGCAAGGGGAATGTTGTGCAACATTTGCTCAACCAATCGGCGATCGAGCGCGTAGCCGCTGAAATGTTCGCCGGGCCCCGCGCCCGCGTTTATTTCCTCACATTTGTCGCACTGGCGTTGTCCGCCGCCGCCGGGCTTGCGCTCGCCTCGGTGTGGCTGGGCCTTACCCTGTTGGCGGAAGAAATACGCCGCGCGCTCGGCCCGCAAGTGCAAAGCTTACCGCGGCGCGAGCGTGAGACCGCGACCCTGGCGCTGGCGATCGTGGAATCCGCGATCATGACCGCCGCCCCCGCGATCGCCTGGTACGCGCGCGCCGATCTCGGGCCCCCGCTCGCTATCGCCATGCTGTGCGTGCTGCTGGCGCATGCGGCGCAGAATTCCAACCTCGGCCGCCGCGCCACCCTCGCGGCCTGTTCGCCCTATGCAGTGCTCGGGTTGTTGTTCATGCTCGAAGGCGCGGCGATGGACGCGCTTTGGCCGGCGGCGCTGGCGATGGCTGGCGCGGGCTATGTGTTCGCCGCCGCCCTGCATCACGCCCACCAGGCCAAGCATCAGCGCATGCTTGACGGCGAATGGGTGCGGCAGATGAACATGGCCCAGGCCGAACCCGGCGCGGCAGCCTGGGAGATCGACTTCGCCAACCGCCGCCTTTCAGGCGCGGAAAAGCTCGCCGGTCTGATCGGGCGCGCGATCGATTTCGACAACGCCTTGGCGCTTGATTTGCACGCCGCGCCGCGCGACCGCACCCTGGTGCGGGCGATGTTCGCGCCCGGCCCCTCGCGCAACGTCGCCATCGAACACGATGTCGCCGGCGCCGATGGGATCGCCCGGCGCGTGCGCCATCGCGGCTTCCTGCGCACCGCCCCCGATGGCGCGCCGCTGCGCTTCACCTGCACCACCCGCTTGGCCGCCGACGAAGCGCTGTTCGGCGCGCTCCTGGCCGAGGCCGAACGCGTGCTTGCCGAGCAGGCGCGCGCGCTCAGCGATCTGCGCGGGGTCGCCCCAGCCGCTAAAGCAACGGACTTTAAATTCGCCTCAGTTTGATGGCGATCGCGGAGCGAATTTAAAGTCCTAAAGTTGCTTTAGAAGCTTTTGAATCTAAAGCGTCTTCTTGGCCTTAAATGCGACAACCAGATCGATCCAAGCACTGAGTCGCTTTTAAGGCCAGACGCTTTAGCGCGCCGCGTGCGCCGCCAGTACGTGGGCTATCGTTTCGGTAACCCGCTTGCCGGTGGGGATGTGCAGGAATTCGTTCGGCCCGTGCGCGTTGGAGTTCGGCCCGAGCACGCCGGTGACCACGAATTGGGCTTCCGGAAACTTGCGCCCCAGCATGCCCATGAACGGGATTGAGCCGCCTTCGCCCATCATCGCCATCGGCTGGCCCCAGGCTGCGCGCGAAGCGGCTTGCAGCGCGCTTTCCAGCCATTGCGCGGTCTTCGGCGCGTTCCAGCCCGAGCCTGGTTCATCGCCGTGAAACGATACGCGCGCGCCGTAAGGTGGATCGGCTTCCAGCACCGCTTTCATCCGCGCCGCCGCCGTCACGGCATCGAGCGTCGGCGGCAGGCGCATGGAGAGCTTGGCTTCGGTGAACGGACGCAGCACGTTGCCGGCGCTCCCGGGCGCGGGCGCGCCGGCGAGCCCGGTAACCGACAGCGCCGGCCGCCAGGTGCGGTTCAGCACCAATTCGGCGCGGTCGCTCACCACCGGGCGCATGCCGGCCACGAACGGAAACTTGTTGAACACGGCATCGCCCAGCGCCTCGGCGGAGATCTTCGCTTGCGCCATGCGCTCGGGCGGGATCGGCGCCTTGAGCGCTTCCAGGATCACCTCGCCCGTATCGGCATCGTCCAGCCGCGCCAGCAATTGGCGCAGGATACGAAAGCTCGACGCGACCACACCGGAAGCATCGCCTGAATGCACGCCCTCCTCCAGCACGTCGATGCGCAGCGTGCCGCCCACCAGCCCGCGCAGCGAAGTTGTGAGCCACAGCCGCTCATAATCGCCGCAGCCGGAATCGAGGCAAACCACCAGCGACACCGCGCCGATGCGCTCGGCCAGCGCATCGATGTAGAACGGCAGATCGGGCGAGCCGGATTCCTCGCTCGCCTCGATCACGATTACCGCGCGCGCGTGCGCGATGTGCTGCTGCTGCAACGCCAACAGCGCCGTGATCGCGCCGAACATGGCGTAGCCGTCATCGGCGCCGCCGCGGCCATAGAGCTTGTCGCCTTCCAGCACCGGCGCCCACGGCCCCTTGCCCTCGGCCCAACCGGTCATTTCCGGTTGTTTATCCAGGTGGCCGTAGAGCAGCACTGTATCGGGCCGGGCGCCGGGAACTTCGATCAGGATCAGCGGCGTGCGCCCCGGCAAACGCTCCACCGAAAGCGAAGCCCCCGGCAGCGCCGCGATCTTCTCGCGCGCCCAGGCCGCGAACATGTCCACCGCGCGATCCATGTGCCCGAGCGCGGCCCAGTCAGGCTCGAACGCCGGGGATTTGTTGGGGATGCGGATATAGTCGGTAAGCGTAGGGACGATCTCCGCGTCCCAGATTTCACCGATCAAGGCGCGCGCGCGTGTGGGCTCAAGCATGAGGAACTCCATCTCTACCCCAACCATAGCGCCTTTGCGCTTGCCTGCGAACAGAGATTTGCCTTAAGCCTGCGCGCGCCTCGCGGGCGTAGTTCAGAGGCAGAACGTCAGCTTCCCAAGCTGAATGTCGGGGGTTCGATTCCCCCCGCCCGCTCCAATTAAATCAAGAGCTTAGTTCTTTTGCCCACTGGTAATTTTGGCTGGGGTCACACTGGGGTCACAACAAGGCGCGGAAGGGGCTCTGGATTGGGAATGTTGTGCGCCCAGCCGCCTTCACGCTTTCGCGCACCCTGCCAAATTTCCAGGTACATCGAGGCGGCGACGTAGCACATCACTGCGCCAAGCTTGGATCAAGTCGGATCGCTTCGCGATAAACTGCTTCGGCGCGGGCGTTGTCGCCTTGTGCGGAATAGGCGAGACCGCGATTGTCGAACGCGACAGCAAGGCGTGGATTAAGACGAATCGCGTCGGTGAAATCGGCGGTGGCGCGAGCGTGGTCGCCTAGGTCCAAGTGCGTGATGCCACAATTGTAGAAATCGATGGCGGTTCGGCTCACGCTCCCCGATGGCGTGTCTGCATCAGTCTCTTGAAAGCTGTTACCGGAGCGCCGGATGCCTTCACAACGCAAGGCACGGATCGACAAGACGAGACTGCGCAGCCCCCTCGGGAGCAATGGCGCATACGTCGAACAGCGTGAATTGCGAAAGGTCCGTAAACGCGCTTTCGGCGATCTCTTGGACCCGCGTCGGCGTAAGCGCTTCGCTGTTCGGAGGGAGAGCCAGCACGCGAAGCCGCCTTTGTTGTTGCGAAGCGGGCTCGCCGGCGGCCTGACCGAGGGAAACGGCGAACACTGGCGGGGCGCTTGAACACCTCGACAGTTGGCGCTGCGCCCATGAGCCCGCCCAAAACGCTCTGCGCTGCGCGAGGCGAACATTCATTTCCGTGGCGCCGTCGGCGGAGGCCGCGCCAAAGACGACGATGGCCGCCGCCTCGCAAGCCGAGGGCGGCAGCGCCATGTCCTGAACTGGCGCCCCGTCGTCCATATGCATGGTGGCGCTGCGATAGCCGTGTCGCCAGTAGACTTCGCCGCTGCCTCCATCCGCCAGCGGCAGGAGGACGGTGCTCGCCGGATTGCTGGTCGGCGCGGGGGATGCGGCGTTCGGAGCAGCGCGCTCGGCTCGAACGATCGATTGAACTAGAGACTGGCCGCTTGGCGAGCGCAGCCAAGTCGAGCTGAGAGCGCCGAGCAAAGCCAGAGCCAATACAAACGCGAGGGGACGCATGAAGCGTGGCCAAGCGCGCGGCGGCCACGTCTTGGATGTTGGAGGACGCGCATCATCCTCAGCGCCAACAGTCTCATATGGAAGATCGATGATTTTGGCCTTTCGCGTGCGGCGGCCGCCCCCGCTTCGACCTCCAAATGTGATTAGAGCGGATAGCGCAGGACCGAAGGAGATGACGGCGAAACCCGCCGCGCCGGCGACAAAAGCCACGAGCGCAAACCAGGCGACGAGCGCGAACACTGT
Organism: Alphaproteobacteria bacterium; assembly: GCA_031400895.1. Classification (GTDB taxonomy): domain Bacteria; phylum Pseudomonadota; class Alphaproteobacteria; order Caulobacterales; family Aquidulcibacteraceae; genus Vitreimonas. Next base: position 29,250 of record JANNQT010000026.1, on the reverse strand, counting down.
GACATCGGAGATCATTGCCGCGATCGCTGCGCCAGCGCCGACGGCCAACAATCCAATGAGGACGGCAGGAGCATGCTCGAACGTGAGGCGCTTGAGCGCCAATTCAATCAGCTTCGATAGGAGGAAAACGCTGATCGCGAATGCGCCAAGCAGCAAGACCAGCATAGCAATGGCCGGGAGCGAAGCGACCAGTTGCTGGCCGAGTTCGCCCCACTCGATTTCAGGCAAGGACCATAGGGACAGTCCGGCCACTACCGCCGACAAGGCCAACCACAGCGCCAGTATTGGCGCGGCGACGGCCACAGCGCGCGCCCCGACAGCGAGGGCTCGCACGATCAGCGCCAGCAGCCGCCCCGCGCCGGCCCTTACTGCTTTGAACGCGCGCCGCCAGGCTTGAGGCTTGACAACGGCGCTGAGCGTCTCCGCCGTGAGAATAAGAAGCCCTGATGCGAGCAGATGAAGACCTTGGCCGGCGTCTCTTGCCGCCTGGCCGAGCAGGGCTAGGCCCGCCTCAATTCTCTGTCGCCCGGTCGATGTGGCGTCGTGGAGTTGCACCATTTTAGCGCTCTCCTGGTTTCACCTGTCGGACGGCCCAGACTGAGATGCGCATCCGCAAAGTGCGACTCAACAATGGCTCAAATTGAACTGAACGGAATGCCACCAAAGGCGACAGCAGCTCTGCCTAGCCTCGACCCCCGCTCTGCGTTTCGCGGCGCGGTTGTGTTCCAGGTATGGCCTAATTTAGTATCCTGCAAATGGACGACTGGACCTACATGTGGGAGGAGGCTGACGCCTATGGCCGTGTCGGGATGGTGCTGGGGGCCATAGTCGGCGTCGTCACCTTCTTAAGCATTTGGATCTGGACCTGGTTCTCCGGGTTCGTCATCGGCTTTGTCCTCGGGTGGATACCGGCTTGGTTCTTTGCGGTAATCGCGTTCCTGCTGGTGCGCTACCTATGGGGCTTCGCGGTTTTGGCGGCGCTTTTTCTATACCTCAAGACCACCCAATCTTAACCGCCGCCACGCGAGCGATCGGTTCAAGACCGAACAAGCGCGTGACTGTTCTTGGCGATGGGCTGCCTTGGTTGCAGGTGCGAAGGCGAACGGAAGGTTTGGATTGACCCCGCCGCCGGTCATATTGTGGCGACCCGAGCCGGATTGGCCCTAAGCGGTCATTGCTTGAGGTGGTCGCGACGCTCCGGCCCGGCGGAACCCTTATTTCAAGGACTGACGCGAGTTCCCGTCACGAAGCTGTGCTAGGGTCGGCTCCATGAAGGACGGGGACGCCGTAGCTGATGAGGAAACGAGGCCGAAGAAGCTGACGGCGGTCATGTCTATCGACATCGCCGGCTATTCCGCCATGACCGAGATCGACGAGGCCGATGCCGCGAAGGCGGTGGTGCGCCTACGCGCGGCGCTCGATGAGATCGCGCTGAAGTTTAGCGGGCGTATTTTCAACACCGCCGGCGACGGCTTCATGCTGGAGTTCGCCAGCGCCGCGGGCGCGCTCATGGCCGCCGAGCACTTGTGCAATGCAGTCGAGCGCGCGAGCGTGCGCGTCGGCGTGCATGTGGGCGATGTGCTGGTGGCGGCGAACGGCGATTTACTCGGCCACACCGTCAATGTCGCCGCGCGCCTGCAGCAGATCGCCCAGCCCGGCGTGGTGGTGGTCTCGCACGACGTGTGCCGCGCGGTGCGCGGCAAGCTGGCGCAGCGGCTGCACGCGGCCGGCTCGGTGCAGCTCGACAAGATGGGCGAGACGCTCGACATCTTCACGCTCGAAGCAATGGCCGCGCTCAAGGCGCGCGCGCGCCGGGCCGAGCCGGTGCTGGCGGTGCTGCCGTTCGACAATGACAGCGACGATGCAGGGATGGAGTATTTCTCCGACGGCGTCGCCGACGAGATCATCCTCACGCTGATGCGCCAATCCAGCCTCCGGGTGATAGGGCGCACCTCCGCGTTCCAGTTCCGCGGCGAGAAAAAGACCGACGCCGCCGCCGTGCTCAAGGCCTCGCACGTGCTCGACGGGGCAGTGCGCCGGCAAGGCGAGAAGCTGCGTGTCAACACCCAGCTGATCGAGGCGCGCGACGGCGTCGTGTTGTGGAGCGCGCGCTACGACGGCGAGGCCGCCAAGGCGTTCGAGCTGCAGGACAGCATCGCTGCCGAGGTCGGCGCAGCGCTAAAGCACGCCTTCACGCGGTCCGAGCGCGGCGCCCAGCCGATCGATGCGGCGGCTTACGATCTCTATCTGCGGGCACGCTACATTTGGCTCTCGCTGTGCGATGCCGACGAGTTGCAGGCCGAGACGCTGCTGATGCGCTGCCTGGCGCTTGCGCCGGATTTCGCGCCGGCCTGGGCCGCGCTTGCGAGCGTGCGCGCATTTCTGCTGCCGCGCGATCACGACATCATTGGCCAGCCCATGCACGCCGCCGCCGTCGAGGCGGCCGAGACCGCCTTGGAAATCGATCCCGATTGCGCCGCGGCGTTCGCGGCGCTCTCGTTGCTCAAGCCCGCGTTCGCCGAACACGAAGAAAAGCTGCGCCTGGTGCGGGAAGCGTTGCGGCGCACGCCGAACGATCCGTCCCTGCACGTGGCGCGCGCGGCGTGGCTCTACAGTGTGGGCCGCCTCCGCGAGGCGTCGGCGGCGATGGAGGTCTCCCGGCGCCTCGACCCGCTCGGGCCAGCCGTGGAATCGCTGCGCGCGAGTCTGCTCAGCGCGCGCGGTGCAGTCGATACCGCGCTCGACATCGTCAGCAACGCCTGGGTGCGCTGGCCGGATTCGGCGTTCACCTGGTACACGATGTGGGAGACGCTGGTGTTCGCGGGCCGCTACGACGAGGCTGAAGCGCTCACCCAAGGCGATACGCCGCCGCGGCCCGCTGTCGAGGCAAAAGACATTCACGCGCTCCGGGCGTACGTCGCGATTTTGCGTCGCCCCGAGCGCGGGCGGCGCGCTGCTTGCGACGCGTTGCTCGCCGAGCTTGCCGCCGCGCCAGGCGCGCTGCCGATTTCGAGCTGCATGATCGCGGCCGGCTCAGGCTGTGTCGAACGCGCGTTCGACCTGATCGATACGGCCCTCGACCGGGGCCGGCCGCTGCGGCCCGATCCGCACGACGGCTTCGGCACGGCGCGTGCGCAGGCGGGGCTGCAGTTTTTCGTCAACAATTGCGGCGAACCGATTTGGCGCCACCCCCGCTTCGCGCGCTTGAGCGCCCGGCTCGGCCTCGCGCAATACTGGCTCTCCACCCGCAAATGGCCCGATTGCGCCGAGCAGGCGCCGTACGATTTCAAGGTCGCCTGTGCGGACGCGGTCGAAGCGCTCAGTCCCTGAGCGCGTAACACCGTGACGCTGGCAATGCCTGCGCCTAACATGAACCGATGTAGTATCGGGGGACGGCGAATTTGACCCGGTCCCGAGGCGGCCTCGCAGGTGGCGGCTTTCGAGCGTGGGCTTTCGTGTTGCCAGAAATCTAAATTAGGTTCTATCGTCGGTCGGTGACCGCAATCGGCGATGGGCTGCCGCAACGCAGTACGGGCCGGGAACGGAAGGTTTGGATCGGCTCCGCCGGTGACAGATTTTGGCGATCTGAGCCGGGTTGGCCCGTTTGTGACGGTCTGGACCTCTGGCTGAGCCACGCTAAAGTGCCTACCATTGGGGGACGCGATGGCTGTTCTCTTCCGCTACGCCGCATTCGTTTCCTACTCGAGCAAAGATGCGCGGTTCACCAAACACCTGCATCGGGCGCTCGAGAGCTATTTGATCCCGAAATCTCTTGGCGAATTTGATCTGATCGGCGGTGGCAAGAAAAACCGTCTTTATCCGATCTTCCGCGACCGCGAAGAGCTATCGGCCGGCCATCTCGGCGAACGCATCGAGGGGGCGCTCAAAGTCTCCGCGACACTCATCGTCGTCTGCTCGCCAAATAGCGCGGCAAGCCCTTGGGTGCAGAAGGAGATCGAGTTCTTCGTCTCGCTCGGCCGCCGTGACAAGATCTACGCCATCATTGCCGATGACGCCCCGCTGACCGACGCGGCAGGCGCAGACTGCACGCGCGCTTGCTTTCCGCCGGCGTTCCAAGGCGACGCCCTTGCCGACGATGCGCTCGAACCGCTCGCGGCCGATGCGCGCAAAGGCAAGGACGGCTTCCGCAACGCCTGGCTGAAGGTCGTCGCCGGGGCGGTGGGCGTATCACCCGGGCAGCTGATCGATCGGGACAAGAAGCGCCGCCGCCTGCAACGCCGCGCTGTCGGCGCCGGGGTCGCTGCGCTCGCTGCCTCGCTCGCGATCGCCGGCGCCTGGATCGATGCAAGCGCCTGGCGGACCCGTTTGAGCGCACACGCGGTGAGCCTTGCAAGCGAGGGCCGACCGCTCGACGCAGCGCCCTTCGCGGTGGCGGGCTTGTCTGGCCGCGCAGATGCTCTGCGTGTGAGAAGCCAGGAGGCGGACGACGCCGCCTCTGGAATTGGATTGCACATTCCGATAAGGAGCAATTTCGATATCGGCCCGATGAGTGAAATCAGCCTCTCCGGCGACGGGCGCTTCCTTGGGACAACGGACAGACGAGGAAATGTCTTTCTTTACGACCTGAGTGAGGAAGGGGGCGAACCCAAGTGGCTAGGTGAGCAATTCTTCAGCCTCAGTTTCTCGGGGGATAGCCGCTTCCTGCTCCTGGGTGGCTTATCTGGTGACGAAGCGTTCCTGTACGACCCCGCCGATCCCACACCGGCGCCAATGCCGCTCGGCCCACTTATAGCGTTCGACTTCTCCCCAGATGGTCGTTTCTTGTTGACGATAGATAATCGCTTCTATGGGCGCTTGCATGATCTCAACGATGCTACGCGCGAGCCTGCCACCCTCGGCTTCCTCGTTCCATTGCCTCATAGCGGTTTCTCGGGCGATGGCCGTTTTCTTTTGACATTGGATAGACGGGCCAGCGGATTCCTGCACAATCTCGCTGCCAGCGCTGCGCCCAGGCCTCTGGGCGAACTTTATCCATTCCACTTCGCCTTTTCGCGCGATGGACGACACCTGCTGCTCTTGGATCAGAATCGGCGCGGCTTTGTGCATAACCTCGACGATCTGTCCGCGGAACCGATTGCGCTCGGTAGAATCCGAGAAGCGGATCCAACTTATGGCTTTTCGGCTGATGGGCGCTTCCTCGTTATCTGCGGCCCAATCGACGATTGCGGGTTGCATAACCTCGCTGAGCGCGAGGCGCCTATCGTACCACTCGGCTCGCTGACCGCTTGGAGCTTCTCTGCCGACGGCCAATTTCTTGCGACGCGCACTCAAGACATCGAAGGCTTTCTGCTAGCCCTGGGGAGTCCAAATGAGGCGCCAATTCCGCTTGGCGAACTCGGTGCGAGAAGCCCATTCGGCTTCTCACGCGACAGCCGCTTCTTGTTAACGATGGAATTACGTAACCAAGTCCGCACAGAGGCAGTATTGCACAACGTTGTCGGGGCGGCTGCAGAACCTTTCCATTTGGGCGAGATTGCCGACTACTTCTTTGGTGAGCGCTTCTTGCTGACCCGCGACGTCAATGGTGTGGCGTTCCTTCGCGACCTCGACGACCTAGAGTCGGAATTGCTCAATCTCGGACCGGTGGCAGACCGCGGTGGCTTCCAATTCTCCGTCGATGGCCGCCTGGTCGCCACACGTGATGCTGCCGGGGATGGCGCGGTGCGCGATTTGCACGCCCCCTTCGCACAGGGAAGCGGCGCACGTTTGCGCGCCGAGATTTGCGCTGGAAGCGGAAACGCGCTGCGTCCCTTCCCCCGCGAGGTACGGTCAAGCAACCAGGGGCCGCAGCGCGTCCGCGAAGCGCTCGAAGGCCGGCCGTGGAACCCTTGCGATTGGCGCGGGCTCCTCGCTATCTGGCGCGATCCGGAGCGCGGCGACGGCTGGTTCGAAGGCTTGCGCCAGTGGCTGCGGCTGATGCATGTGCGACATTTCGGCGGCGGCGACGACTGGCTCTGCCAGGAGACGACCTCACGCGCTTCCGAGCGCACCCGCGCCGCCCGCGCCTCAATGTGCGCCCGCTTCGCGGCATCGGAGGTTGCTGAAGAGACTAACGAGTGACCGCCAACGGCGAATTCGAGCCTTCGCAGGTGCAGCAGGGCGAACGGAAGGTCTTGAGCGGCCCCGCCGTCGGTAACAATGTGGCCATCAGAGCCAAGGTGGCCCATATCGGACTTTCACAACTCGAGCGTATCGCGCCAGGTCGTAAGCGGCTAAGCTGCACGCTGGAGGCTGCGATGATCCGCCAGCTGCTTATAGCCATCGCCGTTCTATGTGCGTCAGCGTGCGCGCAGGCGCCGGGAGATGGCGACGAGGGGCGCCGCGCCGTCACGGAGCTTGTTCAGCGCTGGTCTGACGCCGGCGAGGCGCAAGATTGGGATGCAGTCGCCAACACGTATGCCGATGCCGACGGGTTCGTTTGGATTGAACAAGGCGAGGCGCGATACGCCAGTCGGGCCGCCATAGTTGAGGGTCTGAACCAAGCCAGAGGCATGTCAGCTTCCATCCGGAATGATGTTTCCGACATTGTCGTCACGCCACTCGGGGACAACGCGGCGGCGTTTCGAGCACACTACGTCCTAAGCGTGTCGGCGGAAGGGTTCAGCTACGCCTCTGAGGGCATGCTTTCGGGCGTCGCTATCAAACAGGAAGATGGCTGGCGATTCCTGCAAGGCTCGTTCTCAGAACAGCCCGCCGCAGAAGGGCCGTAGCTGGGACCACGATGGCGGATTCCGGCGAAAAGCGTGAGGCTGTCCGGGAAGACGCGAACGGCGGGCTCAATCCGAACCTGCCATTGCAGCGCCTCCCTGGGGGCGCCTTGTTGCAGGTGCGAAGACGAACGGAAGGTTTGGATTGACCCCGCCGCCGGTCATATTGTGGCGACCCGGGCCGGATTGGCCCTAAGTTGCCTCTCGGTGATCGCGGCAAGGAACCCAGCGCCTAGTCGCCGCGCTGCTGGAAAACTGCAATGCGCCTGACTAGGATGCGCTACACTCCGGCTGGTACAGCTTGCCGCCCTGCACGAGCCCTGAGCTGCCCGCGAAGCAGCCGCCGCTTTACCTAGGCAGTGTTCGTCGAAATGGATCTGATGAAATCAGCAAGCCAGGGCGTATTGATCCAGTAGAGGAGCTGTAACGTGATCACAAAGCTGACGAAGACGATCAGCCCCCTTGCATACCCCTTCAGAGTAATGAGCGCGCAGAGGAAAGCTGCGAGCACAAACAGGGAGAGGATCGAGACTTCGACAAGGCTTAGTATCTCTCCTTGCTCCTCCGCTCGGCCCTGCCATGTCTCAAGGTAGCCCGGCACCGTGGCGGTCATATAGATCCCATACAGAAAAAACGGCACGGTCGCGCCGAAACCCCAAAGTGACCACCGGGGAATCCCGAACTCATCAAGCCTATTGACTGCCGACTGACTGTTGCCGAGGCGGATTAGTGCAAACCCCGCCGGCACGCCCACTGAGGCAGTAAATACTGCCCCGTTCACAACGTCCGCACTGATGTGTGGTATAAGTGGCAGCTTCCCAAGGGCGCTGCCAATCCATCCGGCCACTTCTCGCCAACCCACAAGCAGCGCGTGAAAGGCGCGAAGAAACTCAAAGCGGCTTAAGTCAGTGATCCGCGGCACGACTTCGGCAAGAGTGATCGCTGCTGCAATCCCGCGCAAGAACCAAAACTGTTTGACCAATTCCTTCCAGATTTCGCCCATATCGCCCCCCCCAAACTCTCCCTTAGTGCGGCGAAAAATTACGTCGCCGTGCGCAGATAGAAGCATATATGGCTCTGTTAAATGAGGGTTCAACTGGCCGCCATCGGCGAAAAATCACCCGCTGACCTCAATGTGGCAACTGGCTGGAAACGGCTCATATCGCGCCGCACACGTTGCCACCGCAGTCAAGCGGGCCCATGTCCGTGCGGGCGTCGTGCTCAACCGCGCCCACCCCGTCACTCCCCCGCCAACCCGCGCGCGCTTCGCAGCAACGCCCGGATCATGCGCCGCGCTTCCACGGCGCTGGCGCTGTAATGACCGTGAACCCTCCTACTTGTGTTGCCCGGCTGCGCGCCGCTTCCCGCCGCGCCGCCGTGCAAGTGGCAACGTCTGCGGCCCTTGCTCGCCGGCCTCGCACATGGCTTGCCCGCCCGGTTCCGGGCAAGGCAGCGCGGCGACGCCCGCGCTGCCTGCATGTCGCGGTTCGGCTTGTCCATGGGCTCGAACCTCCGATTTTCGCGCCGCCCCACCCCCCACGGCACCGACGATATTTTGTCCGCCGTGAATAGTGACATGCTCAACGCGGACCGTTTGCGAAATAACCTTGCCGCGATGGCGCGCAAGCGCGTCGAGCAGCATGGCGTAGGAACGCGAGAGCTTACCCGCTTGACTCACATTCAGCGCGCGACCCTCCAACGTCGCGCCCTTGCTCATCGCCCGCCGGCCGGCGTCGAGCGCCAGGTGGTGCAGCATGGCCAGCTGCGCGGCGAGAGCGGCCTCAAGTTCGTCTTGAGGCTGGGCGGCGGCGGCAAGCTGCAGCAATGCGTTCGCGTCGCGCATATCGAGCGGACCGTCCGGCGGAACGCCAGAGACGGTGAGGTTGATCAATTGGCTGAGAATGTATTCGGCGAACGGCGCGGCAACGTCCCCCAACCCCAAATTCGTCGCGTGCGCTTCCTCGCATTCCACCTTGATGTGGGTTTGACCGTTCTCGGCGCTGCCAGCGATGCGCGGCAAGCGCGGGCTTTTTCGCCCAGGCGTGACAGATGACGGGTTGTGACGCGTTTCTCCGTTTATCGCCTCACGCGCGCGCGTAGGCGCGGTATTAGAAAAATCGGTCACAATCTGTCATCCGTCATCGGCTTGATTCTCGGGCTTGAGCGATACGAAGCGAAATAGCCGCTGGCGCCCGGTACGGTCGCTGAGGATTCCACGCGCTCGCATTTTTTGCGCGAACGATTTGGTTGAACCTGGCTGCTCGCCGCCCCTTTCGGCAAACTCTCGCCATGAGCCATAAAGCGCCTTGCCCGGTTCGAACATTTCCCGCAGGTTCAGGTCCACGTTACAACACTCGCTGAGCCATTGCCCGAACAAATCTTGATCGGAGAAATATTCGGCGGTCGCTTGCGTGACAATCGTGGAACGGCTCAGGCCGTTCGTGCGCCAGCGCAAACACCCCTCGATCATCCAGCGCAATATTTCCCGATATTCCGCTCGCAGCTTCTCTGGCAAATGCTTATCTGGACTCGCCGGCTTCCGCGTGAAGGGCACGATATTGAAGCGCCGCTTGGCCGCTTCATCCACGTTGCATAGGACCGGCATATGGTTGCCCACGATGGTGAGCTTGAACTGCGGCGTATAGGTGAAAAAATCCTGCCGCATGAATCTTGCCGAGATCGGATCGCCGCCGGTAATTGCTTTGATGCGCGACTCCGCCCAGGCCCGGCCTTCTTCGGTTTCGCTCGCGGTCACCAAGCGCGCGCCCCGCAACATCGCCAGATCAGTTGGGTGCTTGGCGCTTCGCGAAGCTTCAAATGTATCCATCGCGGCGGTGACTGCGTAGTCACCCAGGCTTTCGCTCACCGCATTGATGAAAACTGATTTGCCGTTGCCGCCGTCTCCGTAAACAAAAACCAGCGCGTGCTCGCTAATATCGCCAGTGAGGCAGTAGCCGCACCATTCTTGCAAGAACGCGATAAGCTCCTCATCCTCGCCAGTGGCGTCCCGTAGAAATTTCATCCATACAGGGCAATCGGCGTTTTCTGCGGGCGCAACTCGCGTTATTTTGGTGACGCAGTCGCCTGGATTCGCCTCCCGCATTACGCCGGTGCGCAGATCAACGGTCCCTCCCGGCGTTCCAAGCAAAATGCAATCGCGGTCCCAATTTTCGGAGGTGCGCGCAAAAGGAGGCGTCGCTCGGGCCAACCGCTCGACACTTGCCGCGAATGCCGCTTTGCCGCCGGACAATCTTTCGCGCGGCCCTTTGTTCGCCGCCATTTCTCGCGCAAGCTCGCGTGCATAATGAAACGCCAATTCGGTGTTATTGACCTGCCAGTGTGTGCCACACCACATGAACCAGCGGCCAACGTCATGGTCGTATAGCAGCTCGCCTTCATATGCCGCCGTAAACTCCTGCGCCGCCGCATCCTCCGATAAAACCGCTGAGTCGCCGCGAACAGCGGATCCATGGCGCAACGAGCCGTTGGAAGTATTTCGCAGTCCGACCCCGCCGGTGGCGTCAGCGCGTGATCGCGTCCACGCTCGCTCGAAATAGCGAAAGTCGCCGTCCGCGTTATGCTCGCGTCCGGCGCCGTGCGGAAACGCATAGAGCGCTGCCTGCGCCTCCGCTCTTTCGAGACCCGCATCTTTGCAATATCCAACAAGCGCCATGTCGCGGGCGCTGCGGGTTTTGTCGTTGCCCATCTGCGACGTGTCGCCAGCAAGCAACGCTGCCAATTTTGGCCGCCGCGTGCCAAAGTCAGCGAGGCGCGCCAGCGCTGCCTTTCCGCGCATGGCGAGGGAATCGTCGGGTGCACTCGACTTTTCCGTCCGCCTTGCATCCGCACCCTCACTACCAGAAGGCGATTGCTTGTCCTGTGCCAAGGCGGGCGCCAAGACAGAGGGTCCGGCAACATTGAACAACCACTCAATTTCGGCGATGGGAATTGTCCGTATTTCATCGGGCGCATCCGGCAGCCGCTCATGCGTCACAGCGAAAAATCGACCGCCGGTGAAAAATTCAATTGCGGGCGGGTGCTTGCCGCCCGTCGCTGCTGTCCATGAGCGGCCACGCTTTTGCTGGCCGCCATCGACGCCTAGCAGTTCCAGCAGGTGCGCGCGGTCTGACGCCGAGACGATGAAATAGATTTTCGCGCCGGTCTTTGAAGGGGAAATCTCCGTGTAACTGCCGAACCGCTCGATAACCAGCGGCGCCCAAGCTTTCGTCCACGCACCAGATTCGGGGTCACGACAGGTATCCAGGTCGATTCCGCAGAGAACGGAGCCGTCCGGCAGATCGCCGAGAAAGACGGAGAGGCCGTCGAAACCGCCAGCGCGCAAAACTTGATCCGCCGCAGCGCGGCTCAGCCACGTTGCGGGATCGCTCGAACGCGCTTTTTGGCGACGTGCCCTGAAAGGAACTTTCGTTAGGGCGCCGTTCTTGGTCGGGATATTCGCCCAAACGCCGAAACGGTTTTGGTCCGACAGTGCGCGGCAAAAGACATCGGGCGTCGTTTGCGACGCGCCAGACGCCGCGCCTTGCGGTGGTCGAGGATGTTCGCTATTTTCCATGTGTCCAACTCCGATGGACATTTCGGCGCGAGGTGCCGCGAGCCGCCGCGCCCCAACAGGCCGGCGGTTCGTTGTTTTATCTTCCGTGGTTTCAGGCTCACTTGCGCTCAGCCGCGCGGGCGGCAAGCCATGCGAAAATTTCCGAGGCCAGCCACCCAATCGAATTGGGGCCGGTTCGGATGCGCTTCGGAAAACGTCCGGCCCGCTCGTCTCGCCAACGCATCGCTCGCGAGCGCCCGGTCGTGGCCAGCACTTCGGGCTCGCGCATGACGCGCTCCCAAGCGGGAGGGGCACCGTTCTCTGTCTCGATATTTGCTCGCATGCGCGGCCTCCTGCGACGCGCCCAGACACGGTGGGGCGCGCCGCAACAGGGCCACGCTTTTCTGACGCCGAATATTCGCCCATCTCGACAAAGAGGGGGCGGTTATTTATTCGGCGCTGATGCGCTCCTCCAGCGCTTGCCGCAGGGCGGCCGGACAGGTGCCGCCCTGGTTGATCCGCCGGCCATACTCGGCGCGGAGCCTTTCCGCGATCTGTTCCTTGATGCGCCGGCCCGGGCTGTGGCCATGCTTTGCGAGGTAGCGCCACACGAACGAAAGATAAATCTGCTCGCCCTCACCAACCGGCCCGATGAAGTCACGGGCGAGCGTCAACCTCGTGCGGAGAGAGTCGCCTGCCGTGTTGCTGGGCGGCGGTTCCGTTATCTGCGCTGTTGCGTCAATGGCCGCCACCGGCTCTGTCGCTGCAAAGAGCGGATCGCTTGGGCGGGGCGGAAACGTGCGGAGCACACTAGCGCGGTCGAATACAAGCGCCCGCCAGTGGGGACCTGCTTCTATGTCAAAGGTAAGCGCCGCCGCGCAAACAAAACCGCCCTCTGACTCGCACAGGTGCAGTGCGTTGCCTTGCCACTCACGCGCGGGTATCGGATCAACGCCGCTCGCGCCCATGAAGCGGCCCAGCGCGATAACGTCACCGTCACGCAATGCACGGACAAGGCGCCCCCAGGGGTTAAGCTCAACTACATCGGCCCCACCAATCCGATCGGCAGCGATATGAAAATCGATACTGTTTTTCCATGTAGCCTTGGCGACAATCATGCCGGGGTTCTCGCGCTCAGCCAGCATGGCACGCGCTACGTCTAGAAACGCCGCCCAATAAAGCACGGCCCCCAGCTGCCAAGTCTCGCGCCGCGCGAACGCCGCCGCTTGTGCTCGCGTCTCCACCTCTGCCTGCGCTGCTTGCCGCGCGTTCGCGCGCGCTTGCCAGGCGGCCCAGGACTTCCATTCGCGATCAATCCGCTTGAGTGTGGCAGCAACCCTCTCGCCCCATTCGTTCAAGTCAACTAATACAATGCGGCTATGCCCGCTCCAGAGCCGGTGCATTGCTTCATCTTCTGAAATTTTCTGCGGATGCTCGCCTCGCGTATCGTACCAAACATCCGGCCAATCTGGATGCGGATCATGACGCAGACTCAGACCAAAATCTGAACCAAAGTCTCGCAACGCGGTGTTGCTGTTTGGTTCGTTAAATTCTTTGCGCCACGACCGCGGCGGCTTTTCGTCTGGTGTCACGCCCCGGTGTAACGCCCGCAACGTCGCCATGACCCATCCGGGCGGGCGCTCTAAGCGCATCTCCGCGAACGTCCGTTCGGGGTCTGGCAACCGCCCTCGCTCGACGCGATTGTCATCGGGGCCGACCCGATAGCGAAGCTCACCCGGCACACGGGGGAACGGCGGTTTGGGATCATCTTCCATAAGGCGCGCCTCCGCTGGATGCATCCGCTTGAGGAGCCACGGGGAAACGCGAGCGGAGCGCGCTTGTTGGGCCGTCGCCCTATCCCCGTGAATCAACATTCTAGTGCCGTTCGTGCATTGCGACAGCGGGACGGACCCGGTCGGTTGCCGTCGGCGCGCCGATTCACAGCATACCACGCCGCGCGCGCGTCTCAGTCCCCCCCGCCGGGGCCCCAAGCGGGTGGCGGTGTGCAATGTGGCCACTGTCTCGATTGGAGAGCAGGCGACACCCAGCCCGCGCCCGCCGACCTCACGCTTTTCGCCGAAACTGGACGGTCGCGTGTCTGGGCGCGAGGGACGTCAGCCGCTCCGCTTCGGGTATGGCTCGCGGTCTTTGCGCACATAGCCGCAGCCAATTAAGCTAACCACGGCCAGCAGCTGCAAACTCCGTCGCCAATTTGCAACATTGGCAGGATTGAGGACGTGGCGCTCCATAATAATCCCCTATGTTTGCGTAAGATTGTCGATTTGACACACTTGCGAGGAAAACTCGGCATCGCCTTGGAATAATCGCGCCGCTATGCCGTAGTAGAGGACGCAGGAATACGCGCAAGGTTTGGTGCTAAGCGGTAGGAGAAATCCCGTGAAAATAGACAAAAATTTCGTACTCGCCGTGTTGGCGAGCGTTTTGGCGGTTGGCGGGGTTGGCAAGTTTGCCCCATTCGCGCTGATCAGCGAGGCGAGCGCGGATACCGGCAATTCCGGCTCGAGCGCCAATTCTGGTCGCAGCGCCAGCTCCGGCCCCAGCTCCAATTCTGGTCCGAGCGCCAATTCGGATGATGACGACGATGACGATGATGATGACGATGACGATGACGATGACGACGATGACGACGATGACGATGACGATGACGATGACGATGACGACGATGACGACGATGACGACGATGACGATGATGAGCCGGATGAGCCCGATGAACCGGATGAACCGGATGAGCCCGATGAACCGGATGAACCGGATGAGCCCGATGAACCGGATGAGCCGGATGAACCGGATGAACCGGATGAACCGGATGAACCGGATGAGCCCGATGAGCCGGATGAACCCGACGACGAGGACGGCCCCGGCTGATCGCTCGTGGAGTGAATGTTCGTGATCTGCGGGCCCAAGAGGATCATCTTGGGCCCGCTTTTTTCGAGGGGAGCATGATGAGGAAGACCGGCTTGGTCCTGGGCGCCATTTTGGCGGCGCCGTGTTTGATGCTGGCGGGTGCGGCCAGCGCGGACACGCGGGTGAGCTCCGCCAGCGACGTGGATTACTCGTCCGGCGATTATGGCGATCCCACCGATACCGAAGTTGTCTCGGTCCCGCTGAGCGCGCGGGTCACCACCGACAATTGATCGTTCCGCCTGTCCATCCCCTACCTGTCCATCACCGGTCCGGCCGATGTCGCCGACACCGTTGACGGCGGCGGCGATGGCGGCGACGGCACGGGCGCCGGCGGCACTGTCGTCCGCGTCGGCACCGAACGCGGTTTCGGCGACACCACCATCGCCGCCACGCGATCTTTTCAGCACCTTGGGGGCGCGTCTCAATCCGCCCCGCCGGGTCCCCAAGCCGGTGGCCGGGTGCAATGTGACCATTGTCTCGATTGGAGAGCAGGCGACATCCAGCCCGCGCCGCCGACCTCACGCTTATCGCCGATCCCGGCCGTTCACCTGGGTCGCCGCAAAGGGGACGTGGTCGACTTGGTGGCGCCGTGTTCGTGGCGTGGCTGAAGACGTCCCGTTGGCGCAAGTCTCGCGAGCCGCTCCGCCGACCTTGGCAAATAATTGCATCAGGATAGGGTGCTCGGCGTGTCACCGCGTGGGAGGTACAGTTGTCCCGGCTCGTTCTGCTGACCCTGCTCGGTTTGTTGCTGATCCCGTCGATCGCGTCGGCGCAGCAGCCGCTGCCGCCCCAACACCTCCCGCCGGGCGAAACGCCAGAACAGCGCTGGGCGCCCTATGACGTTTGCAACGGTCGCGTCATGCACAACCCGCGTGGCGAGCTCGCGGGACGTCAGCGTTTTATTGGCGAGCCGGACGGCTACTTCATCTTCGAGCATCCTAGCAACGACAGACTCCTGGCCGCTGACGCGCAAGCCGACGATTACGACATCTATTATCTGCGGTTAGACAACAATATGGGTCGCGCAATCATCTATGACGGCTTCGCCACAGCGGATCCTATTGTCCGCCAGGCCTATGTTCCGCAGATTGATTGGATTCACGATACGCCATGTCCGGGCCTGTGGCCCACCCTCAGCATCGTCTATGCGGCGCCGCTCCCTTCCTCGAACAAGCTCTGGGTCGCCAATCAGAATGGCGCTGCGGCCCTTGTCGGCATTCCCGCGTCGCAACTGACGCCCGACGCCGCTGTCAACGCGCCAATCATGGCTGACGCGACCGGTGCAAGCGGGTTGGCGTTCGATCTCAACGGCAATGCCTGGACCGCCGGCGCTACGACGGAAGATGCGCCGATCGTTCGTTTCTCGGCGTGGTCCCTCGGCGAAAGCGGCGCGCAGAGGCCCGATATCGAAATCTCGGGCGACGTTTTCGATGGCGTGTTTCCGCGTTTGTCCGATCTGACCTTCGATCCTTTCGGCAATCTCTGGGCGGGCCTGCCCGCGCGCAATTCCGTGGTGATGTTTCGCCATGCCGACATCGAGACGTCGGGCCGCAAAAATCCTGCGATCACCTTGCCGGGCATCGAAGGGCCAGAGGCGCTCGCCTTCGACATCGAAGGCAATCTCTGGGTCACCAGCCTCGCGAGTGGCGCGATCCTGTTTTATGCGATCGACTCGCTGGCCGATGGCGCGGCGCCGACGGCCTCCTACCGCGTGCGGACACGCTCCCTCTATCCGGGCCGCGGCGGTTATTCGCGCACGGCGCACAGCGAGTCCGAGCGCATCATTGTGGGGTTGCGCACGGGGCCGAAATCCCTCGCCTTTGACGCCGACGGCAATCTGTGGGTCGGTTTCGATGGTGGCATTGCAATGCTGTTGCGCGAGGCCCTGCCAGCGAGCGGCGCACATGAGGTCGATGCGGAAATTCTGCTCGAAAGCGAGGTGCTGGCGCTACCGGAGGGTATGGCCTTCGACGAAAGTGGCGGCTTGTGGGTGGCGGGTATCGCCGGTGCGCTCGGTCGTTACGCGCCCGAGGAATTGCGCAATGACTCGCAAGCGCCGCCTCGGCAAACGCTCACGCACGAGGGCTTCGGCACCCTGGGCGACATCGCCTTCTTCCCCGCGCCAACCGCCACGCCCTTGCACTCGGCCTGGCAGATCTGTCCGCGGCGCGGTTTGCGCGGCTACCCCTATTTCCACTTTAGAATGGAATCTCCGGGTTATTCCTGGACCGGATGCCCTGCGCGCGCGCAATTCCCCGAGGGTCGCGCCGATCAACTCGACCGCGAATATCGCGGCCCCCGCCACGAACGCGAACGATGGGCCTATCCGTAACGCGGGTCCGTTGCGGTGGAGCGATTTTTCTCGATTGACCGCCGAACCCAAAAGTTGCCTATCGCGGCCTGCCCGACAATTCGACGCGTCATCGCCCGATAACCGACCTTGCCTACGTTTGGGAAAAAGGACTTCTTGGTATGTCGGATCACGGGGATCAGCATGCCGAAAGCGATCTATGACGGTGACGGTCAGAGCAATGCCCTAGCGCAAGGGTACGCGCTTCGGCGCCGACCAGACCCCCGCATCGCTTCAAAACTTGTATCGGCTCTCGGTGGTGCGCGCACTGTTGTCAACGTCGGCGCTGGTCCCGGCTCGTTTGAGCCGACCGACCGGATTGTCCAGGCGGTCGAGCCATCAGAATTGATGATCCGCCAGCGCCCCGAAAGTGCAGCGCCCTGCCTGCGCGGGGTGGCAGAGGCGTTGCCGTTCGACGACAGTTCCTTTGACGTCGCCATGGCCGTCTTGACGATTCACCACTGGAGCGATTGGCGGCTTGGCCTGACAGAAATGCGCCGCGTCGCGCGACGCCGCCTCGTGCTTCTTACGTTCGATGCCGAGGCATCGGACTTTTGGCTCACGCGCGACTATTTCTCTGAGATCAACAAGCTGGATCGCGAGATCATGCCGAAGCTAAGCGCGCTGAAGGAACACCTCGGGCCGTTCCACGCCGACCCTGTGCTGGTGCCGCACGATTGCTTGGACGGTTTTCTCGGCGCCTATTGGCGTCGCCCGCACATCTATCTCGACCCGGATGCGCGTAGATCAATGTCCTCATTCGCGAAAGTGGACGCTGACGCAGGATTGAGAAGGCTGGCCCGCGACGTTGACAGCGGCCTGTGGCACACCGTCAATGCCGATTTGCTTGATCGCGAAGCTCTCGACGTCGGTTATCGCTTGCTTCAGTGGGACTTCGAACCACGTTGAAGCGAGCGTCACATTTGGGCCACGTCGCGCCCGGTAGGCGACCCTAGCCCAGCGGCTTGACCCATCCAATCGTGTCGTTCGGAATACGCAGGCAGGCCTAGCCTGGGGGCGGCCCCCGCTGGTGCGGTCGGGACCAAGCAGAAGGCTTGCCGCCATGTCCCCTGAATCGAACCACGACACCCCACTGAAACCCCGCCGCATCACCGGTGGTAAGCTCACCGGCCAGAAACCCGCCCTCAAAATGAAGGAGGTATGGGCTATCCGCATTCGGCTTCAGCTGGCCCGAAAAACCCGCGAACTGGCGCTCTTCAACCTTGGCATCGACAGCAAGCTGCGCGGTTGCGATCTCGTCCGCTTACGGGTGGAAGACGTGGCCGCCGCCGGCGAGGTCAAATCACGCGCCGCCATCGTGCAGAAGAAAACCGGCCGACCGGTTCAGTTCGAAATCACCGAAACGACCCGTATCGCGGTCGCGGCGTTGATCCAAAAGCACGGATTGTCCGGCCCCGATTTCCTGTTCCCCAGCCGGCTTGCAGCATCGCCACGCCTCTCGACCCGCCAATATGCGCGGCTGGTGCAAGGCTGGGTCAAATCCATCGGCCTCAACCCGGCCACCTACGGCACCCATTCGCTGCGGCGCACCAAGGCGGCGCTGATCTACCGCAAGACCGGCAACCTCCGCGCCGTGCAGATTTTATTGGGTCACACCAAGCTGGAAAGCACGGTCCGGTATCTGGGCGTAGAGGTCGATGACGCCTTGGCGATCTCCGAGCAGGTCGATCTCTGAGGCTCCCTTGGGAATGGCCGGTTCAGATCGAGCCCGCCATTCCCACCCTTCGAGGCAAGCTCACGGAATTCGCCGGAAGCAGACACAGCAACTTCGGCATACCTTGAGCCAGCGCGACCTCGCGTGCTAATCCCGGGTGCAACCGGGGGACGTGGCGATGAAGCGGTTTGCTACTGCGTTGATCTTATTCCTGTTCGCGGCGCACGCCGCGGTGGCGCAGGCGCCGCGCGCGGACATGCGGCCGGGCTGGTTGAGCGAGGCCGAGGAAACCCAACTCGCGAACAATCTTGGCGCCGCGCGCACGGTGATCCGCAACATCGCCATCGACATTTTCGGCGCGCAGCCGAATTTGAGCCCGGCCGATTATCGCCAGCTGGTCGAAGCCGGCGTACGCAATCTGCCCGAACGCCTAGCCGCCGCCGAAGCGTTGAACCCAGAGAACGATGCCGAACTGCTGCGCCTTAAGCCGCTGATCATCGCCGCCACCCGCGCAGGCCGCCTGGCCGAAGCTGAGCGCCAACAGGTGGCGTTCAATCTGCGGTTCGAGTTTTTCCTGGCCGAAACCCGTCAGCGGTTCGAAGCGCAGACGTTGCAACAGGCTGGCAATTGGCGAAGCGCCGGCGACCTCGCCCATGCGCAAGCCAACTGGCGCGCCGCCGCCGGCCATTATGTGCGCGCAGCCGAGGCCGCGCCCGAAAGTGCCTCGGAGTTGCGGTGGTTTTTGCGCTTGGAGCAGGCGCTAGCGCTTTCCGAGCAGGGCCAACGATTCGATACAACGGCGTTGCTGGAGGCGCGGGAAGTGATTGAGGTTCGCGCTTTACCGCTCGTTTCCCGCGCCACCGACGCGCCGAGCTGGGCGGCGACTCAGATGATTCTCGGCGACTTGCTGCTGGCCCTTGGCGACCGCCAGGCCGGCGCTGCAGGGCTGGAAAGTCTCAACGCCGCCCGGGCCGCTTATCAGCGCGCGCTTGAGGTGCTCACCCGCGCTTCCAACGCACAAGGCTGGGCGGTGATGCAGATGAACCTCGGCCGCGTGCTGTTTGAGATGAGCGAACGTCAGGCCGACGCTGCAGGGTTGGAAAGCCTGAACGCCGCGCGCGCTGCTTATGAGCGGGCGCTGCAGGTACAAACCCGCACTGCCCATGCGCGGAGCTGGGCGACGACGCAGCTGAATCTCGGCAATACTCTTCTGGCCCTGGGCCAACGCCAAGCCGGTGCGGCGCAGCTGGAGAGGCTCAATGGCGCTCTCGCCGCTTATGAGCAAGGGCTGGAGGTGATCACACGCGCCACAGACGCAGAAGTCTGGGCGATGGGACAGATTGGCTTCGGCAACACTCTATCGGCTCTCGGCGAACGTCAGGCTGGTGCGGCGGGGCTGGAAAGATTAAATGCCGCACGCGCCGCTTATGAGCGGGCGCTGGAGGTCCTCACCCGCGCCACCGACGCGCAGAGCTGGGCGATGGCGCAGATGAATCTCGGGTCACTGGAAGTAACGATCGGCGATCGAGGCGGCGGGCGGACCGCCTACCAGCGTGCGATAAATCATTGCCGAGGCGCGCTTGAGGTCTTCGCCGACGGCGAGTATCGACGGCGCGCGCTCGACATACTCACCGCCGCCCAAGCCCGCGCCGAAGCCTCGGCGGCGCGCTGATGGCGAGCATCTTCATCTCCTACAAGCGCGAAAACCTCGCGCCCGTGCAGCGCATCGTCGAGGGACTGCGCGGGGCGGGACTCAGCGTGTGGTGGGATCAGGACATCGCGCCGGACGCGCCATGGGAAGCGACCATCGAGCGTGAACTCAATGCCGCCAAAGTCGCGATCGTGGCGTGGTCGCCCGCCGCAATCGCCAGCGATAACGTCAAGGCCGAAGCCCGCAGCGCCCGCAGCGAAGGCAAGCTGATCCAGGTGTTCGTCGAAACGTGCGAGCCACCGCTCTTCTTCGGCGAACGCCAGGGCGTCAATCTTTCGAGTTGGAACGGCGCCGCCAGCGATCCGCGCTTTGTCACCGTACTCGAAGCCGCCCGCGCCGTCCTCGCCGGCAAGCGCCCGCCGCAAGGCGTGGGCTACGCGCCGAAGAAGCGCTCATTCTGGCCGGCGCTGGTGGCCCTGTTCGCGTTTCTCTCTGCGGCGCTCGGTTTCATCGCCAATCTCGGCGGCGCGCGTGACGCGGTGTGTTCCCTGCCGGCGCTGAGCGGGGTTTGTCGTTCTGCTGGGTTGATCGCGCCGCCCGCGCCAAGCGCTGAGGAAACCATCGCCGTCGAACGCGCTGCGCTGCTGGCGCAAGTGCCCGGCGTGTGGGGTCTGGTCGGCCGGCCGGGCGAGCCCTCCTGCCAGCGCGTCTTCCGCCTCACGCTGGAGCAGCGCGGGGAGGAGGACGTGGTGGTGCTCAGCGACGGCGATCATTTCAGCGCCGGGCGCGTGGTCACCGCGGCCGATGGCGTGATCCACACGCGCACGCTGCCGCCGGCCGAAAAAGTGGGCGAACCGTCCGAGCTGCGCCCGGAAGCCGACCGCCTCACCTGGCATTATGCCGACGGGCGCGAGGCGGCTTATGTCCGCTGCGGGGCGTGAGCGTTTGAGAACCAATCACGCAACGGGCCATCTAGGCTCGACCATGCCGGGTTGCGAACGCCCGGAAAGGGCCACCTTGGCCCGGGTCGCCATATTGTTACGGGCGGCGGTGTCGCTCAAGACCTTCCGGTCGACGTGTTGCACCTGCGAAGGCCGGAGATCGCCGAAATGGGTCACTCAGACCGTCGAGACGATTTTTGCGACCGGCCTACTCTCTCGATTCCGGTCAGTGAATTAGCGTCGGCAGCTACGGCATGATCGAGAGCACCGGCGTGGGAACGTCGCGATTGGAGCGGCCCAGCCGTTTTGCGCAATCAGCACTACGGCTCTCACTGGCCCCAAATGACCGTTGGCGAAATCCCTGCTAAAATGCAAGTAGTGCGCTTTGCCAGCACGCCGTGCCGGGTTTGCTGCAGCGTCAGTGGCTATGACCACTTCGGGGAATGCCGTGAGCCCAAGCGAGATAATATTCTGCTTCGAATCCAACTACTCGTCTCCGGTTCTCACCGACGAGAACGTGCGAGCAGCTGAGTGCAATCGGTTCATTGAGGAGCTCAATAGTGCACTGCGGCAAACTTGTTCCTATCAGCACATAGAATCGAAACCCTGGAAGGTTACTTATTTCCTTGACGGGTTTTTTGCCGAATTGCCTGTGCTGATTGCCCCAGACGATGTTGAATCTTTTCGATTGGCGATCAGGAAAGCCGTCGAGCGCAGCGGTGTCCGGGCCAAGAGAACCTATATTCTTGCAGCCAAGACGTAGCCACCTCCGAGTGGTCCCTCGCATCGGGCGCTGCAAGAGCTCATCTGAAAGTACGCGAGCGTAGGGGCTCTATCTGCCTCATTGTCGCGGCGACCGAAGGATGTGATTGTCCCAACACGCGTACTCTATCGATGAGCAGAGCTTCCCACACATCGAGCGCTTCCTGGTGTGCACCCGTCTCTGCGAGCACGGCCCCAATATTTGCTCGCGTTGCGAGCGCATCCGGGTGATCCTTTCCCAATACTCTCGCTCTTCGCCTAGCGACGTCACGCAACAACGCCAGCGCCTCGTCCATCTGTCCGAGATCACTCTGGCAAAGTGCCATATTGTTAAGCAATGCGAGCGTGTTTGGATGGTCCTCACCGTCCAAATGCCGGCTCAATTCGGATTGGCTCTTAAATGCTATGTACGCCTCAGCAGGCTGCTCCAACTGCATTAGCACCGCCGCCACACTTCGCATACTTCTTCGAGCGTGCTCGTGCTCATCACCATAATGTGTGGAAAAGGCGATCGTGACTTCGCGGAAGAGTTGGAGCGCCCCTTGCAGATTCCCGAGTCGCCGTCGCGCCTCGGCCAAGTTGTGCTTGCATAGCAGCGTATCGGGGTGACTGGAGCCGAGCGACTCTTCTCTCAGTGCAACGAGACGCGTGAATTCGCCTTCCGCGTTTCCCCATTCTCCTGCATCAAGCTGTGCGAGCGCAAGGCCATTGCGAGCGCGCAGTACTCGCTCATCCGCCGGACCGTGTAGCGGCTGAAGTATCTCCATCGCCTGCTCAATGAGCTTACGGGACTCGTCGAAGCGCCCGCGCTCTAGCGTTACTAGAGCAAGATTCGCCAGGACTTGTGCGTGCATTCCTTGGTGGGCAAGCCCTCTATCCAGCAATGCCCGCATCACGGCTTCCGCTTGCGGCAATTCACCAAGGTGCAACATTGTGACTGCAAGTTGATTCAGCGCCTCGTGTTCCACCGCCGTGTCGCACCAATCACGTTCTTGGCAGATTGCTATGATTTTTTCGAATAGCGCCATAGCTTCTCGATGCTTCGCCCCCGCTAGTCGCACCGCGCCCAAGCGCAAAAAACCGCTCAACTGAAGCTCATTTCGGCCCTCGGAGTGTTTTGCGCTGGCGATAGCCACCTTGGTGGCGAAGTCGTCCAAGAGTTGTCCCACGTTTCCGCC
This sequence comes from Alphaproteobacteria bacterium, assembly GCA_031400895.1. Taxonomy (GTDB): domain Bacteria; phylum Pseudomonadota; class Alphaproteobacteria; order Caulobacterales; family Aquidulcibacteraceae; genus Vitreimonas. The sequence goes on along the minus strand of JANNQT010000026.1, from coordinate 6,488 downwards.
AAATAGCAGAAAATCCACAGTCTGAAGTCCCAAGAGCGCATCTTCAGAGGACCACGCGCCAGCAGGTTCGACAATTTCGCAAAGCTCGCGTTCTGCTCTTGCGCCGTGAGCAAAAAGGTCCTGCCAATAACGATTCAGTTCAGCAAAACCACGATCAAATAGAAAACTCAGGCGGTGACGTTCTGTGATCACTTGGCGCAGACGCGCCCAGGCCTTCGCCGCGTGAAGTTGATATGGTAGCTCCTCGGCTTGGCGCGGATCTGCGTCAGGAACGTCAAAGCGGTTGGCGATGGCGAGATGCGCCGCTTGCTTGGCTGTTTCGCTTTTGGTGTAACGCATCTCCACCGCTCGGCGGATATAATCGTGACTGAAGGAAACCCGCCCCAGTTGGTCGTATAGCCCCTCACTGAGGCCGTTGCGCAAGGTCGCCCAAGCCAGCGGGGTTGCGTCGGCGATGGCGATGATCTCGCGTTCTTCGAGCCCGGCGCGGCTTGCCCAGATCAGCGGCAGCGCCTTCGCCACCAGCCCCGGCTCGCAATCGTCCTCGAGACGCGTGAGCACGCGGGCGAACAAGTCTGGGAGGTCGCGCACGCCGAGATAGACGCCGAGCCGCTCTTCCAATCGCGCATGCGTGGCCGAGACACGCAATTCATCGAGCACGGTTTTCAAGAACAGAGGCAGGCCCGCGAGCGGATGGGCGAGGATGGGTTGCTTGCGCGCAGGCGGTAGATCGCTCTTGCCCCAGAGCTTGAGTGTGCTGGCGATGAAGGCGCTCTGTCCGCCTGCGTCCAGAGGCTTGATCTTAAGCGGCGTCCAGTCGCGCGCCAAAGCGGCGTCCTTGGCTTCGCCGTCGAGGCTTGAAGCGACGAGCTTCACGCGCGGGATGTTGGGCAGCCAGCGCAAATTCTGCTCGCTCGACAATTTGTCGAGGCCGTCAAGCGCGATCAGGATGTGTGCGCCCTTGCGTTCGGCGAAAGCATTCGCTTGAGCAAGGCGCTGGCCCAGCTCATTCGACAAATCCATGAGTTCGATATCGCCAGCTGGCAGATCGACGCTCTCGCCGGTGTCGCGATTGAGTTGCTCCCATAGCCGGCGCATCACGCCGGCGGGATCGGCGCTGTCGGGAGAAGCGCCCAGATAATGCTCGAACACGATGTCGCCCGGGTGTGCGCGGCGCCACGCATGCAGCCAATTGGCGACCAAGGTCGATTTGCCTCCGCCAGACTCCCCCGTGATCAGCAGTGGCGGCGCATCTGGCTTGGACATCCACTGGTCCAAGTCGGCACGATAGACGCCAGCGCCAATGTGCAAGCCCCGCCGCTCGCGCGCATAGGCCCGGTGCAGGCGTGCGGTCTGCTCGAAAGCGTCGGGGGCGTCCACCTCCGGGAAGCGCGCATCGAGGCTCTCACCCAGCGCCTTGAGCACGGCCTGGCCCAACTCATCGGGCGAGCGATACAGTTCGACGTGGGCGACCCTGGCGCGGATCGAGGCCTTCAAGTCTGCAAGCTTGGCCTGGTCGGCGGCGGTCTCGATGAACGCCCCAGAGCGTTCCGTCGGGCTGAGCGTCGCCATCCAATCCCAGTCCAAATCGCGCTCGAAGAAGAGCGCGCGCGCGGCGCTATCGGGGTTGCGCAGCACGCCGTGGATGATTTCCAGCTCAGTGACGCTGCACTCCGTTACGTCGGAGATGGAGGGATACGCTGCCCTGAGTTCGTCGGTGATTGCGCTCGCGGGCGGCACCCAACCATAACGCTCTCCAAGCAAGCCGATGAAGTAGGGACGACAGCGGTCTATTTCGGCGAGGAGCGTCGGCAGCGTCTTGCCGCTTTCGGACTGCTCCTGGGTGATGCCCCAGCGCAAATCGACTTCCAGCAGCTCCACGCCGCGCGCTCGAAACTTCGCTCTCAGCGCCGGGAAGGTCTGGCGCACCAGCACGTCGCGCTCACGCTGCATGTCGAGGAATGTGGAGGACACGAACACTCGCACAGAGCGATCGTCGTCATCATCCGGAACTGACTTCAGTGTCGGCTTCGAGGCCGCCAATATTGGCGATGATGGTGGAGGCGACGGCTGCTTAGGCTGCGCGACGGCCTGGGCAACTGGGTTCACCGCAGGTCCAGCAGCCGGAGTTGGTGATGCCTTGCTCTTCTTCGGTGCCGACCGTTTTCGGGGCCAGAAGATCACAGCCGCGACCAACAGAACCAGTACAGGGGCCGCCAGCAACGCCCAGTCTGGCGCTTGCGCGACGTAGGGTTGCGCCCATGCAAGCCATGGCTGGCTGGCGATTGCTTCACGCGCCCACGATGTGAACCCGTCCAACGGCGGCCCCCACTTGCGGTTATCGGTGCGAAACCCGAAACTACGTTCGCATGGGGTCGCTTCCAGGAAAAGCGACATGTCCGGACCTCACAAGATCACGCTCGCCCAGGCCAAGGCGCAGGGCGACTTCATGCTGATGTTCTATTGCGTGCGGCTATGCTCCGGGGGTGATGTCGGCCATCAGCATGGTGCCGGCTGGCGTTCCGTCCGAGCACCACAGCCGCCGCCATGCACGCCGTCATTGACGTGGAAGAACAGAAGGCCGTCGGTTGCGAACATGGCGTCGGTGTTGAAGCTTGTGCCGGATGCTCCGGGGGTGATGTCGGCCATCAGGACGGCGGTTCGAATAAGCACAGGGTTCTTAGGCGCTGAGCGGACGCGGCTGCGTGCCCTGCTAAGCAGTTCCACGAATCCTTGACCTTGTTCTCACTGCAAGGTGCCAAAGGCAATCCCAGCAACACGCGTATGCCAGCGATCGTAACCGTTGCTACATCCTTGCCTCGCGGCGCGCGCGCAAGCGGCGTCTCCACAGGCGATTTTGGGCCACCTTGGCCCAGGCCGCCATATTGTGACGGACGGCAGGGGCGCTCCAGAGCAGCCGGTCCGGCCCAGGCGGCCCGGCCGGGTGAAAATCGCCGATCCCGGTCATTAGGTGCTGGCATGGACGGCCGGGACGCCCCTCACCGAGGAGCCTCGTTGATTGAACGGCGTGCGCTCAGCCGCGGCCAGGCCCGCCACGTCCCGACAGCATACGCAATACCAATCGCCAACACGATAACGGTCGCTCGCTCACCTAGCCGCTTGCGCCAACGGCGGCACGCCGGGGACGCCTTCGCAGACATCCCGCTCCTCGCCATGATCGCGCAGCCAAACTTCGCGGATCAGCGGATCAGCGCCGATTTCGAGCGCGCTGAAGCGGCGGCCGGTGGGGCTTAGGAAGTTGGCGCACGCGGCGCGGGCCAGTTCCGACATGGGCTGGGTGAGGCGCGACACGTTCCATACACGCACGGTGTTGTCTCGAGACGAAGTTACGACGAGAGCGCCGTCCGGGCTGAACGCGACGCTCTCCACTTGCCGGTCATGCCCGCTCAAAGAGGTGATCTCGCGACCAGTTCTAGAATCCCAAGCCCGCGCGGTGCCATCGCTGGAGGCGGTCGCGATCCGCGCGCCATCGGGGCTAAATGTTGCGCTTGTCACCGTCTGCCCATGCCCGCGCAGTGTGGCTATCACGCCGCCACTGACTCCGTCCCAGACGCGCGCCGTGCCGTCCACCGAGGCGGTGACAATGCGAGAGCCGTCGGGGTTGAACGCGGCGCTGAGGACCTGAGCGCTGTGCCCGCTCAATGTGAGCAGCGCACGGCCGCTGGCGGCATCCCACACGCGCGCCGTTTTGTCATACGACGCGGTGAGTATGCGAGCACCGTCTGGGCTGAAGGCGGCACTTGTTACCTCCTCATCGTGCCCGTTCAAAATGAAGATGAGGCGACCGCTTGCCGTCTCCCACACTCGCGCAGTGCGGTCCTGTGAGGCGGTCACAATGCGTGTGCTGTCCGGGCTGAACGCTGCACGGTCTACAGAGCCCTCATGCCCGCGCAAAACGGCGAGCGGGCGGCCATCTGCAGCATTCCACACGGCTGCAGCGCCGTCTCCTGAGGCGGTGACAATGTGAGCGCCGTCCGGGCTAAACGCCGCGTCGCGCACCGCGCTCTGATGTCCTCTCATCGTCAAGAGGACGCGCCCGCTGGCAACATCCCACACCCGCGCTGTGCGGTCATTAGAAGCAGTGACAATGCGATCGCCGTCAGGGCTGAATGCCGCACTCGTCACCCAGCGCGCAAGCCCGGCGGGGGCGTGCGCGAGCTGATCGTCACGTAAGGCGATATTGACGCGGCCATTTGCTGAATCCCACACCCGCACAGTGCGATCGAAGGAGGCGGTGACTATGCGGGCGCCATCCGGGCTGAACACGGCGCCTTCCACCGCGTCCTCATGTCCGCGCAACGTAGCAATTGGGCGTCCGCTGGCGGCATCCCAAACCCTCGCCGCGTTATGAGAATACGCGGCGACTATACGGGCGCCGTCTGGGCTGAACGAGGGGTCTCTTCCTCCGCCCTCTAGAACAGCAATGTCGCGTCCGCTTGCAGCGTCCCATACGCGATCTGTGCCGTCATGGGAGCCGGTGACAATGCGAACACCGTCAGGGCTGAACGAAGCGCTGCGCACTTCAGCGGAGTGACCGCTCAGTGTGAAGAGCGCTAGACCGCTGGCAGCATCCCAAACCCGCGCTGTGCTGTCGTTGGAAGCGGTGACAATGCGAGCGCCGTCGGGGCTGAAAGCAGCGCTTTCCACTTCGCGCTCGTGCCCGCTTAAGATCGCAATGGCGCGTCCGCTGGCAACATCCCACACCCGTGCAGTGCGGTCTTGGGAAGCAGTGACGATGCGATCGCCGTCAGGGCTGAACGCGGCGCCCTTCACCGCGCCCTCATGTCCACGCAGCGCGGCGATCTCGCGCCCGGTTGTGGCATCCCACACTCGTGCTGTGCGGTCGTCGGAAGCGGTGACAATGCGAGCGCCGTCAGGGCTGAATGCCGCGCTCCACACCCTGTCCTCATGCTCACGTAGGGCGGCGATTTCGCGCCCAGTTGCGGCATCCCACACTCGCGCTGTACGGTCGCGGGAAGCGGTGACAATGCGAGCGCCGTCCGGACTGAACACCGCACTCAGAACGGGCCCCTCATGCCCGTTCAGGGTGAAGTGGGCACGCCCGCCTTCAATATCCCACACACGCGCGGTGCCGTCATAAGAAGCGGAAACGATGCGCGCGCTGTCCGGGCTGAACGTAGCGCTGAATACGGTGCTTTCATGCCCGCGTAGGGCGCGGCTTTCGTCCGCGTCGTGAAGAATGCGGCCCAAGACTGACCAATACTCACCTTCATTTACCGGCGCGACGCGCCAACCGGCTAGCGCATACCGCGCCGCCAGCAGATAGTCCTCACGCTGCATGGCTTGCCAGCTACGTTCCGCGAAAATCCGCGCCAGCGAATTGCGGGCGTCCGCTTCGCCTTGGCGGGCAGCGAGTTCTTGGATTTGCGCTTGTTCAGCGTTGTAGTCGGCGCGCTCGCGCTCCTGTTGCTCCGCTTCTCGCGCCGCACGTTCGGCCTCGGCGCGTCGTTCCGCGAATGTTTCACCGACTATGGCACGCGCCTCGCTTCGTTGCGCGATCTGTTGTTGCCACCAAGCAAATCCGCCGCCCGCCAACGCCCCCAGGGCGAGCACCGCCATGGCCGCCGCGATCAGGTTCGCACGCCGCCGGCGTGCGCGTTCAGCCTGCTTCTCGCGTTGCACCAGTTCGTCAAGGCCCACGCCCAGCAGCCCCGCGATCAGTTTCAGCGACCCGTTCTCGCGTCCGTCCTTGCCTTCGCGAAAGTCTGCGGCGATCGGCTCGTTAGCTTCCGGCGTCGCGGAGAGCGCGCCGCGAGCATCGATGCGATAGATCAAAGCCGGCGGAAAGCACTCATCGGCGGCGGTGTACTTCGGATTGCCGGCCGCATGCGGTTCGCCATCGACAATCGCCGCGAAAATATGCTGGCCCTTACCGAGTTGTTTGAAGGTGCGAATTTCTTCGTTGACGTATTTGCTGCCGCACGAGCGTGGCGAACACAGCACGATCAGCGCATCGGATTGCTCAAGGCCCTGGCGGATTTCAGCGCCGAGATCGTGGGCGGCGGAAAGATCGGCGCGGTCGCGGAAGACTTTGCCCAGCCGCTTGCCGATGGGACCGACCGGACTCTCTCGTCCCACCAGAGCCGACGGCACCTGATAGCTCTCCAGCCGCTTGTGCAGCCAGTCTCCGAATTCCTCGTCGCGGTGGGAATACGAAATGAAGGCGGCGTAGCGCCTGTCGGCCTGAGCCGGCACCTGTTTCACACGGCCGATATCATCCGCCATAGCGACCCCCACGGTTAACAAAGCACAGGAGCAGGCGTTGATCTAGCCGCGCTAGATGCAGTGGAAGCGAACGTCTGTTTCGGGCCAATCCGGCCCGGGTCGCCACAATATGACCGGCGGCGGGGTCAATCCAAACCTTCCGTTCGCCTTCGCACCTGCAACAAGGCACCCCCGGGAGGCGCTGCAATGGCAGGTTCGGATTGAGCCTGCCGTTCGCTGCC
>JANNQT010000025.1:0-17938 GCA_031400895.1 Alphaproteobacteria bacterium | reverse complement strand
TTCGATCGCGACAAGACCCAAAAGGCCGTCCTCAGCGCCCTGCGCAAATGCCGCGGCGGCTACCGATTCAGGCTGGAAAGCTAAGCCTCAACCGGACACCACAATTGACGCCCACCGGCCATGAAAATTGTCGTTGCACAGCGCGCGGGATTTCCGCATCGGTCACGATGCGCTGCATCGCTCGCGTGAGGCTCATACGCTCCATCGGCTTTGAATCGTCGCGGGCGTTTGGGAAGGCCGGGCCGCGCCATTTATCCTGCGGTGCGCCATACGCCTCTCGCAACAGCGCCCAGGCGTCGGTGGAAAGCGGGATAGTGTGCGCGCGCTTGCCCTTGGAACGTCCCGCCGGGATCGTCCAGGAACGGGCGGCGGTGTCTATCTCGCTCGCGTCAATGCCAGCCACGTCGCCGGGGCGCGCCACGGTCAGCAAGACAAGCTTCAAGGCCGCGACCATGCGGGCGCTGACGGGCATGTCCGCCCGCGTCGGCGCAGCCTCCATCGCCCGCCAGAACCGGACCAATTCATCGTCGCTCAGAACGCGGTCCCGGCTTACCTCATCATAGAGCGCGCCCATCCGCGCCAGCGGCGTCGCCGAAAGATATTCCTCGGCGACGGCCATGTTGAGCATATGGCGGATCAACGCCAGGGCGCGGTTCGCCGTTATCGGCGCTTCCTTCCCGATGCCCTTCAATGCACTGCGGATCGTGGCGCGGTCGAGCGTCGCCAGCACATTGTCACCGAGACGCGGACGCACGTGCTTTGTCCAAAGCCAACGCTGATAAGCCGCCGTACCCCCTCGCTTTCTGGGCATCACATCGCGGTCGTAAATCCCCCACAGCGCAGCCAGGGTCTGGGGTTTTTCCGTTCGGCCAAGCCGAGCGCGCCGCCGGTGAGCCTGCTTTTCTTGCGCCACATCGCGGCCCGTGGCGACGGCGCCAAGCGCCTTAATCGCCTCGTCGCGGGCTTCCCTTAAGCCCAAGGCCGGATAGCCGCCCAACGTCAGGCGGCGCTGTAGGCCGGTTGGTGTGCGATAGCGCAGCGCCCAGGCCTTGGCGCCCACATCGGTGACACGCAGCGAAAGCCCCTTGATGGCATCGTCCGCATACTCGACGCGCCGTCCCGCCTCGCCTTTCACGCCCGCCACGAACCGCGCCGTCAGCCCCGTCATCGCCGCTCTCCCGGTTCTGGGGTCACACCGGGGTCACAAAAAAACGCAACACCCCGCACAACCATGAAACACCATGAACCGCGATTTTCTTTCTTTTGCAATGATTTAAGAAGTGCGGTGCAGCGGCATGATACGCCGCGAAACACACAAGCGTCAAGTTTCCCAAGCTGAATGTCGCGGGTTCGATTCCCCCCGCCCGCTCCAATTTCCCGTTACGGCCGTTCAGCTTGCGTTCGCGGCCAGCCGCGCCGCCTCGAACACCGCGGCGCTGGGTTGGCGTTGCGGCATGCGGTTGTAGGCGTCGAGGGCGGCGATTTTGTAGGCTTCGGCGAGCGTGGGATAGTTGAAGGTGTTCTCGACGAAATAATCGAGCCCGCCGCCGAGATTGAGCACCGCCTGGCCGATATGGATCAGCTCTGTCGCGCCTTCGCCGACGATGTGCACGCCAAGCAGGCGGCGCGTTTCGATAGCGAAAATCATTTTCATGAAACCGGAAGTGAGCCCCATGATGTGGCCGCGCGAAGTTTCGCGGAAGCGGGCGATGCCGGTCTCGAACGGGATCGCCTTCTCGCGCACCTCTTCCTCGGTCATGCCAATGGTGGAAATTTCCGGCACCGAATAAATGCCGTACGGGAAAAACTGCGGCGGCGCGTGCGCGGTTTCGCCAAACGCATGGCAGGCGGCGATGCGCCCTTGTTCCATGGACGTGGAAGCCAAGCTCGGAAAGCCGATCACATCGCCGACCGCGTAGATGTGTGGAATTGAAGTGCGGAAGCTGGCTTTATCAACGGCGATGCGGCCGCGTTCGTCAGCTTCCAGCCCGGCGGCAGCGAGGTTGAGCGCCTCGGTCGCGCCTTTGCGGCCGGCGGCGAACAGCACCATGTCGGCGGCGATCTGGCGGTGGTCCTCGAGATCGATCAAACAAGCCTCGGGACCGACGCGGCGCACCACCTTGACCCGGCTGTTGAAGCGCAGCGCAACGCCGCGATCGCGCAGGTCGTGGATGAACTCGTCCACCAATTCGCGATCGACGAAGCCGAGCAGATGTTCGCCCGGTTCGATCAAAGTCACCTTGACGTCGAGCGCGGAAAAGATGGTGGCGTATTCGACGCCGATAACGCTGGCGCCGATCACCGCCAGCGAGCGCGGCAACCGCTTCAGCTCCAGGATTTCATCGGCATCGACGATGGCCTCGCCGTCAAACGGGATGTGCGCCGGGCGATAGGGCGCGGTGCCGACCGCGAGGATGATCTTGTCGCCATGGTAGTGCCGCACATCGCCAGCCTCGGCGGTCACCTCGATCGCGTGCGGGCCGAGAAAGCGCGCCGCGCCGGCGACGCAGGCGACATTGTTGCGGGCGAATTGGTGTTCCAGCACTTCGACTTCGTGGTCGAGCGTGATGGCGAGGCGCCGGCGCAGATCCTCGGCGGTGATGTCGGCCTTGTTGCGGTGGGCGCGGCCGTAGAAGCCGCGCTCACGCCAGCCGGAGAGATTGAGCACGGTCTCGCGCAAGGTTTTCGAGGGAATGGTGCCGGTGTGCACGCAGACGCCGCCGACGCGCTGGCCGCGCTCGATCACCAATACGCTCTTCTTCAGCTTGGCCGCCTGCACCGCCGCGCGCCGCCCCGCGGGACCCGAGCCAATGACGATGAGATCGAAATGCTGCGCCATGGTGCCATGTTGTCGCGCCGCGCCGCTGATATTGCGTTAACGCTTCAAAGCGAGAACAGCTTGCGGCCGAGATCGGTTGCGAGTGTGCTGAAGCCGCTGAGCTTGGGGCCGATGCTTTCCTCAAGCTGGATCGAGACGCCCGCCAGCACCATGAAGCCAAGTCCAGCCAGCGCACCGACGCCAAGGTTGAGCGCATCGCGCAGCTTCCGATTCATCCAGCTCAAGCCGATCATGTCCGCGCCTTTGCTTAATGCGCATTGATCATTGCGCCTGAGGCGTAAACAAAGCCTCACTGAAAAGTTAAAGCGCTTGTGAGCTTGCGCGGCTTAGGTGCTGATCACGAAGCGCTTGCGCATCGGCGCGATGACGCGCCAGACGCCGGCAAAGCCCGGCTCGATCACGAAGGAATCGCCCGCCGTGAAGCGTTGCGCCTCGCCGCCATCGGGAACTAGTTCGCACGCGCCTTCGAGCAAGTGGCAGAATTCCCATTCGTCGTAGGCAACGCGCCACGCGCCGACACCTGCGGCCCATTCCCCGACGTATATCCCCTCGCTCTCATAATCGAGCCGCGTCTCGCTCATTGGCGCGCCTTCGAGCAGGCGGTCGGGCTCAATCGGCTTGCGATCCGGCGCGCTCTCGCCGCGGATGGGGTGGAGCTTAGTCATCGCGCGGACCGACATAGATTTCGACGCCGGCGATGCGGTCGATAGCGTCCTCGACATTGACGACGGCGGCGGGCGCAAGCTGATCGCCCCAGGGCACCTGGGCCAATTGTTCGGGCGAAAGGGCGGTGGCATTGAGCTCGGCGGTGGCTCCATAGTTGAAGACGAATTTTTCTTGCCCGCCGATGCGTATGGATGTGACCTGCGTTGACACATGGAAGACCGGTATCGCGTAGTGACCGCGCAAATTGAAGTAGTCGGCGCGCCTGAAGACCTCCACCAGTTCGGCCACACGCTCAGGCGAGATCGTCCAGCTGTGCTCGCCCTCCCGCGCCACATGCCGGCGACCGACATAATGCACCTGGCCGTCGCCGGTGATTTCGAGTTCATACGCTGGGCAGTTTCCATACGGCGAGGCGCAGCCGCCGCGAATGAGACGGATGCGGAGAACCTCCGCCTGGCGGGCAGCGGGAAATGAACGGCCCGCCGGCCCATGATAGTCCTCAGGCAGGGCGATGACGCTGAAATTGAACCGAGCGCGAACGACCTCTCCGTCCTGCGCGAACGGCCGGTAGCGCGCACCCAGCGCCAATGCCCGCGCCTCTTCGCGTCTTTCCACCGGCCCATCCGTCACAATCGCTTCAGTGACCACGCCAAGCTCATCGACCAGCACGGCCACCGTCCAGCCCTCAGATCTGACTTGCTCCAGGAGGTCGTCAGTTTGCCGCCACGGCGTGGGCACTATCGGCCAGGAGCGATCCACTAGGTTTTGCTCGGCTGTGCCACCGCCGATCTCAATCGTGCGCGGTTGCGCGTAGGCCAGCGTCGAAGTAGCCAGAACAACGGCCAATGCGGCAAAAACTGTACGCACGCTTCCTCTCCAACTCGCTTAGGATGATGGTGACTCGTCCGCCTTCTTCCCTTCAAACCCCGCCCAGCGCCCGAACATCTCCTCTGCCCGGCGCAAATTCTTGTCGAGCGAGGCCATCGTGCGGGCGAAGTCGCCGGCATCGTCGCCGCGCCACGCCGCGCGCGCCTGGCCGATGATGACGCCCAAACCTTGCGCGCGCGCCTGCCCGGTCATGCCGTCGGCTTCCAGCCCCGCCAGCGCCAACACCCAGCGGGCGCAGCGGACGTGGCGCTGGTGCTGGGAGGCCATCAAAGTGGGATCGCGGTCGAGCCCCTGCTCCATCGCCAGCACCGCGGCGCGGTGGGGCTCCATCGCCTCGAAGCGGCGCATGATCAGTTCGAACAGCCGGTCGCGCACGCTTTGCGCCGGGTCGAGTTTATCCATGCTGGCGGCGATGGCGCGGTCGAACGCCTCCTCAGCGCAATCGACCGCCTCCCACAGCGTTGCGCCGTAAAGCTCGGGCAGCGCCCGACCCGCCGCCTGCGCCAATTTGGCCAGCGTCACCTCTTTCCACGGCCCCTCGGCGGCAAGCGCCAGCCCGGCGCGGGCGAGGTCACGGCGAAGGGCGGGGTCGAGCAGGCTCATGGCCTAGCCAAACGCTGCCGCCGCGGCTTGGTCAAGTGACGTTGGCGGGACCGGGCCCCCTACCCCTTGCCCAAATCTCGCGACCGCTGCGCGGCGGCGGCGACGGCGCGGCGGAGCAGCGGCCCCAGGCCATCGGCGGCGGCGAGGATATCGAGCGCGGCTTCGGTGGTGCCGCCGGGCGACATCACTTGCTTGCGCAAAGTGGAAGCGCTGTCCTGCGTCTCCAGCATCAGCGCGCCGGCGCCAGCGACGGTGCGCGAGGCGAGGCGCATGGCGCTTTCCTTGTCCAGCCCCTCCTGCTCGGCGGCGACCGCCAGCACTTCGGCGAGCAGAAACACGTAAGCCGGCCCGGAGCCCGAGACCGCCGTCACCACGTCCATCAGCCGCTCGGCGGCGAGCGGCTCGACTTCCCCCAGCGGCGCCAGCAATTGTTCGATCAGGCGTTTGTCCTCTTCGCCGCAGGCGGGCGAAGCGACGTAAGCGGTGATGCCGCGGCCAATGCGCGCCGGCAGGTTCGGCATCGCCCGCACCACCCGCTCCGACCCCAGCGCACGCGAAAGCTTATCGATCGGTACGCCGGCCATGATCGAAAGGATGCAGGTGTGTTCGCCGACAAAGCGCGCCGCGGCGGGGGCGGCTTCGAGGAACGCCTGCGGCTTGACCGCGATCACCAGCACATCGACCGGCCCGGCATTGGGCGGGTTGAGCACCGCGCCGACATTTTCCAGTTCGGCCTGCAGCGCGGGCTCGAAGTTCGGTTCGACGACGGTGAGCGTCAGTCCGCCGCCCTTGCGCACCGCTTCGCACCAGCCGCGCACCAGCGCCCCGCCCATGGCGCCGGCGCCAACCAGAGCGATCGAGGGGGAATCAAGTCCGCTCACGCCTCTCCGATTACTTCGAACAAGGCCGCGGCGGAAGCGTCCTCCGCGCTCATGCCGCCCAGGATGACGAAATGGAACGCCGGCTGGAAGCGCTCGGCGGCGTCAAGCGCGGCGGCCAGCATGGCTTGCACTTCGCCGATGGAAATCTGCTCGCGCCCGATCATCGGCATGGCGTGGCGGAAAATGATGGTGCCGTCGTCGGACCAGACGTCGAAATGGCCAAGCCAGAGATTTTCGTTGATGCGCGCGGCCAGCCTGATGGCTTCGTTGCGGCGCGATTTCGGCGCCTGGATGTCGAGCCCTAGCGTAAACAACAGCGCCGGCAATTCGGCGCGGAAGCTGAAATAGCCGATGGTTTCGCCCCAGGCGCATTTGAGGCTGAAATGCAGGTCGCCATCCTCAGCGCGCTCGTGCTGGAAACGATCGTCCTGGGCGATGATCGCCTCCACCGTCTCCAGCGGGTCGCCAGCGATTTCGCTTTCGTCGTCGAGATAAAGGTCCATGAGCCTCCCCTTAGCGCTGCTTGGCGTGACGCCTCCCCGCGCCGCCTCTCCCCCTGGCATTCCCCGCCGTAGGCGCGCTTCAGCCGCGCGCTCGAATCGACCCTCGCCCATTAGAAGAGCGCGCGAAGTGTTACTGGGAAATTACCGGCGCGGTTTTCTTCGGACCGCCGGCTTCCAGCCAGCTTTTCTAAATCCAACAAACCAAAAACAAGAGCCGGCAGGATGGGACGGCCCGAAGAAGGGCTAGTCTCCACTTCGGACCGCCGGCTTCCAGCCGGCTCTTTTTTTTGGGAGTCGAACAAGAAGAAAGAGCCGGCTGGAAGCCGGCGGTCCGAAGGACAGCTTCAGCCACAAAATCAGCCCTTGAGCGCCGCTTCCAGCGCCGCCACACGCGCGCGCAAATCGTCCGCCTCGGCCCGCGCCTGCGCGGCTAGTTCCTTCACCGCCTCGAACTCGTCGCGGGAGACCAAATCCATTTCGGCGACCAAGCGGTCGGCCTGGGCGCGCAGGAAGCTTTTGGCTTCATCCCCCGCGCCCTGGGCCATGCCCATGGCCCCGGTGAGCAATTTGGCCAGATCGTCGAACACCGAGCTTTGCGTTTGCATGTGGACCGAACCTCGCGGCCTACCTAAAACCCGCCCCTGGGCCGCGCAATGCGGCCAATCAGCTAACAAGGGTGTGCGCCGGTGATCGAAGCAGCCATTCAATTCCCCCAAATCGACCCCTCGGCGCTGACGCTGCCGGCGATATTCGGGCTGGGTCCGTTTCATCTGCGCTGGTATGCGCTCGCCTACATTGTCGGCCTGGTGCTGGGCTGGCGCTGGATGGTGTGGCTGATCCGGCGCGAGCCGCTGTGGACGCCAGGCAAACCGTCGGTGACGGCCGGACAGACCGACGATTTCCTGTTCTGGGCTACGCTTGGCGTCATCCTCGGTGGGCGGCTCGGCTACGTGCTGTTCTACCAGACCAATTTGATCTGGAAGAACCCGCTGGGGATTTTCCTGATCTGGGAAGGCGGTATGAGCTTCCATGGCGGCTTGATCGGGGTGGCGCTGGCGGCGTGGTGGTTTGCGAGCAAACCGCGCTTCGACCCGCTTCTCTATCAGCAGGCGATCGCCAAGCACGCCTCGCCAAAGGCGCCGGAAAAAAACGCGGGCGCTTACGTGCAAATCCCGCGCCTCGGCTGGGTGAAGCAAACCGACGCCGACAAGGCGCAAAAGCAAGCCGCCCGCCCGGTGAGCTTGCTGGGCCTGGGCGATCTCGCCGCGGCGGCGGCGCCGATCGGGCTGTTCTTCGGGCGCATCGCCAATTTCATCAATGGCGAGCTTTGGGGCCGGCATACCGACGCGCCCTGGGGCGTGGTGTTTCCCGAAGGCGGCTACGATTGGGCGACGCGGCAATGGGTATTCTACGGCAACGAAACGCCGCGCCACCCGAGCCAATTGTACGAAGCCGCGCTCGAAGGGCTGGTGCTGTTCGCGATCGTCAATTTCGCCATTTTCCGGTTCAAGTCGCTGGCGCGGCCGGGGCTGAACATCGGCTTGTTCCTGGTCTGCTACGGCGCGTTCCGCTTCCTGCTGGAATTCGTGCGCAATCCTGACGAACACATGCCCGAAGCGCTGAAGGGCGCGGTGACCATGGGAATGCTGCTCTCGCTGCCCATGATCCTCGCCGGCGCCTGGCTGATCCGGCGCGCTTACGGCGCGCGAAAAACGGCGGCGGCGTGAGCCTGAAACAGCAACTCATCGAGCACATCAAGCAGAACGGGCCGATGACGGTGGCGGAATATATGGCCGCGTGCCTGTACGATCCCCAGCACGGCTATTACGCCAGCCGCCCGGCGCTGGGCGGCGATGGCGCTGATTTCCTCACCGCGCCTGAGGCGAGCCAGATGTTCGGCGAGCTGATCGGGCTCTGGTGCGCGCATGAATGGGAGGCGCTGGGAAAGCCGGCGCTGAACCTGATCGAACTCGGCCCCGGCCGCGGCGTGCTGATGCAAGATGCGTTGCGCGCGACCCAGCGGGTCGAGGGCTTTCACGACGCCACCAATCTGGTGCTCGTGGAAATGAGCGCGCCTCTACGCGACCAACAAGCCGCGCGCGTCCCGGGCGCCGAATGGGCGCTACGATTGGAGGACGCTCCGCCCGGCCCGTCGCTGATCCTCGCCAACGAATTCCTCGATTGCCTGCCGATCCGCCAGTTCCTCAAGGGCGAGGAGGAATGGCGCGAAAAGCTGGTCGGCATCGACGATGCCAACCAGCTGGTGTTCGGCCTCAGCGCCGAACTGCCAGCGCCGGAGGACGATGCGCCTGCCGGCGCGGTGCGCGAGATCGCACCCGGCCTGGAGGGCTTGATGTACGAGATCGAACAACGCCTGCATGCCGCGCCTGGCCGGGTGCTGCTGCTCGATTACGGCTATCTCGCGCCAGAAGGCGCCGACACGCTGCAGGCGCTAAAGCGGCACAAGAAGGTCGATCCGTTGCAAGCGCCCGGCGAAGCCGATCTCACCGCGCATGTGGATTTCGCGCGCGTGGCGCATTTGGCGCGCGAGGCCGGGCTTGACCTCGCGGGTCCAACCACGCAGGCGCGTTTTCTCGCCGGGCTCGGCATCGGCGTGCGCGCCGACATGCTGACGCGCGCCAATCCCCAGCACGGCCCGATGCTGGGCCGGCAGCTGCGCCGCTTGACCCACGCCGATGAAATGGGCGCTTTGTTCAAAGTCCTATGCCTGTCCAGCCCCAACCTCCCTCACCCAGCCGGCTTTTGAGCCCGCCGCCGGCTTGGACCGCGAGCGCCCTCGCCGGCATGCGGCACGGTTTTTTCGGCCGCGAGGGCGGGGCCTCCGTCGGCATTTACGCGAGCCTCAACGCCGGCACGGGTTCGCGCGACGATCCAGCTGCGATCGCCGAGAACAGACGCCGTATCGCCGCGGCGTTCGGCGCGGGCCAGCTCATCGGCGTGCATCAGGTACACTCGCCGGACGCGGTGTTCGTGCGCGAACCCTGGCCCGGCGAGCGCCCACATGCGGATACGCTGGTCACCACCACGCCCGGGTTGGTGCTTTCCATCCTCACCGCCGATTGCGCGCCGGTACTGCTCGCCGACCGCGCGGCCGGCGTGATCGGCGCCGCGCACGCGGGCTGGAAAGGCGCGCTTGGCGGGGTGCTGGAGGCGTGCGTGGCGCTGATGCGCGCACATGGCGCACGCGACATCGCCGCCGCCATCGGCCCGTGCATTCACCAAGCCAGCTATGAAGTAGGTTCGGAATTCGTGGCGCGCTTTGTCGGCGCCAACCCGGCTTATGCGCGGTTCTTCATCGCCGGCGTCGGCGAGAAATCGCATTTCGATCTGCCCGGCTTCTGCGCCGCACGGCTTGCGGCACTCGGCATCAAAACGGACATCGTCGCGCTCGACACCTACGCCCACCTCGAGCAATTCCACTCGCACCGCCGCTCCGTGCATGAAAAGCACGTCGATTATGGAAGAAATTGCGCGGCGATAGCCCTATGAACCGCCCCCGGACCGCCAGCGGGGCTAGGGTTCGGCGCCGCCCCCGCGCTCAGAAGCGGAAGCGGACGGCGGCGTTGATGCTGTGGCGCTCGATCTGGTCGCCGAGTTCACCTTCGTAAGACAGGCTGATGGTGGAATAGCCGTTGCTGGCGTCGACGCCGAGACCGACCAGCGGGCCGCCATCGCCGACGCTTTCATCGGCCAGCGTGAAATCGGCGGCGGCGGAGGCGAAGCGGAAGGTGCGCTCGGTCGCCTCGTCGATGGCGTTGCTGCGATAGCCAGCGTAGAGCCGCGGCGCGATCTGGCCGCCGCCGCCGGTGCTGAAGCGGCCGCTGATTTCGAGGCCCACGTCGGCCCAAAGCCGTTGCGACATGGCGTCGTCGGCCTCGTAATCGATGCCGACGCCGCCGCCGGTTTCCTCGTAGCTCGACTCCGACAGCGCCACATAGGTGAGGCCGACTTGCGGGGTCACGATCATCCACTCCGCCAGCCGCAGCGGCGCGGACGCGCGCACCGAGGCATGGCCCTCATAGGCCCACCATTCTGCTTCCGAGCGGGCGCTGAAACCGGCGCCGATCTCGACCGCGCGGCGCGAACTCATCTTGCCGGCGCCGGCGCCAGCGATGAGATCGAGATCGATCGGCCCAAATGCCGCGCCGAGATAGGCGTTGACTTGACCGAAGCTGGAGGAAATTTCCCCTTCGGGGCGCCCGTCCTCCTCGGCCTGGGAGGCTAGGAAAGCGGCGGAAAGTCCAAACAAAGCGCCATTTTCGAGCGGGCCGTCGATGCCGAGCGCAAAGCCGAAGCCTTGGCCGGTATATTCCTGCCCGTTCACGGTCGCTGGCGTGCGGGTCAGGCTGTAGCCGATTTCCTGCGCCCACAACGACACGTCATCGATGCCCTGCAAACGCGTGTTGGCGAGGCGATTGGAGGTGGCGCCTTGCGATTGCTGGATCGCCGTGGTCGCCAGTTCGGCGGACGCGGAGGCGTAGCTCGGCATCAGATCCTGGTAGGCGTCGATGAAATCGGCCTGGCTGTCGAGCGCGGCGAGCGCAGCGGAGGCCGCTGCGTTCGGCCGGATGGCGTTGATCAACGGCGTGAACGCCAGCGACTGGTTGGCGTTCAAATTAAGCTGGCCGGGCGTCTTCAGCAGATAGCTGGCGACCAGCGAATTGCCGACCGCGGCGATCTGGAAATTGTACAACCACGGCGAACCCGCTCCGCTGAAACTGCGCTCCACGTTGGCCGCGCCAGTCAAACTCGCGGCGGTGAGGAAAGTGTGCGAACCGGAGATCGGCAGGCCCGATGGCGCCACCAGATCGATGCGCGCGTCCGTGCCGAACGCGACACTGCCCGACGCGGCGATCAGCGTCGATTCGCTCAGCGTCGTCGACAACAGCACGCTCAGCACCGCGTCGTCGCCTGTCACCGCCAGGCCGTCGCCAAACGTCGCGTTGCCGAGATTGAGCGTGCCGCCTTCCAGCGCCACACGGCCGTTAGAGAGATTGAGCGTGAGCAAGCCATCGGCATCGCTCAGGCGTCCGGCATATTGCGCGCCATTGCTGACGGTGAAGCTGTCGGCGCCGGTGCCGAAGCTGATATCGCCATCGATCAGGCCAGCGGCCAGATTCACCACATCGGCGCCGCTGCCCAAGCGAATCGCGCCGACGATTTGCACCGCGGGGCGGCTGGCGACGTCGTTATCAACCGTATCGTCGTCGTTGAACACGACATCGGCGATCTGATTGATGGTCACCGCCGCGCTTGAGGCCGAAACATCAATGGCGGTTGCCGCGCCGGTCACGGGCGGCGGCGGCGTGTTGTCATTGGGATCGGCATCGGTGGCGTTGACCAGCGCGGTGATGGATCCGGAATTTGTGATAGCGGTCAGGGTGTTGGAGAGATCGAGAATGGCGGTGGCGTCGCCGGCCTCCCCGTTCATCTGCGCGGTCAGGGTGCCGCTGTTGTTGAGCGAGGCCAGATTGGCGCCGGCGGCGATATAGATACCGACGCTGTCGTCGGCGGCTTCGGAATTGACGCTGGTGAACACGCGGCGGCGGATCAGCAGCGAGGGGATTGTGGTGGCGGGGCCGACGAACAAGCCATGGGCGTTGGCCTCCGAGGCCGTGGTGGTGATGTCGCCATCGAGCGCAACGCCGCCCGTAACCGTGGTGGTTTGACCGACGCCCGATCCAGCGATGCGAATAGCGGTGGCATCGACATTGTCATAGATTCCGTGCGCCGCAACAGCGCCGCGAACGTGCAGGCCAAAGCCCGAGGCGGTCGCCCCCAGCGCCAGATTGGCCGACGGGTCGGCCTGGATCCGCACCGCGGGCGCGCCGCCGAACACGTTGATGCTGGCGGTAGCGTCATCGTTGGCGTCGGGAGTGGCGGCGTTTTCGGCGATGCCGTCGCCGTCGTCGTCGAGGTCGTCCTCGACGCCGATCCCCTCGACAGTCACCCCGCCGGCGACGCTGAACCGGATGTCGAGCGCCGAGCCGCCCTGCAGCAAATCGTCGGCGTCGAGGTTGGCGGTGTTGGCCGGGCGCTGGACGCTATGATAGCCGGTGGCGGTCCAAGCGCCATTGACACGCACCTGCCCGCCCACCGGCGCGCCAACGATCAAGCCGCTGGAGTTCTGCCCTGTGACCGAATAGGAGCCGCGCGCGAAGATATCGCTGCTGACGCCGCCAGCGGCGCCGCCGAGCACGGCGATCGCCGCCGAATTGTCGCCGACCAAGGTGATCGAGCCGGAATTGGTTAGATCGCCGTTCAATTGCGCATCGAGGCGGATGCCGTAGGAATTGTTACCTTCAACGCTGATGACGCCACTGGAGGTGATGTCGCCGTTGAAGGCGGCCCCGGCTTGCAGCCTGATGCCATGGCGGTTGGTTCCGGTGGCCCAGACGCCGTCACGGTCGCCGTCATTGTCGGTATCGGCCAGCGTGTAGGTTTCCAGCAACGAGATCGTGCCGTTATTGGTGATCGGCTGCGGTCCGACGAAGCCGCCTTGCAGCAGGATGCCGGTGGTGTTGTTGGCGTCGTTCGAGGTCAAGCTGCCGGCATTGGACACATCGTTGTTGGAATTGACAGTGACCGCGGTCTGACCGGCAGTGACGGCGATCGAGCCGGTGTTGGTGATGGTCACATCGCCGGGCGAGACATTGTCCGGAGCCGAGGTTTGCAGCGGCGTGGTCGTGGCGGTCGAGACGGTGACATCGTTGGCCTCGGCATTGCCGGCCCCGGCGCCGGCAAGCACGGCCGCGAGACCGGCGAACTGAACCTTGTTGATGCGCATGCCGGCTCCATCCCCTTTGTGCACCCGCGGGGCGCGTAAGCCGCCTCAAGCCGCCTTACGATCCGCTCAAAGCCGCCGGTGGCGGCGCGAGCGGTCCCCGCTGGTCGCGCGCGCCCGGATCGGGCTTTGCGCAGGCTCAGGGCATGCCGGCTTTGGCCGGTTTTGTCCAGTCCGCGCCGCACGCCGCGCGAATCCGCAGCGAGGACCAATAATGTGACTAAAATCAGGCGCTTTGTCTGTCCGTCCGACTAGCGGATAAGCGCCAAGCGGGCCGGTTCCCCAGGCATTGGGGAAGCCTCCGGCGCTTTGGCATTGCTCGCTTCGAGCAAGCCATCGAACTCGGCGGCGGGCACCGCGCGGGAGAAGTAGAAGCCCTGCAATTCGGTGGCCCCCACCAAGCGCATGGCCTGCGCCTCGGCCTCGGTCTCGACCCCTTCGGCCACTACTTCCATGCCCAGCCCGCGGCCCAGCGCGATCACTGACTGGATGATGGTCATGGAGCGGCGGCGCGCGTCGATGCCGGAGACGAAGGCGCGGTCGATCTTGATCTTGTCGAAGCGGAAATCGCAAAGATAGCGCAGGCTGGAATAGCCGGTGCCGAAATCGTCGAGCGCGACCTTGAAGCCCAGCGCACGGATTTCCTCGAGCATCTGCCGGTTGCGGTCGCTCGATTCCATCAGCACCCCCTCAGTGACTTCGAGGATAATGCGGCGCGCGTCGATGGCGTGCTCCTGCAGCAGGTGTTTGAGCAAGCCCAGCAAATCCATGTGCCGGAACTGCACCGGCGACAAATTGATCGACACCTCGATCGAGGGCCAGCGTTTGGCCTCCTCGAACGCGCGCGCCAGCACGAAGGCGCCGAGCGCGGGCATCAGCCCCGCCTCCTCGGCGATCGGCACGAACACGGCCGGGGAGATGTCGCCGCGCACCGGATGGCGCCAGCGCAACAGCGCCTCGGCGCTGGTGATGCGGTTATCGGCGCTCGACACCAGCG
The DNA here is from genome assembly GCA_031400895.1 of Alphaproteobacteria bacterium. GTDB lineage: Bacteria > Pseudomonadota > Alphaproteobacteria > Caulobacterales > Aquidulcibacteraceae > Vitreimonas. The sequence goes on along the minus strand of JANNQT010000025.1, from coordinate 3,756 downwards.
GTTGGTAGAAGAGCGTGAGTTGCTTGCGCTCGATCGCGTCAAGCAGATCAACCTCGATCTGGCGACGCAGTTCGATTTCGGCGGCCATGTCGATAGAAAAGCAGGCGGCGCGATCGCGGCCGTTGTCCTTGGCACGGTAGAGCGCGATGTCGGCGTTGCGCATCAGATCCTGGGGCGTGTCGCCGTGCTCAGGGGCGTTGGCCATGCCGATCGAGGCGGTCATGCGCAGGCTTTGGCCCTGCAGATCGAAACTGTATCCGAAGGCGGAGGCGAGACGCTCGCCCAGCCGGGTGTTGGCTTCCTTGCCGCTGGCCCAATGCAGCACCGCGAATTCATCGCCGCCGAACCGCGCCAGGAAATCGCCGGGCGCCATCACCGCGAGCAGCCGCTCGGCCACCGCCATGATCAAGGCGTCGCCGGCCTGATGGCCCATGGTGTCGTTCACGTCCTTGAAGCGGTCGACATCGACATAGGCGACGACCAGATGGCCGCCATTGCGGGTCTGCACCAATTCATCGAGCGCCTCCTGCAGCCGCTCGGTGAAATGGACCCGGTTCGGCAATCCCGAAAGCGCGTCATGCAAAGCCTGATGGCGCGAATGCGCCTCGCGGCCAGCCAGTTCGGCGGAGGCGCGCTTCAAGCGCCGGATCATGGCCCAGGTGAGCACCCCTGCGCCAACGACGCCAAGCGCCACCAGCGGCAGCAGGAACAGCAATAGCGATTGGCCGGGCCGGCGCGGCGTCCAGCTGAGATAGCCCAAGGCAGAGCCATCGTCGGCCAGCAGCGGCTTGGAAACCACGCCTTGCTCGGCCGATGGCGCGGCCGCCAGGGTCAAATCCGGCATTAAGAGGGTGCGGCCGACGGCGGCCATGAAGTCGGAATCCATGCGCAGCACCGAGACCATCAGGTGCGGGTCGCCCCGCAGCACCTCGGCATCGACGCTCGGCACGATGGCCATGGCGCTCACCACCGCCGGGGCCCCGTCCACGATCAGGATATGCCCCGACCAACCCGCGCCCTCCGCGCCGAGAAGATTGGCGTATCGCTGCTGGTCGGCGGTGAAGGCCCCGTCGCGCGCACGCAAGCTCGATGGCCCGCCGCGGGCGCCGTGGACGACGTGGTCGAGCACTTGGGCGCGCTCGGCGAAGGCTTGCTTCGGGTTCGCCTGCAGTTCGCCGTCGCGGGTGGCATAGATCGGTCGGTCGTTGCTATCGACCAGGTAGATTTCGTCGTGGCCGTAGGTTTCGTAGAAATAGACCCCGATATTGGCGCCGATCCATTCCAGATCGAGCGGGCGCGCCTGGGCGTTGACCACCGCGTCGTCCCACCAGGCGATGGCTTTTTCCTCGTTCAGCACCCGGCTAACGGCCTGGTCGAGCGCGTTCTCGACCAATTGGCGCTCGCGCGCGACCGCGGTTTCGTTCGCCGACCAGCCCGCATAGGCCACGATCGCCAATAGCACGGCGCCGAAAAGCGCCAGCGCTAGTCCGATCACCGCGGTGAGGCGGCGCAAATTGTTCTTGTAAAGAACTGTCCTAACGCTGGTCGGATTCATGACTAAGCCAAAGTAAACGCGCGTGGATACACCAATCAGGCGAAAACTAACTCAGGCACTGCAAAGACAATGTTACGTTGTTGGCGCTTTCTTCAGAAAAACCCCAACCAATTACTACATTAACCATAAACTTAGGAATACTTGCTCGCGCCCACAACAACTCTTGATAATCTTCGTAAATACACATTTAGCTTGCAAGAATAGAATTTACGCTTTATTAGGGAAATCGCCGCCCGCGGGACCAGGCTGGATCAGCCAGGTATTCGCTGGGGCGGAAGCAAGTATAGTTAATCGGAGCTGGGTGACCCATGAAGCGGTACGCCGTAAAGACGCGCGCCGACAGTCCCGCGCTAAAGCGCGCCGCTGTCGCCATCGAGCAATCCTCCTGGAACGCGCTTGGTTATCTCAATTTTACCCGCGCGCATTTCCAGCACTATGACGAACTGCTCGAGCGCTATGCCGATTTCCAGATCTGCATCGTCGATCAGGACACCGGCTATCCGGTGGCGATCGGTTGCGCCCTGCCCTTCTTCTGCGCCGATCCGGACAAGCTGCCGGCGGAGGGGTGGGATTGGATCGTCGATTGCGCCAGCCGCGGGGAAGTGACGCCCAACCTGCTCGGCGGGCTTGGCATCTCGGTGCCGCTGGTGCACCGCTCCAAGGGCCTGGCGCGGGTGGTGATCCAAGCCATGCGCGAACTGGCGCAACAATGCGGCTTCCAGGGCGTGGTGATCCCGGTGCGGCCCACCGCCAAGGCTCGCCATCCGGAGGTGCCGATGGCCGATTACCTGCTTTGGACCGACGAACGCGGCCGCGCGTACGATCCGTGGTTCCGCAGCCACCTGGCCTCGGGCGGACGCATCGTCGGCGAAGCCGCGCGCTCGATGGTGGTCGAGGAGCCAGTGGCGTTCTGGGAAACCTGGGCCGGTCGCAGTTTCGAGCAATCGGGCGAGTATCAGGTGGAAGGCGCGCTGACCCCGCTCAGCATCGACCTCGCCCGCGGCGTCGGCCGCTACGAGGAACCCAACGTCTGGTTTGCCTACGCCGCTTAAGCTCAGCGTACGGCGTGGCGCGGGAGCGCGCTTTCGATTGGCCGCTCGAACGCGGCCCCGAACAGATAGCCTTGCGCGAACTCGCACCCGAGCGCGCGCAGCGCCTGGGCGGTAGCGGCGTCCTCGACGCCCTCCGCGGTCACCTGCAAGCCAAGCGCGCGCCCGAGCCCGACCAGCGCGCCGACGATGGTGGCGCATTCCTTGTTCACGGTCATCCGGCCGACGAAAGAGCAATCGATCTTGAGCTTGTCGATTGGCAGTTCTCGCAGCAGGTAGAGCGAGGAATAGCCGGTGCCGAAATCGTCGAGCGCGATGCGCACGCCTTGGTTCTTGAGCGATTGCAGCGCCGCCTTGGCCCGCTCCAGATCGCCGAACATCGCGCTTTCGGTGACTTCGATCTCCAGCCGGTGCGGAGGAAACCCGGTTTCGCGCAGTGTCCGCAGCACTTTTTCGGGAAACCATTGGTCGCGGATCTGGCTGGGCGAGATGTTGACCGAGAGCGGAAATTCGCCGCCGATGCGCAGCGCCTCGCGGCAGGCGCGCGCCATCAGCGTCCAAAACAGCGAATCCACTAGTCCCGCTTCTTCGGCGATCGGAATAAAGCGCGTCGGCGAGATCATGCCCTGCACCGCGTGCGGCCAGCGGGCCAGCACCTCGTAGCCGGTGATTTCGCCGTCGCTCAACCGCACCACCGGCTGGAAGTACGGCACAATATCGCCGTTAGGGATGGCCAAGCGCAATTCCGTTTCCAGCGCCGCCTTGGCCTGCATCTCCAGGTCGATGGAATAATCGAAGAATTTGAACGAGCCGCGCTCGCGCTTGGCGCGCAGCATGGCGGCGTCGCAGCGGTGCATCAATTCGGCGGCGGCCGCGCCGTCCTCGGGGCAGATCGCCACCCCGATCGAGGCCCCCACCGCGAGCTTGAGGCCGTTGATCAGCACCGGCGCGGCGATTTCGTCCAGCAGACGCTGAGTGGCGGCGGCGACGGCGGCGCGTTCGGCCGGGCCTTCGAGCAGCACCACGAATTCGTCGCCCCCCAGCCGCGCCGCGAAACTATCGTTGCGGATGCCGGCGGCGAGACGCGAGCCGATGGCGCGCAGCAATTCGTCGCCAGTGCCGTGGCCATGGATGTCGTTGATCGGCTTGAAG
>JANNQT010000024.1:0-20016 GCA_031400895.1 Alphaproteobacteria bacterium | reverse complement strand
GGTTTTCAAGACCGGTGCCTTAAACCACTCGGCCACCCATCCGGGAAATAAAATCAATAGGTTAGCTCGTTTACGGCAATTGCTCTGGGCCCGGTTTACACTTCGGTTTACAGCTTTGGGCCGCATACGTTCCGACGCTGCTGGCGCGGCCAAAGAGCCTAAAGCGGCGTTGCGATCAAGGGCGCTCGTTGGGGGCGCTTCGTTAGGGGTGGGCTCGGACGCTCGCCACCCAGCTCGCGTACCGTCATCGTTGGCCGACCACGCGCAGGGCGCGGGGGGTGCGGGGTTCCTGGGCCAGTTCAAATTGCGCGACCAGCGTGGTGAGGTGGCGCGATTGCTCGGCGAGTTTGTGGCTGGCGGCGGTGCTCTCCTCGACCATGGCGGCGTTCTGCTGGGTGGTCTGATCCATCTGGTTGATGGCGGTGTTAACTTCCTTGAGCGCCGTTGCCTGCTCCTGGGCCGAAACCGTGATCTCGGAGATCAGCCCACTGATGTCGTTGACATGGGCGACGATGCGGGTCAGCGCCGCGCCAGTTTCGCCGACCAGCTTCACCCCGGACTCAACCTGTTCGGAACTCATCGAGATCAACGATTTGATCTCCTTGGCTGCGCTCGCCGAGCGCTGCGCTAGCGCCCGCACCTCGCTCGCCACCACCGCAAAGCCCCTGCCCGCCTCGCCGGCGCGCGCGGCTTCGACCCCGGCGTTGAGCGCCAGCAGATTGGTCTGGAACGCGATCTCGTCGATAACGCCGATGATCTGGCTGATCTGGCGCGCCGATTCCTCGATGCTGTGCATGGCGGTAACCGCGTCGCGAACCACGCTGTTGCTGATCTCGGCGTCGGCACGGGCCTTGACCACGACCTCGTTCGATTGCTGCGCGCGTTCGGCGGTCTTGCCGACGGTGGCGGTGATCTGGTCCAGCGCCGCCGCGGTCTGCTCAAGCGAGGCGGCCTGAGATTCCGTGCGGCGGGAGAGATTGTCGGCGGCGTGGCTGATTTCCCCGGCCCCGCCGCTCATGTCGCCGGCCTCGTCCTTGATAACGCCGAGCGTCTCGGCCAATTGCGCCATGGCTGAGTTGAAATCGTCCTGCAATTGCCGATAGGCAGGGGGCAGTTCGTGATTGAGCCGGAAGCCAAGCTTGCGCTGGGCCAGCGCGGCAAGACCCTGGCCGAACGAAGACACCACCAGATCTTGCGCCTGCTCGATGGCGGCCAACTGGGCTTTGCGCTGCGCCTCGGCGGCGATCAGTTTCTCAGCCTCGGCGCGTTCGCGCGCGCTTTCGCTTTCGGCTTGGCGCTGTGCGGCGGCTTCCTCGCGTTCGCTCCGATTTTTCTCCACCAGCGCCTGTTCGGCGGCGAACGCTTGGGCGCGCTCGGCCTCGCGCTGGGCCTGGTCGCGCTGGCGCTGTTGCTCGTCGGCTTCACGCTCGCCCAGGCTGGTTTTCAACAGCGCCAGGGTTGTGGCGATCCGTCCGGTTTCGTTCTTGTCCTCGAGGCAAGGCACATCGACATGGCGATCACCCTTGCCAAGTTTTTCCATCGCTTGACCCAGCACCGCGAAGCGCTGCCCCAAGCCGCGCGCGATCAGCCAGCTCAACAAGCCGGCGAAAGCCATCAGCGCCACGACGATGGCGAGTTGGAGCGTCAGCGCTGTCTGCATCCTGCCCACTCGCGCCTCGAGCAGACGGGTCAGTTCGCCGTTACTCGCCGCCCAGGTCGCGTTGATCTCATCGGTGAGCTTACTGTGAGCGGCGGCCAGCCCCTCGCCGGTTCCGCCTGCGAGCACCTGGCGCACCGCTTCGGCCAGCGCCGTCACCGCCTGGTTGAGTTGTTCGGTCGGGCCAGACAAGGCGCGCGCGGTGTCGCCGGCGGCATTGTTGTTCGCGCTGGCGTCAAGCGAACCCCTGGCGGCGGCCGCGCTGCGCTCGACCCGGTCGAGCGCGACGGCGATGGCAGCCATGCGCGCGGCGCTATCGGCGGGTTCGCCAACGGCTTCGAGCAGTCCCTGCGCATCGATCAACAGCGCCGGCAGCCGCACGACGCCGACATCCATGGCGTAAAAACTATCGAGGTCGGGATCGAGCGTCAGATTGGAGCCGTCGCCCACCGCGATGATCACCCCGGCGGCGGCGGTTTGGCGCTCCAGCACCGATTGCGCGGCCAAATAGGCCTCGACTTCTTCAGCGGAGGCAAAGGCCGCGTCATAATGCGCGCTGACCTCGTCCGGCAAGTGGGCGCCAGATTCGAGCGAGCGCCAAATCTCCTTCAGATAATCGGCGCCGTCGCGCTCCTTTTCCGAAAACGCGATTTCGTTGAGCCCGCGCTGCGCCAGCAGCCCGGCGCCGACCACCGAAGCGGTGACGAACAGACCCGAAACGATCGCCAGCCGCGTGCTGATCGAAAGCCGCGAATTGATCTTGGACAGCATGCGGAGCCTCACTGTGTTGGGCGCAGCCGATGCCGCAGCGCGCAGTTAAGTTTGGGTACGCGGGGGCGGGTTAATTTTTGGTGCAAGATTGGTGCAATCCACGGCAATTCGTGCGTGCGCCACTCCTAAGCGAACGCGGCCTGTGTCTTCGCCGCGATCTCCGCGCGGCTGACGCCGTCGGCCAGTTCGATGAGCTTCATCGGTCCCCGCCCGTGCTTGTCGATCTCGAACACGCCCAGATCGCTGATCACCAGATCGACCACGGCCACGCCGGTCAGCGGCAGCTCGCACTGCTTCAGCAGCTTCGGCGCGCCCTCCTTCGAAGTGTGCTCCATCACCACCACAACGCGCTTGACGCCGGCGACGAGATCCATCGCCCCGCCCATACCCTTGACCATCTTGCCGGGCACCATCCAATTGGCGAGGTCGCCGCGCTCGGATACTTCCATGGCGCCGAGGATCGAGAGATCGATATGGCCGCCGCGGATCATGGCGAAAGAGTCCGCGCTGGAGAAATACGAGGTTTTCGCCAGCGCGGTGATGGTCTGCTTGCCCGCGTTGATGAGGTCGGCGTCGACTTCATCGTCATAGGGAAACGGCCCCATGCCGAGCATGCCGTTCTCGCTCTGCAACGTCACCTCCATGCCCGGGGGGATGTAGTTCGCCACCAGCGTCGGGATGCCGATGCCGAGGTTCACATAGAACCCGTCGCGCAGTTCCTTGGCGGCGCGCTGGGCAAGTTGATCACGGGACCAGGGCATTAGGTGTTCTCCGATTCCCGGGCGTGCGTGACTGCGTCACGCAACTCTGCGCCGAACGGTAGCTCGTTCTCGCGAAGGCGGTCTAGGGTCTCGCTCAGCATTCGGCTCGGGCCGGCTATTGCTTGAATGCGCACCTCAGGCACTCTCCCGCTTGCGCACCGTGCGCTGCTCGATCCGCTTCTCGAAACTGCCCCGCACAATCCGATCCACATAAATCCCCGGCGTGTGGATCGCATCAGGATCGAGTTCGCCCGTCGGCACAAGTATCTCCACTTCCGCCACACACTTCTTCCCCGCGCTCGCCATCATCGGATTGAAGTTGCGCGCGGTCTTGCGGAAGATGAGATTGCCCTCTTCGTCGCCCTTCCAGGCTTTCACCAGCGACAGATCGGCGACCAAGCCGGTTTCGAGCACGTAGCTTTCGCCGTCGAAGACTTTGGTTTCCTTGCCCTCGGCCACCAGCGTTCCGACCCCAGTCTTGGTGTAGAACCCGGCGATGCCCGCGCCCCCTGCCCGGCAACGCTCGGCCAGCGTGCCTTGTGGGTTGAACTCCAGTTCCAGTTCGCCCGACAAATACTGACGCGCGAATTCCTTGTTCTCGCCGACATAGGAGCTGATCATTTTTTTGATCTGCTTGCTTTCCAGCAGCAGCCCCAATCCCCAGCCATCGACGCCCGCATTGTTGGAAATGACGGTGATGTCCTTCACGCCGCTGTCGCGCAGGGCAAGGATTAAATTCTCGGGGATGCCGCAGAGGCCAAAGCCGCCGGACATAATGGTCATACCGTCGAAGGTGAGCCCGGCGAGGGCTGATCGGGCGTCGCCATGGACTTTGCTGCTCATCGGGAGCCCATACCCAGCCGCGCGCCGCGGTGCAACTTGGGGCCCTCAAACAGATTGCGCCGGCGGCTGAGCCGGCCGCCGGCGCTTCTGTTTCGACCCGGAATTGGGCCGAGAACTAAGGCCCCGGAGCGAGCGAGGGACGAATTTCGTCCGGAACCAGGGAGCATAAGACACCCCCCCAGTTGAACCTGACCTGAATGAAACAACGAGCGGCCATTAATCTTGTATTGTCCGCCGCTTATGCTTCAACCAGGTGAGGGGTCCGGAGCGCCAAGGCTTGCATATTATCATCCGCGCCGACGACGCCCGCGCCGCGCGCGAGGCGCAGACCCGGCTGGGTGAGGCTGGCTACGAGGCCATGGCCCTGCCCGGCCCATTCCGGCCCGCGCCCAATGGCGAGGACATCACCATAATTTACGGCGGCTCGCCGGCGCTGGCGCGGGCGGCGCGTGAGGCCGAGCAAAAGCCGCTGGCGATCGTCGCCGCGCTCGCTCGCGCCGAGCCGCGCCCGTTCATGGCCGACGACGGCTTTGACGCGGCGCTGGCGCTTGATGCGCCCCCGGCTTTGCTGGCGGCGCAGCTTGAGGCGATTGTGCGCATCGCGGTGATGGAGGAGGAGCACCTGCGCCGCGCCGCCACCGGGGCAGCGCTGGAGATCCCGGCGCCCGCACCCGCCACGGTGCAGCGACTGAAGCTGCTTTATGTGGGCGATCCCGGCGCGGCGTTTCTGGCGCTGGAGCAGGCGATCGCCGACCAGGGCGGAAGCTTGGCGGCGGCATTTACCCCCCATGCCGGCTTCGAGCATCTGCATGACGAAGTGTTCGATGCGGTGGTGCTCAATGGCGCGCGCGAGCCAGCGGCGGCGCTGTCGCTGTGCGCGGCGCTGCGGCGCAACGCGACACTGACGCACCTGCCCACGCTGCTGCTGACCGCGGCCGGAGACACCGCCTCCGGCACGGCCGCCATCAAGCGCGGCGCGGCGGCGACGGCGCCTATAATCGACATCTGCGGTCCCGAACTGGGCTGGCTGTTCGAGGCGATCCGGCGCGAATTGCGCCGGCGCGCCAGCGGCCATTGCCTGCGCGATTTACGCGATTTGCTCGGCGATCCGCGCACTGGCTTGTTCCGCCAAGCGCCGTTCGAAACCCATCTCACCCGCCTGGCCAACGATCACCAGCGCAGCGGCCGGCCGCTGGCGCTGGTGGCGCTGCGCGCTGCGCCGGCCTTTGGCGCGGCCCAACCCAGCACCGAGGCCTGGCGGCGCGGTTTTGGCGAAATTACTTCACTGGCGGCGGCGCTGATGCGCGAGGCCGATAGCGGTGCGGCGCTTGGCGCCGATCGCATCGCCATCGCGCTGCCGGCAGCCGAGGGCGAGGCCGCGCGCCGGCTGGCCGAGCGCATCGCCGCGGTGGCCGAATGCACCGCCTTCGTCGCCGGCGACAACGGCGCGGGTCCGTTGGTGTTCGAGCGCAGCGCGGTGGAATTGCAGGCGGGTGAAAGCGGCGCTGGCCTCTTGGCGCGCGCACTGCGCGGCATCGAGGCCGAGAGCGCTAGCGCTTGACCTTGCTGTCGGCGCATCACCGCTGAATCGCTCAAATACCCGTTTCCGGGTGTTAAGCCGCTTTCCGGGTCGCGATCCGCGCCAGCACTTCCAGCGCCGCACGCAACGCTTTCAGCCGTTGGCCCGCTTCCGGCCAGCCGCCTTGCAGCACCAATTTGCCGTCGGGACGCATTTTGTAATCGTCGGGGCGTTCCTGCACATGGCGCACGAGCGCCAACGGATCGGGGAAGCCGGCTTCGCGGAAGCTCAGCACCGCACCCTTGGGGCCGGCATCGAGTTTTGAGATCAGGCAACGGCGGCACAGCGCCTTCAGCGAGGCGACCGCGATCAATTGATCGGCTTCCATCGGCAACGGGCCGAAGCGGTCGATCAGTTCGGCGGCGAAGGCTTCGCGCTCCTGGTCGGTTTCCAGATCAGCGAGGCGGCGATAGAGCGACAGCCGCACATTGAGATCGGCGACGTAGGCTTCCGGGATCAGCACCGAAGCGCCGACATTGATCTGCGGCGACCAGGATTTTTCACTGGCGGAATCGTCATGGCCAGTGCGCAGCGAGGTCACCGCCTCTTCCAACATGCTTTGGTATAGTTCGACGCCAACTTCGCGGATGTGGCCGGTCTGTTCTTCGCCAAGCAGATTGCCGCCGCCGCGCATGTCGAGATCGTGGCTGGCGAGGGTGAAGCCGGCGCCCAGATTGTCGAGCGAGGCCAGCACTTTCAAACGCTTTTCCGCGCCGGCGGTCAGCGCCTGTTCGGCGGCGGTGGTGAGATAGGCGTAGGCGCGCAGCTTCGAGCGCCCGACCCGACCGCGCAATTGGTAGAGCTGCGCCAGCCCGAACATGTCGGCGCGGAACACAACCAGCGTATTCGCGCGCGGGATGTCGAGGCCGCTTTCGACGATGCTGGTGGAGAGCAGCACATCGTGCGCGCCGTCATAGAAACTGGTCATGATCTCGTCGAGCGCGCCGCCCGCCATCTGCCCGTGGGCGATGGCGAAGCTGACTTCCGGCGCGTTGCGGCGCAGGAAAGTCGCGGCTTCGTCGAGATCGGCGATGCGCGGGGTGACGAAAAAGCTCTGCCCGCCGCGATATTTTTCACGCAGCAGCGCCTCGCGCACGGTGAGCGCATCGAACGGCGTCACATAGGTGCGCACCGCCATACGGTCGATCGGCGCGGTGGCGATCAAGCTCATTTCGCGAATGCCGGCGAGCGCCAATTGCAGCGTGCGCGGGATCGGCGTGGCCGAAAGCGTCAGCACGTGCACGTCGGCGCGGATATCCTTGAGGCGTTCCTTGTGCTTGACGCCAAAATGTTGCTCCTCGTCGATGATCATCAGGCCGAGGTCGCGGAATTGCACGCTCTTGGACAACAGCGCGTGGGTGCCGACGACGATTTCAACGGTTCCAGCAATCAGGCCGGCTTTGGTTTCCGCCTGCTCCTTGGTTCCCACCAGCCGCGACAATTGCCGCACCTGCACGGGCAGGCCGCGGAAGCGTTCGCTGAAGGTGCGATAGTGCTGGCGGCAGAGCAAAGTGGTCGGCGTCACCACCGCCACTTGCCGGCCTGACATGGCCAGCAGGAACGCCGCGCGCAACGCCACTTCGGTTTTGCCGAAGCCGACATCGCCGCAGATCAGCCGGTCCATCGGCTTGCCGGCGGCGAGATCGCCGACCACATCGTCGATCGCGGCCAATTGATCCTCGGTTTCCTCGTAAGGGAAGCGGGCGCAAAATTCGTCCCACAGGCCTTCGGGCGGGTTCACCACTTCGGCGTGGCGGGTGGCGCGTTGGGCGGCGATGCGCAGCAATTCTTCCGCCATGTCGCGCAGACGCTGCTTGGTGCGCGCCTTGCGCCCTTGCCAGGCGACGCCGCCCAGCTTGTCCAATTGCGCTTCGGAATCTTCAGAGCCGTAGCGGCTGACCAGTTCAATGTTCTCTACCGGCAGGTAGAGCCTATCGCCGCCGGCATAACCAAGGTCGAGGCAATCGTGCGGCGCGCCTTGCACATCGAGTGTCTTCAAGCCGTCATAGCGCCCGACGCCGTGTTCCTGGTGGACGATGAAATCGCCGGGTGAGAGCGCGGCGGCCTCGGCGATTATGCTCGAGGCCTTGCGCCGCTTGCGCGGGCGCGCCAGCCGATCGCCAAGGATGTCCTGCTCGGAGAGGAAGGCGAGCGTGTCGCTCTCAAAGCCGCGCTCGAGCGGCAGCACCGCCAGCGCATGCGCGCCCTTCGGCAATTGCGCCGCCTCCAGCCACGACTTCACCCGCACCACTGCTTCGACGCCGTGATCGGAGAGCACGCCGGCGAAGCGTTCGGCCGAACCATCCGACCACGCCGCCACCAGCACGCGCTTGCCCGCTTTCGAGAGCGCCGCCACATGTTTGGCGGCAGCGTCGAACACGTTGGCATCGGCTTGCCGCTCCGGCGCGAAGTCGCGGCCGGCGCGCACACCGAGATCGAGCTTGTGCTTGGTCTCGGCGTCGAAATGGCTGAAGCGGCGCAGCGGCCGCTCGCCCAAGGCGAGCGTCAGCGCGGCCTCATCGAGATAGAGCAGATCCGGCTTGGTGGCGCGAAACGGGGTTCCGCCCCGGCTTACCGGCGCTGTGCGGCGCGCTTCGTAATGGTCGCGCGCGGTCTCCACCCGCTCCCGAATCGCCTCTTCCGCCAGCGCGTCGAAGGCGACCAACGCCTCGGGACCGGCATAGTCGAACACGGTGTCGAGCGTATCGTAGAAGAATGGCAGCCATTGCTCGACGCCCTGATGGCGGATGCGGGCGCTGACCGCGTCATACAGGGCATCGCTGACCGTGCCGAAAGCCTGGCCGAAGCGCTTGCGGAAATAGAGCACGGAGGCGTCGTCGAGCAGCACTTCGCTGACCGGGGACATGAGCGCGCTCTTGAGTCTGGCCTTCGAGATTTGCGTTTCTGGATCGAAGCTGCGGATGGTCTCTAACGTGTCGCCGAAAAAATCGAAGCGCAGCGGCTCGCCCGCGCCTGGAGGATAGACGTCAATCAGCCCGCCGCGCACCGCGAACTCGCCGTGCGTTCGCACGGTGGAAGCGCGCGCGTAGCCGTTGACGACGAGGTAGTTCTCCAGCGTCGCCATTTCCAATTCTTCGCCGACCGAAGCGGCGAACGCGCCTTCGCCCATGCGCTTCCTCGGCGGCGTGCGCTGAGCCACGGCCGAAGCGGTGGCGATCACCAGCAGCGGCGCCTCGCCGGCTTTGCGCCGCGCCAGCAGCGACAGCGCCGCGCACCGTTGGGCGGCGACGCCCGACGCCGGCGAGATGCGGTCGTAGGGCAACGTGTCCCAGGCCGGCAGACGCAGCGTCGCCAAGCCGGGCGCGAAGAATTGCACGCCAGCCTCGAATTGCGCGGCGCGGCTTTCGTCGCGGGCGACGAACAGCGTCACCCCGCCGCGCAGGCGCGCCGCCTCCGCGAGCGCCGCCGCGTCGACGCCTTCGGGCGCGCCGGTGATGAGCAGCGCTTGCTTGGCCTTGGCCAAAGTCTCGATCAGGCGCGGCGGCAGCGGGCTCATTGCGCCAACGCCTCGGCGCGGATTGCCGCCAGCACCGGGGTGTCATGCTTGGGCGGCGCGGGGGCCTGGCCGACGATCCAGGCATAGACCTCCTGGTCGGGAGCATCGAGCAGGCGTTCGAAGGCGTCCAGCGCCGCGGCGTCGAGTTCAGCCAAATTCCGGTCGGCGAATTTCCCTAGAATCAAGTCAATCTCCCTGAAGCCCCGGCGCCAGGCGCGGAATTGAAGTTTCTTGCGTCGCTCGTCCATAGGGGGCCCACATCCCGAAGGGGCCGCGCTATAACCCAAGTCCCGGCTGATGTCAGGGCGTGAGGACAATTCTTAGATGACGTCGCAGCCTGCGCGCGTATGCCGAACTTGCGCCCCACCCCCGGTGGAAGAGGGGAAGTGACCTCGATCCTCTTCCCATTCCTCGCCCCCGCCAGCGTCCCCAAGGGGGTGCGCAAGGAAACCATGGAGCTGATCGCCAAGGTGGCGGGCGGGCCGCTGGTGCGCGACCTGGTGTTCCTAGCCCCGAACGCCGCCATCGACCGGCGCCTGCGGGCGCCGATCGCCGAAACCAATGACGGCGACATCGCCACCATCGAAGCGGAAGTCGATGGCCACATCCCCGCCTACAAGGGCGCCCCTTACCGCATCCGCTTGCGCGACGAGAGCGGGTTTCTTTCCGTCGGCTATTTCCGCGGCAGCCCGGAGATGTTTAAGCGGATGTGGCCGATCGGGCAGACCCGCTTGGTCAGCGGCAAGATCGGCATCTACGAGGGCATGCGCCAGATGCTCCATCCCGATTACGTAGTCGATCCCACCAAGGGCGAAGCGCCGCCGCCGGTGGAGCCGATCTATCCGCTGACCCAAGGCTTGCCCGGGCGCACGCTGCAGCGCGCCATTGGCGCAGCGCTCGATACGCTGCCCGAGACGCCCGAATGGCTCGAACCGACGACGGTGAAGGCCCACGATTGGCCCGACTTCCGCACCGCGCTGGAACACCTGCACCGCCCCGCCGCGCCCGAGGACGTGGCCCCGCAGAGCGCGTTCCGCATGCGGCTGGCTTACGACGAATTGTTCGCGCGCCAGTGCGCGTTGCGTTTGCGGCGCGTGCACCGGCACAAGGAACCGGGGCGCGCCATCCTAGGCGACGAGCGTTTTACCGCGAAGCTGCTGGCAAGTTTGCCATTTACGCCGACCGGCGCGCAGAGCCGGTCGGTCAAGGAAATTTTCACCGACATGGGCGAGCCCGCACCGATGCTGCGGCTGCTGCAGGGCGATGTCGGCTCAGGCAAGACTTTGGTGGCGGCCCTGGCCATGGCGCGCGCGGTCGAGGCGGGTCTGCAGAGCGCGCTGATGGCGCCGACCGATCTGCTGGCGCGCCAGCATGGGGCGACGCTCGAGCCGCTCCTCGCCGCCGCTGGCGTCACCATGGCGGTGCTGACCGGGCGCGACAAGGGCGCGGCGCGGCGCGATATTCTGCGCCGGCTCGCGAGCGGCGAAATCAATGTGATCGTCGGCACGCATGCGTTGTTCCAGGACGACGTGGCGTTCGCCGATCTTGGCCTCATCGTCATCGACGAGCAGCACCGTTTCGGCGTGTCAGATCGTATGCGCATGGTGAGCAAGGGCTTTGCCCCGCACGTGCTGGTGATGAGCGCAACCCCCATACCGCGCACGCTGGCGCTCTCCATCCACGGCGACATGGACCTCTCGGTGCTCGACGAAAAGCCGCCGGGCCGCCAGCCGATCCGCACCGCCACCATGCCGACCTCGCGCATGAGCGAAGTGATCGAGGCGATCGCGCAAGCCGGCGCCCGCGGTGAGCGGGCTTACTGGGTGTGCCCGCTGATCGAGGAGAGCGAGGCGGTGGATCTGGCCGCGGTCGAGGATCGCTACGAAGCGTTGAAGGCGCGTTTTCCCCACGGTGTCGAGATCGTGCACGGCAAGATGGCGCCGCCGGCGCGCGAGGCGGCGATGGACCGCTTCCGCTCGGGGCAATCCTTTCTGCTGGTGGCGACGACGGTGATCGAGGTCGGCGTCAACGTACAAGAAGCCACCATCATGGTGGTCGAGCATGCTGAGCGTTTCGGGCTTGCGCAGCTGCACCAATTGCGCGGCCGCGTCGGCCGCGGCGATCGCCAAGGTTCGTGCGTGTTGCTCTGGCGCCCGCCCTTGGGAGAGAGCGCCAAGGCGCGCCTCGATTCGCTGCGCCGCAACGATGACGGCTTCGTCATCGCCGAAATCGACTTCAAACTGCGCGGCGCCGGCGATATGCTCGGCACCCAGCAGAGCGGCTTGCCGCCGTTCCGCCTTGTTGTACCGGAAGCCCATTCCGATTTACTCGGCCCCGCTGACAAGGAAGCGCGCCTCGCCGTCGAGCGCGATCCCGACTTGCGCAACGAACGCGGCCAAGCGATCCGCTTGGCGCTGACGCTGTTTGGCTACGCGGAAGCCGCGGAGCTGGCCCGGAGCGGGTGAGCAGCCGGTCAAGCTGATTTCCGGGTTTCGCAGCGCACACTTACGACGACATTCTCGATGAGCGAGTAATGCTAACGATCCGTGACGATCTGCCTGCTCTGGATGCCGCCCTGGGGACATTGCTCAGCACGCTCTGAACCCGCACGCCCTGGACGACGCACCAAATCCCCGGTCCGCGCACCGCGCTTCCGGTTTCGCTTCATTCCAAATCCCCCAAACGGGAGAGCGGGGCGCGCCCTAAGCTGAGCGCTCAAGAGCAAAGGTTTGGGTTTGCGCTTTTGGCGCGCCCCGCGTGGATCGTTTCTGCGTCCGGCGCGAGCGAGAGGCGTTCAAAGGTCAGCCGGAGAACCATGCGTTGGAGAGACGGGTGAGAGAGATTAGTCGGTAGGGCTTAGTCAGTAGGAGGAGAACGACTACTGACTTTTGACCGCTGACTTGCCTGCTCTCGCGATGGACGAGGACTGTTCCCTCGATGTCCAAACCCGCGACGCTGGGATTCCGGCATGACTTAGCGCCTTGCCCACGTTCCCGGACGACGCGCAGGGAGGTCACCTCGAAAAGCGGCAGTCGGCAATCGGCAGTCGGGCCAATATCCCAACGGACTATTCCCTACTGATGCTTCCCTCCTCCACTGGCCCTCGGGTTTCCTTTCTCTTCCCGAGGCCGCGGGCGCCGGTGTCGCCACTTTTGCCCGCATCGCATTCAATCCACGTCCCGACTGCGTTTGGCTTGGTGCACTCAATCGCCTCCCATAGCCGGAATGAGCGCAGTATCGCGTTGGCTGAGCTCGGTCTGATAGAATCGGTGGAAATGCTGGCAATACAAGGAATTGGACATGGATAGAGGGCGCGAACCCAACCCATTCGCCGTAGCGGACCGCCGGCTTCCAGCCGGCAAACGGTAATGCCAAACCCCCAGGCCTGGGTAATACCAACGGCCCTAAGCATTGATCCGTCTCTGAACCCATGGATTCCGTCATTCCGGGGCTCGCCAAGCGAGAACCCGGAATCCAGGAGCAACGAACGCGGCTGTTGCCCCTGGATTCTGGATCGCGCTCCGCGCGTCCGGAATGACGGAGCTTGACATCGTGGTCACGGGTCAAATCTTCGGGCCGTTGGTATAAGTTGAAACACCGTTTGCCGGCAGCAAGCCGACGGTCCGCTATTGTGCTATCTCCCCAAGGCGCGCCTCAGCCGCTTTACCCGTTTGTCGAACGAGCGTTTCAGCCTCTGCCACGGCGTGCGGGCCTTTTTCGGTTGGGCGGGATCGTCGACGTGGCGGCCGTCGCCGATGTGGCGCACGGCGGGGGTTTCCAGATTGGCGATGCGAAAACCGGCCTGCTTGAAGGCGTACGAGACGTCGGCCTCGTGGCCGAGCGCCGAGAACGGGCCAATGGCGCGCGCGTCGCTCATGCGCCGCAGGCCGGGGTTGAACGAATAGCTGAAATATTCCGGGTGCAGGGAAGGATCGAGCGTGAAGTAGGCGGTCTCGCCCAAGTGCTCCAGCGCGCTCTCGCGCACCAGCGGATTGAGTTCGCCGCGCGGGCGCAGGCCGACCATGGAGACATCGGCGCGCGCGTTCAGAATCGCCAACGACTCGGCGATGAAGCCCGACCGCAGGAATTCCCAATCGTCCTCGCAATGGAAAACCAGCGGTGTGGTTATGGTCGCATAGGCTTTGTCGATCGATTTCATCTGCCCCAGTTGCGGCTGGTTCACCAGCACCTCGACCGGCGCGCCCAAGTTCGCCACCGCAGCTTCGACGCGGGCGTCGCCCGAATCCTCGATCACCAGAATGCGGCGCGCCGGCTGGTCCAGCCGCGCCAGCAGCGAAGCCAACGTTTGCCGGAGCAGATCGAAGCGGCCGCACGAGGTGAGCACAATAGTGAAATCGGCGTGGCCCGAGGATGAAACGTCAGTCACGTGGGGCTCCCAGGCCTGGCACCCACTTTCATTGAAGCCTGAGTCACAGCAGGGAACCTCCAGTGTCACGAAAGTGGGTACAGAATCAGACGTTTGTACCGGAACCCGAAATTGCGTGATGAATCACGCAATTTCGATTCCGAGTACTAGCTGCTCGGGGCGTCCCTTAGGGGCCGGCCCCGGGCTTGTCCAATCCGGGGCTGACGCGGCGGGGGTTTGCGACTAAGCAGACGCGATGGACGCCTCTTCCTCCGCCCTCGCGCCGGTATCCTGCATCATCCGCACCCTGAACGAGGAACGGATGATCGGCGCGGTGATCAAGGGCGCCCAACTCGCGGTTGCCGAAGTGGTGCTGATCGACAGCGGCTCTACCGACGCCACCATCGAGATCGCCGACGCTTGCGGCGCACGGGTGGTGAAGGCGCCCTGGCTCGGCGGCGGCAAGCAAAAGCGCCTCGGCGAGGACGCGGCGCGCCATTCCTGGATCCTCGACCTCGATGCCGACGAAATCGTCACCCCGGAACTGGCTGCGGAAATCCGCGCCCTGTTCGCCGCCGGCGAACCCGAAGCGGCGATCTATCAGTTCGACATGGCCACCGCCCCGCCGATCGGCCCGGTCTGGCGCGACTTCAATCTGGTCGATCGCCGCAAGCTCTATGACAGGCGCGTGGTGCGCGCGCCCGATCACGCCAATTGGGATCAGTTCAAGGTTCCGGCCGGCGTCGCTGTTGGCCGGCTCGCCGCGCCGCTGTTGCATTATTCATTCCGCGACCTCGCCCAGCTCGAGGACAAGTTCAACCGCAATTCCAGCGGCCGCGCCCGCGACACCGAGTTGAAGCCGTTCGCGCTGGTGGCGCTGCGGCTGGCGCTCGGCAAACCGCTGTACTTCCTCAACCAATATCTGCGCCGCGGGCTCTGGCGCGCGGGCTGGTACGGCTTGGCGGTGGCCGAGATCGCCGCGCATGGGCGCTGGCTGAAGGACGCCAAGATGATGGAGCTGCATTTGCGCCAACGCGAGAACCGATCATGAGCGAAGATCCCATGGTCTCCTGCGCTTGGCTCTCCGAGCGGTTGCAGGCGCCTGACCTGCGCGTGCTGGACGCGACCTGGTTCATGCCCGGCGATGCCCGCGACGCCAAGGCGCTCTACGCCGAGCGGCGCATTCCGGGCGCGATCTTTTTCGACATTGACGACATCGCCGACAGCGAAAACCCGCTGCCGCACATGCTGCCCTCGCCGGAGAAATTCGCCGCGCGGATGCGCAAGCTGGGCGTCGGCGATGGCATGCGCGTTATCGTCTATGACAGCCATGGCTTGTTCTCGGCGGCGCGGGTGTGGTGGAATTTCCGGGTCATGGGCCACGAGGACGTTGCCGTGCTCGATGGCGGCTTGCCGGCCTGGGAGCGGGCGGGGCTGCCACTCGAGGACGGCCCGCCGACCGCGCGCGCCGAACGCCATTTCAGCTCCCGCTACCGCGCCGATCTGGTGGCCGATCTTGCCGATATGCGCCGGCTGCTGGCGCAAGGCGGCCAAGTGCTCGACGCCCGCCCGCCCGCGCGCTTTCGCGGCGAGACGCCCGAGCCGCGCGCCGGGCTCAGAAGCGGCCACATGCCAGGCGCGCGCAATGTGGCGTCGGGGTCGCTGGTGGATGAGCACGGCATGCTGCGTTCGCGCGAGCAGCTGCGCGCAATTTTCGCCGCCGCCGGCGCTGAAGTGGAGCGGCAAACGGTGTGCAGCTGCGGCTCGGGCATCAGCGCGGCGCTGATCGCTCTGGCGCTGGCGCGGCTGGGGCGCTGGGACGCGGCTATATATGACGGCTCGTGGGCCGAATGGGGTGGCCGCGACGACACCGCCATCGTCACCGGGCCGGCCTGATGGCGGGCAAGCGCGATCTCTCGCACTATCGGTTAGAAACCAGGCTCGCGCTCGCTGGCCGCGATCCGGCCCGCTACGAGGGCGCGCTTAACCCGCCGATCCACCGCGCCACCACGCTGCTATTGCCGGAAGTCGCCGATCTCTACGAGCGGCCGGGCAAGACTTACGCGCTACAAGGCATGGCGGTGCAGGAGGCGCTGTGCGCGGCGCTGGTCGCCATCGAGGGCGGCGCCGGCGCGACGCTTGCCCCTTCTGGGCTGGCCGCGTGCACGCTGGCGCTGCTGACCGTCGCCGAAGCGGGCGGGGAAATCCTGGTGACGGATTCGGTCTATCGCCCGACGCGCAAATTCTGCGACCTGACGCTCAAGCGGCTAGGCGTTGCGACGCGTTATTTCGACCCGCGCCTCGGCGGCGAGATCGCCGGGCTGATCGGCCCAACCACGCGGGCGATCTTTCTGGAATCGCCGGGCTCGCTGACGTTCGAGATCCAGGATGTTCCCGCCATCGCCGCAGCGGCGCGGGCGCGCGGTGTGGCGACCATCCTCGACAACACCTGGTCGGCCGGCGTTTTCTTCAAGCCGTTCGAACATGGCATCGATCTTTCGGTGCAGGCGCTGACCAAATATCAGGCCGGCCACGCCGACGCGTTCCTGGGTGCGGTGTTAGCGGGATCGCCAGCCTGGCAAGCGCGGGTGGAGGCGATGTATACCCAACTCGGCCTCAACGCGGCGCCCGACGACGCTTATCTGGTGCTGCGCGGGCTGCGCACGCTGGCGCTCAGGCTGGAGCGGCAGGCGGCGACCGCACTGGCGCTGGCGCGCTGGCTGGAGGAACGCACGGAAGTGGCCGCGGTGTTGCACCCTGCCCTGCCCTCGCACCCCGACCACGGCCTTTGGAAACGCGATTTCAGCGGCGCATGCGGGGTGTTCGCGATCGTGCTGGCGCCGGCGCCGCCCGCGCGCGTCGCCGCCATGCTGGAAGGGCTCGAGCTGTTCGCGATGGGTTTTTCCTGGGGCGGCTATGAAAGCTTGATCGCGCCGTGCGATCCCCAGATCGTGCGCCCCGCCAGCCCCTCGCGCGCGCCAAGCCCCTTGCTGCGCCTCTCCATCGGTTTGGAACACATCGAGGATCTGCGCGAGGATCTGGAAGCCGGGCTGGCGCGGCTGGCGGGGTAATAATACTGGCGCGAGTGACGGGGCTCGAACCCGCGACCTTCGGCGTGACAGGCCGACGCTCTAACCAACTGAGCTACACCCGCGTTTTGAGGCGCGCGAGGGTCAGGGGGTTAAGACAAGCCCCGGCGGGGGTCAAGGGCGGCGGGCGGCTTGCTACCGGCTTGCCTAGCCGAAGCTGAGCGCGCCCACACACCCGCCTTCGCCCTCCAGGCTATTGCGCGGCAACCTTCGTTTCGCTGCGCGCAGCGAAGGCTGGTGGGCGGTGAGGGGATCGAACCCCCGACCCTCTCCGTGTAAAGGAGACGCTCTACCGCTGAGCTAACCGCCCGGAAGCTGCGCCTCTTAGGCGCGCCGCCGTGGAGGCTCAACCCTGGTTGTTGCTGAGGTCGGCGAGGAAGGCCGCGGCCTTGGGGCTTTCCCCGGTTTGCTCGCCCGGAACCGCCTGGCAAAACTCGACCCAGGAAATCCGGCTTTCGATCCCGAACTGGCGCTCGATCGGCGCCGCGCCCGGATCGTCGAGCGAGCCGATGGTGACGTAGAAATGCGCGTCGGGCAAATTGTAGTGGAACGAGAGCGGCGTGCCGCAATCGCGGCAATAGGCGCGGCTCGCCAAATTTGAGGAGGCAAACGATGCCGGCTCGCCCTTGGTCCAGGCGAACTCGGCGCGCGGCGCGCCGGCGAGCGCCGCGAACAACCCGCCAGTGGCGCGCTGGCACATGCGGCAATGGCAGACGTGAGAGCGTTGCGGGGCAACGTAAAGCGCATAGCGCACCGCCCCGCACTGGCAGCCGCCGGCGGCTACTGGATTGCGCCCATCCGTCACTTCACTAATCCGCTATTCAGCCAGCAAATTCGCCACGAACTCACCAAAGCGCCCTCGGCCCTGGATGGTGAGTTCTGGAAAAGTTGGCCAGCTCATACAAGTTTCCCTACTCGCATGATAAACGGGGTGGATGAGCAATGTCGAGCCCGCCTCCCCTCCCCCCGCCGCCCTCGCCGGCATCCGCGTACTCGATCTTTCGCGCGTGCTCGCCGGTCCATGGTGCACGCAGATTCTTGGCGACCTCGGCGCTGAGGTGATCAAGATCGAAAAGCCGGGCAAGGGCGATGACACGCGTTCGTGGGGCCCGCCGTTCCTCCCCGGCGTCGATGGCAAACACGGTGACGCCGCGTATTTTCTTTGCGCCAACCGCAACAAGCGCTCGGTGACCGTCGATTTCGCCAAGCCGGAGGGCGCTGAAATCGTGCGACGGCTGGCACCGCAATGCCAAATCCTGGTTGAGAATTTCAAGACCGGCGGCTTGAAAAAATATGGCCTCGACTATTCGAGTCTCGCCAAGCTCAATCCAGCTTTGGTGTATTGCTCGATCACCGGCTTCGGACAAACCGGGCCATATTCCAAGCGCCCCGGCTACGATTACATGATCCAGGCCATCGGTGGGCTGATGAGCCTCACCGGCGAACCGGACGGCGAGCCGATGAAATCGGCGGTCGCCGTTGCCGACCTATTTACTGGCATGTACGCGGTCAGCGGCATTCTCGCGGCGCTGCGCCATGCCGAACGGACCGGGACCGGCCAACACCTAGACGTCTCTCTGCTCGATTGTCAGGTGGCGATGCTCGCCAATCTCGGCGCCAGCTATCTGGTCTCGGGCGAGAAACCGCAGCGCCTGGGGAATCAGCACGCCTCCATCGCGCCGTATCAGGTGTTCACCACCGCCGACGGCCATATCGTGCTCACCATCGGCAACGAGGGGCAGTTTCGCGATTTTTGCACCGCCGCGGGAATAGCGCTCGCGGACGACCCGCGCTACTCCAGCAACGAAGCGCGCGTTTCCCATCGCGTTGCGCTCACCCAGGCGCTGCGCCCCGTCTTGCTGGCGCGCACCACCGCCGACTGGATCGCCGCGCTGGAAAAAGCGGAAGTCCCCTGCGGGCCGATCAACACGCTTGATCAAGTCTACCTCGACCCGCAGGTGGCCGGGCGCGCGGCTGTGGAGACGGCGCGGCGAAACGATGGACGAAAGGTGCGCCTGGCGGCCAATCCCCTGCGCATGAGCGCAACGCCGCCAGTGATGCGCTTAGCCCCGCCGCTGCTCGGCGAGGACACCGCGCGCACGCTTGCCGATCTCTTGCAGGCGACGCCCGAACATATACAGGCGTGGCGCCAAGCAGGAATCATATAAAAGCGCCGACGAACGCGTTAACGTTCGCCGGCGATCATTGCGCGGGGGAGTTTTTCAGCGCCGAAAGTAGCCGCCGCGGCGGGCTCGCTTTGCGGGCGAGAGGGAGATAGAACGGCTCTGCGATAGGGGCGCTCTATTGGTCGGCGTCAAAAAAACGATTGGGCCCAGGCTCGCTGAAGCGCTATCGCCTAGCGACGTGGAATACAGTCTGCGACCGGAGAACACATGTCAGAGGAATCCAAATGCCCGGTATCGGGCGGCGCGCGTAGACCCACGTCGGCCGGAGGCCCGTCGAACGCGGATTGGTGGCCCAATCAGCTGAATCTGAGCATCCTCAACCAGCACTCGCCGCTGATCGATCCGATGGGCGCGGCGTTCGACTACGCCAAGGAATTCAAGAGCCTCGATTTGAACGCCGTGGTCAAAGACCTGCACGCGTTGATGACAAATTCGCAAGATTGGTGGCCGGCCGATTTCGGCCATTATGGGCCGCTTTTCATCCGCATGGCGTGGCACAGCGCCGGCACTTACCGTATCGCCGATGGCCGCGGCGGCGGCGCTTCTGGCGCACAGCGCTTTGCACCGCTGAACAGCTGGCCAGATAACGGCAACCTCGACAAGGCGCGCCGCTTGCTGTGGCCGATCAAACAAAAATATGGCCGCAAGCTCTCCTGGGCCGATTTGATTATTCTCACCGGCAATGTCGCGCTGGACTCAATGGGCTTCAAGACCTTCGGCTTCGGCGGCGGGCGCGAGGACGTCTGGGCGCCCGAAGCGGATATTTACTGGGGTCCCGAGGCCGAATGGCTGGGCGACAAACGCTATAGCGGCGACCGCCAACTCGAGAACCCACTCGGCGCGGTGCAAATGGGCCTGATTTATGTCAATCCCGAAGGCCCGAACGGCAACCCCGACCCGCTCGGCTCTGCCCGCGATAACCGCGAGACCTTCGCCCGCATGGCCATGAACGATGAAGAAACCGTAGCGCTCACCGCTGGCGGCCACACCTTTGGCAAGACCCACGGCGCTGCCGATCCCGGCCAGTATGTTGGCCCTGAGCCAGAGGGCGCCAGCATTGAAGAGCAGGGCCTCGGCTGGAAGAACAGCTTTGGCAGCGGCAAAGGTGGCGACACAATCACCAGCGGCCTGGAAGGCGCCTGGACCCCAACTCCGATCAAGTGGGATAACAGCTTCTTTGACACGCTGTTCGGCTATGAGTGGGACCTGGTGAAAAGCCCTGCTGGAGCCTGGCAGTGGGTTCCAAC
>JANNQT010000023.1:0-9198 GCA_031400895.1 Alphaproteobacteria bacterium | reverse complement strand
CGCCGCCGCCGCCCGCGGGCGGAGATTTTCTAGCCTCATTGCGGGCGCAGAGCCGCGCACCCATCACACGCGCCGACTTCGAAGCGATCGCGGCGAAATTGTCGTGCGAGTGGGAAGCGGTGGCCGCGGTGGCGGAAGTGGAGTCCGGGCGCCTCGGCGGCTTTGGCGCCGACGACAAGCTGATCATCCTGTTCGAGCGGCATCTGTTTTCGCGCAAGACCAACAGCCAGTACGACGAGAGCCATCCCCAGATATCCAACCGCACGCCGGGCGGCTATCCGCGCACGCAGCAGGAACGCTGGGCGCAATTAGAGCAGGCTTACGCGCTCAATCCGGAAGCGGCGCTGCAGAGCGCAAGCTATGGCCGCTTCCAAGTGCTAGGGCAGAATTTCAGCAATCTGGGCATGGCCGACGCCAAGACTTATGTCGCCAAACTCGCCAAGTCGGAGAGGGATCAGCTGGACGCGTTCGAGGGCTTCGTGCGCGCCAACGGCCTCAGCGACGAATTGCGCGCCAAGAACTGGGCCGGTTTCGCCAGCCGCTACAACGGCCCCGGCTACGCCGCCAACCAATATGATACCAAGATGGCGCAAGCCTATGCGCGGATCAAAGCCAATCCGGGCTCGGTGGTGTGAGTGCTGTGATTGGGGCAGGGCGCTTGGCCATGGCCATGGCCATCGCGCTCGCCGCGGCGTTGGGCGCCGCCGGCGCGCTGGCCGATCCAGTTGCGCCCGATGGGTTTTACCTTGTTGTGGAGGCGGAGGGAATTGCGGTGATGGAGCTCCCCGATCGGCACGGCGGAAGCGAAATGATCTCTGCCGTCCCTCTGATGAGCTTCACCATGGTGGCGCGCGCCGAGGTGGAGGTCACTGAGTACGACAGCATCGTCGTGCTTGTCGATCTGACGCCGGCTGGCGCGGCGCTGTTCGGCAAAATCACCGGGGGCCATGTCGATGAGCGATTGGCGATTGTCGTTGACGGCGTTGTGCTGTCGGCGCCGGTGATCCGAGAACCTATCCGCGGGGGGCGGCTTCAGATCGATGGCGGTTTTCAGAGGGCCGAAGCAGAAGCGCTTGCCGCGCGGATTGGCGCCGGCGTCGCGCCTTAGTTGCGCGGTCCGGGCGCGCGCCTACCGGGCTCTCGCCCATGATCAGCGCGCGGGCGCGGCTGAAGTCGATTGTGCATGTGTGTCCGTGACTTGACCCACCCACGTCAGGCGGCGTTGTCGGCGCGGATGGGTTGCCTGGAAGTTAATCGGGCGCGCGCGCGCTTCGCAGCAACCCTGCTTGACACCGCTTGATTGATTATTCAAACAAGAGGCATGAGCGGCGTAACCTCGCGCGACAAGATCATCCGGGCCGCCATGGAGCTGTTTTGGCTCAAGGGCTACAATTCCACGTCCGTCGCCGACCTGCTCAGCCGCACCCAGCTCAATTCCGGCAGCCTCTATCATGCGTTTCCGTCCAAGCAGGATGTGCTGATCGGCGTGCTGGAGGCTTATCGCGACGGCATCCACCAGCAATTGTTGGCGCCGGCTTGGGCAGGGGTGGACGATCCAATCGAAAAAGTCTTCGCGCTGCTGGCCCATTATCGCGGCCTGATCGTTGAGACCGAATGCAGCTATGGCTGCCCGATCGGATCGCTAGCGCTGGAGCTGCACGAGCCCGACCCGAAAGTGCGCGAATTGCTGGCGGTCAACTTCGAGGGCTGGACCGCCGCTATCGAGCAATGCCTCAGCGACGCCGGCAGCCGGCTGCCGCGCAAAACAGACAAGCGCGCGCTCGCGCAATTCGTGCTCACCGCCATGGAAGGCGGGGTGATGCAGGCGCGCACGCACCGCGACGTCGCTTATTTCGACCGCGCCGTGGCGCAGCTGCGCGCGCATTTCGATTTGTTGCAAGCGGCGGCGAAAATGCCGGCTTAAGGGGAGCGAAAAATGGAGCTGAATTGGTTGGCCGTACTCGCGGCGGCGCTGAGTTCGTTTCTGCTCGGCGGGGTCTGGTACGCCGCGCTGTTCGCGAAGGCGCATCAGCAGGCGGCGGGCCTCAGCGACGCGCAAGTCAAGAGCGGCAATCCCGCGCTTATTTTCGGCGGCTCTTTCGTGCTGGCGGTGATCGCGTCGGCGTCGTTCGCGGTGTTTCTGGGGAAGGTCGATGCGCTGACCGGCGCGCTGTACGGCGCGACCGCGGGTCTGTGCTGGGTGAGTGCGTCATTCGGAATCAGTTATCTATTCGAACGCAAGTCGCTCGCGCTGTTCGCCATCAATGGCGGCTATCACACCCTGCAATTCACGCTGATCGGGCTGATCTTGGGGGCTTGGCATTGATGCGCATCGGACTTCTCATCGCCGCGGCTCTTACGCTCATGGCGCCCTCACCCGCGCGGGCGGAGCTGGTTTCAGCATCGCCAAGCGCGTTCTTGGTTCGCGCCGAAGCAGTGACGCAAGCAACGCCCGAGCGCGCTTGGCGTGCGCTGAGCCAGATTGGCCGCTGGTGGAATTCGGCGCACACATTTTCTGGCGACGCTGGCAACATGCGCCTCAATATGCGCGCGGGCGGCTGTTTCTGCGAACGCTGGGCCAATGGCCAATCGGTCGAGCACGGCCGCGTCGTGATGGCGATGGAACACGAAGGGGTGCGCACGTTTCGTTTCATCGGCGGGCTGGGCCCGCTACAGGCGTCCGGCGTGATCGGGGTGATGACGTTTGTGATCACCCCCGATCAAGGCGGCGCCAAGGTCACCATGAGCTACCACGCCGCTGGCGATGCATCGCTCGGCCTGGACGCGCTCGCGCCGGTGGTTGATCGCGTGCTGATGGAGCAATTCACCCGGCTCATCCGCTATTCCGACACGGGAAGTGCGGCGCCATAGCAAAGGGAAGCAGCATTCATGGCCGACCCGGACAAGGCGTTCGCGACCCAAGTGGCGAACATCGAAAAAAAATGCGGCAAGACACTTGCGCAACTGAGCGCGGCGATCGCCAAGTCAGGCAAGACCAAGCATGGCGAGATTCGCAGCTGGCTGATGGAACATTATGGACTTGGCCACGGCGACGCCAATGCCTTGGTCCATCACGCCTTGAAATCCGACGGCGCCAGCGGGGCAAAGGCGGCGGGCGCTTCGAGCGATGATGTGCTGAACGAAATCTATTCCGGCAGGAAAGCCCATCTGCGCCCCATCCATGACGCGCTCATGGCGGCGATCGGTCGGTTCGGCGATTTCGAGATCGCGCCGAAGAAGAGCTACGTCTCGCTGCGGCGCAAGAAGCAATTTGCCATGCTCGGTCCGAAAACCAACGAGCGCTTCGAGTTGGGCTTGAATCTGAAGGACGATGTGCGCGATCGGCGCGTGAAGCCGGTTCCGCCCGGTGGCATGTGCCAATACATCGCCGCGCTCACCAGCGCGGACGAAGTCGATGCGAAACTCATCGCTATGGTCAAACGCGCCTACGATGGGGCGGGCTGAGCAGCGCGCGTCCCGCCGCGCCGACGCCCAAAGAAAAAGGCCCGGCATGAGCCGGGCCAAGTTGGAATTCCAACCCAAACTGAAATCAGGAGCCGCTGGCCGCCAGCGAGTCGCCGAACACGCCGCCGAAGATGTTGGCGCTCTGGCGTTCGGGGGCTTGGTGGACGGGGGCCGCGCCAGGCTGACCGGAAAGCGGATCCTGCAGATATTTGCACTGGCCTTCGAACACCGCGCCCATCTCGACCGAAAGGCTCTGGTGGACGATGTCGCCCATGACGTGAGCATTGCGCGCCAGAGTGACGCGGCGCGCGCGCACCGATCCCTCGACGCGGCCATGCACGGTCACGCTTTCGGAGACCATATCGCCCTTGACCATGCCGGTGTCGCCGACGGTGAGCGAACCACCGCGCACATTGCCCTCGATCTCGCCGTCGATCTGCAGCTCGGCGCCCTCGGCCTCGATGGTGCCGGTGATCTTTACGCCGTTAGCGATGATGGAAGCGATGCCGGAGCGCCCGGCGGGTTGTCTGCGTTGCGGTGCTGGTTCTGCCACTGCGGGTATTCCTGTATTGGATTCTGGAGGTCTACCCTTGTTCGTGAACATGCCGTCCTGCCCTTAAGAAATTGACTGGGTCCACCGCCCGGCCGCGGAACCACACTTCGTAATGCAAATGTGTGGCGGTGCTGCGACCGGTGGAGCCCATAGAGCCGATACGTTGGCCAATGGCAACCTGTTCGCCGCGCTGAACTTGAATATCGCGCAAGTGGGCGTAGCGGGTCTTGAAGCCGTGGCCGTGATCGATCTCGACGGTGTAGCCATACCCGGCTCGGGCGCCGGCGTAAACCACGGTGCCCGGGGAGGTGGCGACCACAGGCGCGCGCTCGAACGCGGCCATGTCGAGCCCGGAATGGAAGTCCGGCCGACCGGTGAACGGGTCGATGCGCTGGCCGTAGCCGGAGGTCTCGCGGTAATCAACCGCGACCGGACGGGCCAGCGGGGTGGCGTTGGCGACATCGCCTAAACGGCGCGATTCGGTGACCCGGGCGGCGACTTGCGTGACCCGCTCGGCGAACGCCGGGTTGAGCCCGCTATCACGGAGATAGGCGACAAAATCTTGTGGAACCAACGGCCCGGACGCCTCGGCGCTACCCTCAGGGCCGGTCAGCGAGGCCATGCTGACGCCAGTCATGCGCAGCACGCCGCGCACCTGTTCGCCGCTTTCGGAAACCCGGTCTTCCAGTTCCGACAGCGTCTGCTCGTGCTCGGACTGCAGCCGGTCGCCGCGGGCGCGGTAGCCGACAGTGGTAACCTGATACGGCTCGGCGCCCACGCCGCGGGATTGGCGCGGCTCGGCCTCATCGATCGAGGCGGTCATGATGATGCGGGCGCCATCGCGCTCAACCGGGCGGGTCGCAGCCAGCTGCATGCTGGTGCCGCCGGCGTATTCCAGCAGCGAGCGAAGCACCTCGTGCCGGCTCTCATATTCGGCGGTGGTGCGGTCGAACTGGCGGCTGCGCTCTTCCAGCATCGCCTCGGCGGCGGCGGCCTGGGCGCGGGATTCGTTGAGCCAGCGGTCATATTTGGCGCGTTCGCGCTCAATTTCGGCGTTGCTGGCCGATTGCTGGGGGCCCTGATTCAGGGTGTTTGCGGTGGCGTAAACGCACCAGGCGGCGATGCCCACCGCGCTCAGCGCAAGCAGCGCCTGCTTGCTCGGTGACAGCGAGACATAGCGCACCGTCCCACCGCTGCGGTGGTAGATCTGACGCTCAGGAAAGACGCGATCGAAAAAGGCTCGCGCACGTGATCCTAACTGGCTCATAGTCCGCCACCGCCCATTAAAGGGTTAAAACCAAAATTACGTTAGCCCCGCCAAAGCCGATCCAACCTGAAACCCACTCGAAATGCAACAGGGCGGGACTGACGTTTACAGGAATTTCAGATTCCTTAACGACAGATTCCGCCAGCGGACGTGGATAATGGGCGGAAAGAGTAAATATTAGGCTTTTTTTCCACCGTTTTCTCGAGTCGCCACCAGCACTTCATCCACATGGCCGGGCACCTTTACCTTTCGCCAGGCCCGCAAAAGCCGGCCTTTCGAATCAATCAGGAAGGTGGCGCGCTCAATTCCCATGTACCGGCGTCCGTATAGGATCTTTTCCACCCAGACGCCGTAGGCCTCGCAGACCGCGCCATCCTCGTCGGAGGCCAGGATGTGGGTGAGGCCGTGTTTGGCGGCGAACTTGTCGTGTTTGGCGGGGCTATCGCGCGAAACGCCCACCACCACCACCTCCGCGGCCGCGAATTGCTTTGCTTTTTCAGTGAAGTTTAGCGCTTGCGTGGTACAGCCTGAGGTGTCGTCCTTGGGGTAAAAGTACAAAACCGTGCGCTTGCCCTTGAAGCCTTTCAGGCTAACGCGACCGCCTCCGGCGCTCGGCAGGTCGAAAGCGGGCGCTGGGTCGCCAGGTTCAAGTGCTTTGGCCATGGAATTGCTCTCCTTGGGCTGCATTGGGGCTGGAACTCTGCTTTGCACAGCCCAGTCCGCTCGCGCTACACAGAAGCGAGGGGCGGCGGAGATGCGCCTATGATACGCCGCTCGACGCTGATCGCAGTCGAGATATTGCTTGGACTGATCGCGGCGCTGGCGATCGGCCTTGGCGTGACCTGGTGGCGGCTGTCGCAAGGGCCGATCGAACTTAGTTTTCTTCGCGAACAGATGGCCACCGAGTTGAGCGCCGCCCGCGGCGGCCGTCCCGTCGATATCGAGCGGGTGGAGCTGGCCTTGAGCCGGGGCCGCATCGCGCTGGAGCTTCGAGCCGTGGGGGTCAGCGTCAAGGACGATGCCGGAGCGGTGGTTTCGCGCGCCGACGAGGCCCGCATCGAGGTCAGTGTGCTGCCGTTGCTGATCGGGCGCGTCTCGGTGCAGAGCGCGGAATTCCTGGGCGGGGAGGTCACCGTCACCCACAAGCGCGACCGGGCCTGGCACATCGCTTTCGGTCCCCCGGGAGCGCCCCCGGATATCGTCGTGCCGCCGCCGCCACCAGAGGAAACCTGGCCGCAGCGGGTGACGCGGGTGCTGGACGCACTCGCGGCCGCGCTGCGTCCAGTTGGCGCCGGCGGGGCGCTGCGCTCGGTAAGCCTGCGCGGCGTCAAGTTCGCGCTTCTCGAGGAGAGCGGCGGCGCGCTCTGGCATGCGGATGCCGCCAATTTCGAACTGCGCCGCCAAGCGGGGGCGCTGGAACTGATCGCCGATGGCAGCCTTGAAGGCGCCGAGGGCAGCGCCCCGGCGCACCTGAGGGTCACCACCGATACAAGCTTCAGGTCTGCTGTGGTCGAGTTCGGCGCACGCGACGCGAGACCGCGGGCGCTGATTTCTCCCGCCGCGCTGGGCCCGTTCGCCGGACTCGACGCGCCGATGACCGCCACCATTTCCATCGGGCTCGACCGCGAGGCGGGCATCACCCGCTTCGAGGGCGACGCAATCATCGGCCGTGGCGCCGCGGAAATGGGGGGAGGACGCTTCGATCTCGCCGGCGGGCGCGTGCATGGCCGCTATGAGATCGACGGCGACGTGCTCATCTTCGACACGTTGCAGCTCAACGGCGCGCGCACCCGCATCAACGGCGAAGTCCGCATCCGCAACTTCCAAGCCATCATGAACGCCGCGCCCGGCCAGCCGGCGGCGTTCGACATCGCCCTGCCGGCGATGACGCTGGATGTGCCGGGAACCTTCACCGCGCCGCTCTCCTTCTCCGAGGTGGAAGCGGTGGGTGCCATCGCTTCGGCTGACCACAGCATCAGTTTCACCAGGCTGAGCGCGCGCGTGGGCGAGGCCAAGCTGGAGGCGGCGGGGCGGGTCTATTGGGCGGCCGTTGGTCAGGACCCGCGCCTGCGCCCCGGCGTGCAATTGCGCGGACAAGTGGCGGGCGCACTCAGTGTGCGCCAGGTCATGCAGATGTGGCCGATCGGCCTCAGCGAAGGGGCGCGGGACTATCTCGATAGGTCGCTGTTGGCGGGGCGGGTGGTCAACGGCGTTTTCAATCTCGATGTCCGGCCCGCCGACATCGCCGCCGGCATTCTGCGCAACGAAGCGATGGACGTTCGCTTCGACGTCGAGGCCGGCGAGTTTCGTCCCGCCCCGGCCATGTCGTCGATCACCGCCGCGCGCGGCTCGGCCGTGCTGCGCGGCAATAGCTTCGACATGGCCGTGCCCGAGGCGCGGATGAATCAATTGCTGCTGACCCGCGGCCGCATCGAAATGCCGCGGCTGAAGCCGCGCGGAGCGATGGCGACGATCAGCGCCCACGCCGAGGGCGAGGCGCGTCGGGCGCTGGAGGTGCTGCTGCAGGAGCCGATCGGCCTGGGCGACCGGCTGCCGGTGGACGTGGCCTCGGCCAGCGGACGGATTTCCGCCGATGTGCGCCTGCAACGCCCGAACCAGAACGAGGCGCCGTTCGAGCTTTGGCGTTTCCGCGTCGACGGCGCGATCCACGACTTCGCCGCCAACATGAGTACGCGCCCGGTCGCGCTCTCGAACGGCCAGTTGCGCGTGGAAGGCGATCAGAACGCGATTGTGGTGTCTGGACCGATCCGGGCCGGGAGCTCCGACATCGAAACCGTGCGCTGGACCGAGCGATTGCTCCCGGCTGCGCGCGCGGGTTCGGAATACGTCATCGCCGGCCAGTTCGACGCCAACGATCTCACCCGGCTCGGCTATCCGATCGCCAATTACGCGCAAGGCCGCATTGGCGTGCGCGTCAGCGGCGACGGGCGTGGGTTCGAGGTCAACCGCGCGCGCATCGATCTTGACCTCACCGCCGCCGCAATTGAGGCGCCGCGCTCGTTCTGGACCAAGCGCGCGGGAATAGCCGCGGCGCTGCGCTTTAACGTCGAGCGCCAGCGCGACGGCGGCTTGCTGTTCCAGAACCTGGATGCGCGCGGCGGCGGGCTGATCGCGCAAGGCTCTGTGCGGTTGGCGCTGGATAATCGGCTGATCGAGTTGGACCTGCCGCGCCTGGTTGTCGCCGGCCGTTCCGACGCGCGCCTGCACGCCGCGCGCGCCGCCGATGGCGGGCTCGACGTCAGCGTGCGCGGGGCGCTGTTCGACGCCGCGCCGTTCATGGCCCAGGAGCAAGCGCCTCCGGACGCCGCCGCGGCGTCCGCGCCGCCGCCCGCGCCGCTGCGCGCCAGCGTCGAGGTCGATCGGCTGAAGCTGCGCGGCGGGGCGACCTTGAGCGGCGCGCGAGTGTCGTTGACAACAGCGCGCGGAACCTTGGCGGTGCTCATTGCGGAAGGCGCCGCCTCCAACGGCGGGGCGTTCTCGCTCGGGTTGGGTCCCAGGCCGGGCGAACCAAACGGGCGCATCGTGTTCCGCTCCAGCGACGCCGGCTTCGCGGTGCGGGCGCTGACCGGGGCGGAGAATGTGGTCGGCGGCACGGCTAGCGCCGATGGCGATTGGCGCAACGGCGAGGCTCGCTTCAACGTCAATATGCGCAGTTTCCAGGTGGTGCGGCTACCGGCGATGGCGCGGCTGCTTTCCTCCGCCGGTTCGCTCACCGGCCTGGTGGACACGCTCAACGGCGACGGCATCGGGTTTTCGCAAATGGAGGCGCACATGACCTATGCCGGCAACCGGCTCGCCTTCACCGAGGGCTCCATGCGTGGGCCGTCGCTGGGGCTCACCGCGTCGGGGGCCTATGACATTACCCGCGACAATCTCGATATCGACGGCGTGG
>JANNQT010000022.1:0-1946 GCA_031400895.1 Alphaproteobacteria bacterium | reverse complement strand
CATCGCTTGCCGGTGCGCTGCTGCGCCGGCGCGCACGCGCGAGAAAATGTGGGTGCGGGGTGGTGCCGGCCGCTCGGCGGCGGACCCGTGGGCTGGGCCCGTTTGATCCGCCGTTTGATCCGCCGCTGGATCCGCCGCTGGGTCCGCGCGGGAGCCGCGGGGGGGGGGGGACCCCCCCGCGGGGCGCGCCCGCCGCGCCGGTGCGACCGTAAATCAGATTATGTGTGCCCGGCGCCAGTTTTCCGGGCGCGCCGCGCGCCCGCACCAACACGCCGCGCGCGCCGGGTTCGCGCGCGCCGCCGGCGATGTGGGGCATGGAATAAGTGATGCGTACGCGGAACGACTCGCCGCCGCTCAGCACTTGGTAGCGCGGGCTTTCGAACACCGTCTCGCTGTCGGTTTCGTACACCATGCGGATCGCGTCGGAATCGAAGCGAATGCCGGCGCCGGCGGTGCAGGGCGCCTGCCCCGCGCTCCAGAGCCCAGCGAGTTCCCGGGGCGGCTGCGCGCGCGCGCACGCAGCCGCGAGCAGGCACAGTCCGGCGATAAACAAGCTCGCGCGCGCCATGATCGGCCAGCGCTAACCCGATTGGGTTGACGAGGTCTGAACGCGTTCAGAGTGCAAACGCCGCGAACCGCGCCAGCGCGTCGGCGCGGGCCTTCTGCGCTAGCGCGGCAAGCCAAGCGGGCTCCTTGGCGGCGCGGAGCATGAGTTCGGCCGCATGGTCCACATCCGCCTCGGCCCAGCTTTGGCCGTCGGCGGCGTATTTTTGTTGTGGGTCCGCAACCGGAACCAGACGATAGCGCACCGGCAGCGCATTGGTCTGGTCCAGATATTCCGCGTTCGCCGACCAATTGGTCGCCAGCACCGGCGCGCCGCGGCACATGCTCTCGGCCAGCGGCAGGCCGAAGCCTTCGGCGCGGTGCAGCGAGGCGTAGAGATCGGGCGCGCCGTACCAGGCCCAGTATTGGTCGCGGCCAAAGGCGTCGAAAATGAGCTCGATATTGGCGGCATCGCCAGCCGCCGCCCGTAGCGCCGCCGCCGCCGGCGGATAATGTTCGGCCCCGGACACCAGCAGGCGCAAGCGCGAATCGCGCCCGCGTCCGAACGCGGCCTTGAACGCTGCGATCAGCGCCAGCGGGTTCTTGCGTTCAAAGCCGGAGGCGACGCTCAGCGCCGAGACGATCGTAAACGGGCCGCCGGCGACGCGCGGCGCCAGCGGCGGCAAGTGCTCCAGCGCCACCGGATGCGGCGCGACCTGCACCGACGGCGCGCCGGGAAGCGCCGCGATCGCGTCGGCGGCAAACCGGCTCGGCGCGGCGAACGCGTGCGCGCACGCGAGGCCCGCGCGCCAAGCGTCCGGCGCGCGCGGCAATTCCCAGGCCCAGTACGCAGTGATGAACTTGTCGCGCAGGAAATCGCGTCCCAGCAGCTGCAACACGTAGCGCATGTAGGGCGCGTTGATGTTGATCAGCACCCGGGCCGGCCCACGCAGGGCGCGGCCTTCGCGAAACTCAAAACGCACGCGCTCGGCGGTCTCGAAAAAATTGCGGCTGAGATCGATGCCGTAAACCGAAAGCCCGCGCGCAGCGAAGCCCATGAGCGCCAGCCGCGCCGATTGACCGAAGCCCGAGAGGCTGGACAGGAAACCGACGACCACGCGCGGGACGTCCTCGGCCAGCTCAGGCGCCGGGCCGAGCCGCGGCGCTAGGCGCGACAACAGCCCGTGCGCGAGCCCACGTCGGAACCCGACCGGCAAACGCCGCCACACCGCCCGCACCAATGCGCCGCTCATCAGGCAAACTCCCGGCGACGCTTAGCACCCACTTTCATTGGCGCCTGAGTCACGGAAAGGACCTCCAGTGTCACGAAAGTGGGTACAGAATCATACGTTTGTACCGGAACCCGAAATTGCGTGATGAATCACCCAATTTCGATTCCGAGT
>JANNQT010000021.1:0-11877 GCA_031400895.1 Alphaproteobacteria bacterium | reverse complement strand
ACCAGCTTGCCTTCCGTGCCGGTGAACGCCTGAGCCACGAAGAAGGGCTGGCTCAGGAAGCGTTCGATCTTGCGGGCGCGGGCGACCACCAGTTTGTCTTCTTCCGAGAGCTCATCCAAGCCCAGGATGGCGATAATGTCTTGCAGCGCCTTGTAGCGCTGCAGCGTCTCCTGCACCCGCCGCGCTATTTCGTAATGCTCCTGGCCGACCACGTTGGGATCGAGGATGCGCGAGGTGGAATCGAGCGGATCGACGGCGGGATAAATCCCCTTGGCGGCGATATCGCGCGACAGCACGGTGGTGGCGTCCAAGTGCGCGAACGAGGTGGCGGGCGCGGGGTCGGTCAAATCGTCGGCCGGTACGTAGATGGCCTGCACCGAGGTGATCGAGCCCTTGGTGGTGGAGGTGATGCGCTCCTGCATCTGGCCCATTTCAGTCGCCAGCGTGGGCTGGTAGCCCACTGCGGAGGGGATGCGGCCAAGCAGCGCCGACACTTCCGAGCCCGCTTGGGTGAAGCGGAACACGTTATCGACGAAGAACAGAATGTCCTTGCCCTGATCGCGGAAATGCTCGGCGATGGTTAGCCCCGACAGCGCCACGCGCGCGCGCGCGCCGGGCGGCTCGTTCATCTGCCCAAACACCAGCGCGCATCTTGAGCCCTCACCGCCGCCGGCCTTGTTGACGCCGGACTCGATCATTTCGTGATAAAGGTCGTTGCCCTCTCTTGTACGTTCGCCGACGCCGGCGAACACTGAATAGCCGCCGTAAGCCTTGGCGATGTTGTTGATCAGCTCCTGGATCAGCACGGTTTTGCCGACGCCGGCGCCGCCGAACAGCCCGATCTTGCCGCCCTTGGAATAGGGGCAGAGCAGATCGACCACCTTGATGCCGGTGACCAGGATTTCCGGCACCGGCTATTGATCGACGAACGCTGGCGCGAGCTGGTGGATGGCGCGGCGCGTGGCGCTTTTCACCGGCGGACCGTCATCGACCGGCTCGCCGATCACATTGAGAATGCGCCCCAGCGTTTCCTCACCCACCGGCATCGAGATCGGCCCGCCGGTGTCCTTCACGTCCTGGCCGCGCACCAGGCCGTCGGTGGCGTCCATGGCGATAGTACGCACCGTGGATTCACCGAGGTGCGTGGCCACTTCCAGCACCAGCCGGTTGCCGCGATTGGTCGTCTCCAGCGCATTGTAGATATCCGGCAGCGGGCCATCGAATTCGACATCGACAACCGCGCCGATCACCTGCACCACACGGCCTTTACTGGTCTTGCTCATTTTGCGTTCTCGTCCTTGGAATATTCTTCGTTCAGTCTAACGGGGATATTGTTGCGGGGGCCCTGTTGTATCCGTCATTCCGGATCGCGCTTCGCGCGTCCGGAATGACGGAGCAATTTTAGGCAAACGCGCATCACAGCGCCTCCGCCCCCGAGATAATCTCGATCAGCTCCTTGGTGATGTTGGCTTGCCGCTGGCGGTTGTAGCGGAGCGAGAGCTTGCGGATCATGTCGCCGGCATTGCGGGTGGCGCTGTCCATGGCGCTCATCTGCGCACCGTAGAAACCGGCCTGGTTTTCCAGCAGCGCCTGCAGGATCTGGCCGTTGAGATAGCGCGGCAGCAGCGCTTCGAGGATTTCCTCTTCGTTCGGCTCATACTCGTACACCGCGCCCTTGAGGTCGGGCAGAGTGACGCCTTCCGGCGCGCGCGCGGGGATCAGCTGCAGCGCAGTTGGGATTTGGTTGATCACCGATTTGAAGCGCGAGAAGAACAAGGTGGCGACGTCGAACTCGCCCGCCTCGTAGAGCGCACGCACTTCGTCGCCAACGATGAGGGCTGCGTCAGAGCCGGGGTTCTTGAAATCGGAAAGATCGACGTATTTGATAATTTTCGGGCCGTGCAGGCGCCTGAGCTGATCGCGCCCCTTCTTGCCGACGGCGAGAAGTTTCACGGTCTTGCCGGCGCGCTCCAGTTCGCCGATGCGCTCGCGCGCGGCGCGCACGATCTGGGTGTTGAAACCGCCGCACAGCCCGCGCTCGGAGGTCATCACCACCAGCAGATGCACCTGATCGCGCCCGGTGCCGCGCAACAGCGGCGGCGCGCTTTCGCCCGACACCGCCGACGCCAAATTGGCGATCACCCGCGACATGCGCTCGGCATAAGGCCGCGCCGCTTCGGCTGACGCCTGCGCGCGCTTCAGCTTCGCCGCCGCCACCATCTGCATCGCCTTGGTGATCTTCTGCGTGGATTTCACGCTGCCGATGCGATTGCGGAATTCTTTAAGGCTGGGCATCGGGCGCCTCCGCCTCGGCGGCGCACTGCCTACGCGCCGACTCTATCGCCCATTGCGCTTGCTGCTGCGAAATTGCCTGCAAGATCGCCGGGTTTTGCTCCAAGTTGCGATTTCGGCGGAGCCCGCCTGACGATCCCTCTTGAAGCACCTGGGGTGCCGGCATTTCCGCCAAGTTTGCAGCCGACCTGGACGAAATGCAGTCACGAGACTCACCCTCATTCAGGACGATCGCAGACAATTGCGCGTCGAGCACTTGACGCTCAACTTCCGTGAGAGGCTGGGCTGTCGCTTCTTGGCCGGCGGCGATGCCGGGCAAGCTCATGGCAAAGAGCAGCGGGACGATCAGATGCCGGACCACCGCCATCACGCGAATACCGCGCCAAATTCTTGCAGCGCCGCCTTGATCTTGCCTTCGATCACGCCGGCCTTGTCGAGTTCCTTCTTAGTGCGGATGTCGGCGAGTACGTCCGCTTTCTTGGCGCGCAGCCAGGCGACGAGTTCCTTCTCATAGCGGCCTACGGCGCTGACATCGATCTTGTCCAAATAGCCGCGTGTACCTGCATAGATCAGCACCACTTGCTCCTCCACCGGGCACGGCGAAAATTGCGGCTGCTTCAACAGTTCGGTGAGCCGCGCGCCGCGGTTGAGCAAGCGCTGGGTGGCCGCATCTAAATCCGAACCGAATTTCGCGAACGCTGCCATTTCGCGGTATTGCGCCAGTTCGCCTTTCAGCGGCCCGGCGACTTGCTTCATCGCCTTGATCTGCGCATTGCCGCCGACGCGCGACACCGAAATGCCGACGTTCAGCGCCGGGCGAATGCCGGAGAAAAACAAATCGGTCTCTAAGAAGATCTGCCCGTCAGTGATCGAGATCACGTTGGTGGGGATGTAGGCGGAGACGTCGTTGGCTTGCGTCTCGATGATCGGCAGCGCCGTCAGCGAGCCGCCGCCATTGTCCTCGTTCAGCTTCGCCGCGCGCTCCAGCAAGCGCGAGTGCAGATAGAACACGTCGCCCGGATAGGCTTCGCGGCCCGGCGGGCGGCGCAGCAGCAGCGACATTTGCCGGTACGCGACCGCTTGCTTGGACAGATCGTCATAAATGATCAGCGCGTGCATGCCGTTGTCGCGGAAATATTCGCCCATGGTGCAGCCCGCGAAAGGCGCGATAAATTGCAGCGGCGCCGGCTCGGAGGCGGTGGCGGCAACGATGATCGAATAGCTGAGCGCGCCTTTGTCCTCCAGCGTTTTCACCAATTGCGCCACGGTCGAGCGCTTCTGGCCGATGACCACATAGATGCAATAGAGCTTCTCGCTCTCGGGCGCGTTGTTGTCGTGGGCTTCGCGTTGGTACAGAATCGTGTCGATGGCGATTGCGGTTTTGCCGGTTTGCCTATCGCCGATGATCAGTTCGCGCTGACCGCGGCCGATCGGGATCAGCGCGTCGATGGCCTTGATGCCGGTCTGCATCGGCTCGTGCACGGACTTGCGCGGAATGATGCCGGGCGCCTTCACGTCAACCGTGCGGCGCTCCGTCGCTTTGATCGGGCCTTTGCCGTCGATCGGTTCGCCCAGCGGATTGACCACGCGGCCAAGCAGACCCTTGCCCACCGGCACATCGACGATCTGGCCAAGCCGCTTGACCGTGTCGCCTTCCTTCAGGCCGCGATCTTCGCCGAAGATCACCACGCCGACATTGTCGCGCTCCAGATTCAGCGCCATGCCTTTGACGCCGCCGGGGAACTCGACCATCTCGCCGGCCTGCACGTTCTCCAGCCCGTAGACGCGGGCGATGCCGTCGCCGACCGACAAGATGCGGCCAATCTCAGAGACCTTGGCTTCGGCGCCAAAGCCTTTGATTTGCTCTTTCAGGATAGCGGAAATTTCAGCGGCGCGGACGTCCATGTTGATCCTCTTCAGGCGGATTTGAGTTGCAGACGCAGCGCGTCCAGCTTGGATTTGATCGAAGCATCGAACTGACGCGAGCCGACACGAACAACGAAGCCGCCGATCAGGCTCTCATCGACCGAAGTCTCGGCCTCGACCTTGGCCCCGAGCTGCTTGCCCAGCGCCTCGACGATCGCGGTCTTCTCAGCCCCGGCCAGCGGGCGGGCGGAGATGATCTCGACCTGGCGGGCGCCGCGCTCGCGGGCGACCATGGCGCGGAACACCGAGGCGATGCCTGGAAGCTCCGCCGCGCGGCGATTCTGGGCGGCGAGGCCGATGGCCTTGCGGCCGAGTTCGCTGAGGCCCAGCTTTTGCGCCACGGCGGTCAGCGCGCGCGCCTTCTCCTGCGGATCGATCAGCGGCGAGAGAGCGGCGGCGCGCAAATCGGCGCTAGCCGCCCAAGCTGCCATGAAGCTGGCAAAATCCTGCTCCACCGCGTCTAAGCTATTGGCTTCCTTAGCTAATTCGAAAGCGGCCCGGGCATAGCGCCCCGCCGCTTCGGAAGCTTCGCCGGCAATGGAATCGGCCAATTCTGTCTCGCTGATTTCGCCGGCGGCGACCCGAGGGCTCGGATCGCCGGCTGGCACGATGATTCCATTGGGAGAACCCAAACGCCGAAGGGCGCCGCAACGCTCGGCGCGGGCCCCTGACGCGCGCGCGAAGTAACATGGCGCCTTCGCTCTTGACAACCGGCCCGTTGCCCCGCCCCTCAGCGACAAAATGGCCGCCTGGCGGCTGGGGGAACCCCGCATGACCGACGCAGCCGCCGCCACGCCCGCCATCGCGGAAACCTCCCCCGCCAAGATGCGCCAGGTGGTGCTCGCCTCCGCCGCCGGCACCATTTTCGAATGGTACGATTTCTTCGTCTATGCGGTGATGGCCGACGCCATCCGCAAGACGTTTTTCACCGCCGACGTGCCCGAAGCGCAGGCCAATGTGCTCACCCTGCTGATCTTCGCGGCAGGATTTCTGGTGCGTCCGCTGGGCGCGCTGGTGTTCGGAAAGGTGGGAGATTCCACCGGCCGCAAGGGCGCCTTCCTGATCACCATCACCATGATGGGCGTTGCCACTTTCGCGATCGGCTTGTTGCCGACCGCGGGCCAAGTCGGCGTCTGGGCGCCAATCCTATTGCTCGTGTGCCGTCTGCTGCAGGGCTTTGCGCTGGGCGGCGAATATGGCGGCGCGGCGATTTATGTCGCCGAGCACGCGGCCAACAACAAGCGCGGCGCCTCCACCGGCTGGATCCAAATTTCCGCCGCCCTTGGGCTGGTCGGCGCGCTCGCCGTCGTGTTCGCAACGCGCTCCTCGCTGGGGGAGACCGATTTCGGCGCCTGGGGCTGGCGCATTCCGTTCTTGCTTTCCATCGGCCTGCTGGCGGTCTCGGTATGGATTCGCCTGCAGCTGGAAGAGAGCCCGGCCTTCCAGAAACTCCAGGCCGAGGGCCGCGTATCGAAACGCGCCTATTCCGAGAGTTTCTTCGAGTGGCGCAATCTCAAGATCGTGCTGCTGGCGCTGTTCGCGATCACGATGGCGCAGGGCGTGGTCTGGTACACCGGTTTCTTCTATTCGCAATTTTATCTCGAGCGCACGCTCAAGCTGGATTCCAAGACCGTCAATTTCGTGATGATGAGCGTGGTGCTGATCTCGGCGCCACTCTATTGGGTGTTCGGCGCGCTGTCGGACAAAATCGGCCGCAAGCCGATCCTGTTGTTCGGCATGGTGCTGATGCTGGTGCTTTATTTTCCCGGCTTCCACCTGCTCACGCGCGCCGGCAATCCGGGCTTGGCGGCGGCAACCGCGAACGCGCCGGTCATTGTCGTTGCCGACCCCGCCGATTGCAGCTTCCAACTCGACCTCACCGGCGGCGCGCACCTGTTCGCCACCTCTTGCGACATCGCCAAGGGCGCGCTCGCCAGCGCCGGTGTCAGCTATCGCACCGAGAACGCAACACCCGGCGCCCGCGCGCAAGTTCGTGTTGGCGCCGCCAGCGTCGAGAGCATCGACGCCAGCGGCCGTTCCAATGCCGAAATTCGCGCCGCGCGCACCGAGTTCGAGACCCGCCTGCGCCCCGCGCTTGACGCCGCCCACTATCCCGCCGTCGCCGATCCGGCGAAAACCAATCTGCCGGCGGTGATCGGGATTTTGCTGCTGTTCGCGCTCGCCGGCACCGCGCTCTACGGGCCGCAGGCGGCGGCTTTGGTGGAGCTCTTTCCCACCCGCATCCGCTACACCGCGCTGTCGCTGCCCTACCATATCGGCACCGGCTGGTTCGGCGGCCTGCTGCCGGCCACCGTGTTCGCCATCAACACCGCCACCGGCCAGGTCAATGCCGGCTTATGGTTTCCGTTTATCGTCACCGCCATCGCCGCGACCACGTGCCTGCTGTTCCTGCCGGAAACCAAGGATCGCGACATCCACGCCTGACGGCATGGTTGTTCACCAATTCACCAGCTTTCTGAACCGAAGCTTAAGCGCGCGCTGCTAGCTTACGTACATGACGGCGATCCCCCACGCCGCCAGGGCTCTCACCAGCGCCCTTGGCCGCTTCGAGCGCGCATCCGGGCGCTTGCTCGAGGCGGCCACTGGCGCGGGAGAGAGCGAGGACATCGCCGAACCGCTGGTGGAGATGATGCAAGCCAAGCATCAGGCGAAAGCCTCGATCGCCACAGTGCGCATTGCCGACTCGATGTGGCAGTCGCTGCTCAACCTGCAGACTGGCGAGCGCCGCCGGGTCCGCGCCCCGCCCGCGTGGCATGCGTCCGCGGACTGAGCGGGCGCATAAGCGCGCCCCTTTTCCTTTTGTATCGTATACCCTAGATGAGCGGCTGCTTTAGGGATTGCTGCTCATGGACTGGAACATCGGCCCGCTGCTTGCGGACCCCGCCGCATGGGCGGCCCTGCTCACTCTGATCGTCATGGAAGTCGTGCTCGGCATCGACAACCTCATCTTCATCTCGATCCTCACCAACAAGTTGCCGGAAGCGCAGCGGCAGCGTGCGCGGCGGATCGGCATCGGGCTTGCGCTGGGCATGCGCCTGGCGCTGCTATCGACCATCGCGCTCATTGTCGGCCTGACCGCGCCGGTATTCGACCTCGGCCTGGCCGGCTCGCTCGACGAGCACGGCGCCCCCACCTTTGAAACCGCCTTCTCCTGGCGCGACATGATTCTGATCGCGGGCGGCTTGTTCCTGATGTGGAAGGCAACCAAGGAAATCCACCACAATGTCGACCCCGCGCCCTCGCACGACCTGCTCGACAAAAAAGCCCCGGTGGCGATGAATTTCGGCGCGGCGATCTTTCAGATCATCCTGCTCGATCTGGTGTTCTCCATCGACTCCATCCTCACCGCCGTCGGTATGACCGACCATGTGCCGATCATGTTCGTTGCGGTGATCGTGGCGGTGACGGTGATGTTGCTGGCCGCCGACCCGGTGGGGAACTTTATCAACGCCAACCCGACCGTGGTGATGTTGGCGCTGGGCTTCCTGCTGATGATCGGCATGGTGCTGATGGCCGAAGGCTGCGGCGTGCACGTGCCGAAAGGCTACATCTACATGGCGATGGCGTTCTCGGCGCTGGTGGAAGGGCTCAACATGCTGAGCCGCACCGCGCAGAAACGCCGCGCGGCGAAGGCACAGACGGGCGCAGAGAATATTTGAACTACTCCCCCGGCAGCGCGAGCGAGGCTTGCCCGAAGGCGTAGCGCCAGCCTTCGGCAGTGCGCACATAGGTGTCGCTGAACCACAGCCGCCGCTCGAACGCTACGCCTTCGCGCGTCACGCCCTTCAGCCAGAGCCGCGCGGTGACGATCGCGGTATCCTCGCCATAGAGCCGCACCATTTGCGTGCCCTCATCCTCGACCTGGCGCTCATATAGGGCATCGCGCTCACGCGCCGAGCGCAGCAAATCCGCGCGCGTAAACACCGCGCCGCG
The DNA here is from genome assembly GCA_031400895.1 of Alphaproteobacteria bacterium. Lineage (GTDB taxonomy): Bacteria > Pseudomonadota > Alphaproteobacteria > Caulobacterales > Aquidulcibacteraceae > Vitreimonas. The sequence goes on along the minus strand of JANNQT010000021.1, from coordinate 3,705 downwards.
CCCGATGACCAGGATCATGTCCGGATGCAGGATCGCGGCCATGGAATCCGCATCGTTGCGCTCAACCGCGGCCTGATACGCAGTATCGAGCGCGGCTATGGTGGCGCGATCTTGCTCCGGCGTAGCGTACGCCGCGCCGGCTGCGCCGACGCTGAGCAACAGCGCGAACGCGGCGGCGGTGAATTTGGTTCCTGCCATGATGACTCCTCAGCTGCACTCTCCACCCATCCCCGGATTGCGCGCAGCGCAAGTCCGGACCCCAAGATCGCGACGGCTTGTGTTCATGGGCCCCGGACCCGCCGCTGCAAGCGGCGTTCCGGGGATGGGTGGATGTTGCAAGCACAATACGCAAAGCCGCCCTCCCCCGCTCGCCGTTTCCGGACTTGCGACGTTGCTCGCGCCGCCGCCCCCCCTCCCCCTTGCGGGGAGGGGCCGGGGGGTGAGGGGCGTGCAAACGATCCGGCGCCTGCATATCGGCGCGCCCCTCATCCGGCGCGCTCACGCGCGCCACCTTCTCCGCAAGGGAGAAAGTGTGACAGAGCCCCCTCACAAAAAACTATACGGATCGACATCGATCTGCACGCGCACCGCCGAGTGCAGTTTTACCCGCCCGGCCCACGCCGCCAGGAAGGCGCTTACATCCACCCCGCGATCAGCGCGCACTAGGAAGCGCCGCCGGTGCATGCCGCGGATCACGCTGAGCGGCGCTGGCGCGGGACCCCAGAGATCGAGGCCTTCGACGACGGGCGCTTTCGCGCCCATGAGCGCGGCGGCGTCATTGGCCTGCTGCTCGTTCGGCGCCGAGACGATCACTGCAGCCAAGCGCCCGTAAGGCGGCATGCCGGCGGCTTCGCGCTCGGCGATCTCGGCGGCGAAAAACGCGTCGCGATCTTGCGCCGCGAGCGCGACCATTACCGGCTCGTGCGGCGCGTAGGTCTGGATCAGCGCGCGGCCTTTCTTTTCATGGCGCCCGGCGCGGCCGGCGACCTGGCTGATCAATTGAAACGTGCGCTCGCCCGCGCGCAGATCGCCGCCCTTCAAGCCCAAATCCGCATCAACCACGCCAACGAAGGTCAGCAGCGGAAAATTGTGGCCCTTGGCGACGATCTGGGTGCCGATCAGAATATCGATCTCGCCCGCTTCCATGCGCGCTACCAGCGAGCGCACAGCTTCACCGTGGGGCGTGGTGTCGGAGGAGAAAATCTCGATGCGCGCCTCGGGAAAGTGCTCGCGCACTTCTTCCTCGATGCGCTCGACGCCGGGGCCGATGGAGACGAAGGCGTCGGGGACCAAACATTCTGGACACGCTTTCGGCTTCGGCATGGAAAAGCCGGTGAGGTGACAGACCAGACGGCCGGAATATTTGTGCTCGACCAGCCAGCTCTCGGTCTCCGGCGACTTCATCCGGTGGCCGCACGCTTTGCACAACGTCAGCGGCGCATAGCCGCGCCGGTTCATGTAGAACAACGCCTGCTCGCCGCGCATGAGCGCCTCGCCGGCGCCGCGAATGAGCTTGGGCGAAATCCAGCGGCCTTTGTCGGGCGGATCGAGCTTCATGTCGATCAGCTCGACATCGGGCAATTCAGCGCTTCCGTGCCGCGAAGGCAGCTTCACATGCGCGTAACGCCCGCTCTGCGCATTCACCAGCGTTTCCAGCGACGGCGTCGCGCTGGCCAGGATCACCGCGCACTCGCCAAGCTTGGCGCGCGCCACGGCGAGGTCGCGCGCCTGATAGATGACGCCCTCCTCCTGCTTGTAGGAGGAATCGTGCTCTTCATCGATGACGATGAGCTTCAAGTTCGGATACGGCAAAAACAAAGCCGAGCGCGCGCCCACCACCAAGCGCGCCCGTCCCGCCGCCACTTCCCGCCAGGCACGGCGGCGGGCTTTGTGTGGGATCGCCGAGTGCCATTCCACCGGAATTGCGCCAAAGCGCGCCTCGAAACGCGACAGCGCGGCATGTGTCAACGCGATTTCCGGCAACAGCACCAGCACTTGCGCGCTGGGACCGCCGCGCAACGCTTCCGCCGCCGCTTCCAAATACACTTCGGTCTTGCCCGAACCGGTGACGCCATCGAGCAGCGCCACGTGGAACCCGCCCGCGCGTACGGAGGCGCAGAGTGCGTCGGCGGCGGCGCGCTGGATAGGGGAGAGTTCGCGCTGACTCCCCTCCCCCCTTGCGGGGAGGGGGAACGCTGTCTCCAACACCGGCGCACCAAACTCCGGATCCTCACTCAGCTCCAAGCGCTTGAGCGCGCCGCAATCGACCAGACCCTTCACGACGGCGGAAGAAGTCTCCGCCCGCCGCGCCAGCTCCGCCGCGCTGACGTGCTCCTTGCCCGCCTCCGCCATCACCCGCGCGCGCGCTTCGGTGAGCTTCGGCGGCGGCGCGCCGGTGGGCGCGAGCACAGTATAAGTCGGCGGCGGCAGCAGCGCCTCCGGCGAGCGCGCCACCATGCGCAGGATGTCGCCGGGCGGACGCACCAGATATTTGCTGGCCCAATCGACGAACGCGCGCGAGATTTCCGGCAGCGGCGTGCCCGGCAGCACTTCTTCGATCGCCTTCAGATTCGCCGCGCCCGGATGGTCGCGCTCCACCGCCCACACCACCCCGCGCACCACGCGCGAACCAATCGGCGCAATCACATGCGCGCCGGGCTCGAGCCCAAGTGTAGCCGACGCGCGATAATCGAACGGCTCGGGCAGCGGCAGCGGAAACAGCACCGCCACCTTGTCCAGCGTATCGTGGACGAACGCGGCCCCCTCCTCGGCTACCGCGAACAACGGCCCCGCCGGCTGAGGCGCGCGCTTTCCCTTCAGCGCAGTGAGCGTTTTTGGGGCGCGGCGGCGGGCAATGGGGGACATCGGGAGCGAATCTAGGGGGTGCGGAGATTCGGGGGAAGTGAGGGCAAGCGCAAAAAACCCGACGGCCCCTCAGACCACCCCGGAGGCCGTCTTCAGACACGCCCGGTGTGGCCCGGCAAACAAGCGCGTCTGAAGACGCTCGGTCCGGGAAAGCGTAAAGGCTTTGGAAACAGCGCTTTCACCCGCTGTTATCCACGCGCGTGCATAAAGGCCCCATGACGCCGTCCGACGCCTTCAGCAGCGCTTTCGATTCGATCGAACTCGATTCCGCGCGCGCGCCCTCGCCCGCGGCGATTGAGGCGGCGATGGCGCTGGTCGCTCCGATCGAGCAACCGGGCTTTTATCTGCTCGACGATGCCGGCGGGCGGTTTGTGGTCGATGCCGAGTTCGGGTTTATCTCGCTGCGCGACGAGGCGCTGCTGGAGAGCGAGCGCGGGCAGGTTCATTGCGCACGGCTCAAGGTGGTTGAGCCTTCTGGCGCGGCTTATGAGCTGACGCTGCGGCTGCGGCTGAGCGGGCGGGTGCCCCAAGTGGTGAGCGAGAGCGAAGCGCCGCTGGCCAGCGCAGCGTGGGCGCATTTCACCGCGTTCCTTGGCGCAAGCGCCGCGCCGGCGATTGGCGACGAGCATGCGCCGTTCGCCCTGCTCATAGGGCAACCGACGCACGCCCCTGCCATCAACTGCGATCTCCTCATCGCCGCGCCGCCTCCGCCGGCCTCAGCGCACGCGAACTGGTCGCTCTGATCCGCATTAGCGATTGAAATTCGCGCCCGCCAGGCCGATAGCTCCGGCGACGGAGGACACGCCCATGGCGGAAAAGAAATGGCGCAAGCGCACCATC
>JANNQT010000020.1:0-10575 GCA_031400895.1 Alphaproteobacteria bacterium | reverse complement strand
CGGCTGGAAGCCGGCGGTCCGGGAGCGGGTTACGCCAGCGCCCGCGCGAACGTCTCCGCATCCACGTTGCCGCCGCTGGCGATCACAGCGAGCGTCTTGCCAGCCACATCGACCCCGCCCTCCAACAATGCCGCCAGCGAGGCCGCGCCAGAGGGCTCCAGCACAATTTTCAGATTGAAGAACGCGAACTTCATCGCCCGCAGCACGGCGTCATCGGAAACCACGACAACGCGTTCGATTCGCGCCCGCGCGATCGCGAACGTGATTTCGCCCATTTGTTCGGTCAGCAGCCCGTCGCAGATGGAGCGGATGCCGGGGGCGTTACGCTGGATGGCGCCAGCGGCGAGCGTGCGGGCGATGTCATCGTGGCCTTCCGGCTCGACGGCGATGATGCGCGCGTCTGGCAGCGCCAGCGCCACGCCCGAAGAGAGTCCGCCGCCGCTGGCTGGAACGAATACGATGTCAGGCGCAATCTCGGCGGCGATCTCCAACCCCGCCGTACCCTGCCCGGCGATCACATAGGGATCGTCGAACGGCTTGATCAGCGCCAGGCCGCGCTCGGCGGAGAGTTTGGCGCCGATGGCTTCACGGCTCTCGCCCAAGCGATCGTAGGTGATTACCTCCGCGCCCATCGCCCGCGTGCGCTCAAGCTTGATCCAGGGCGCGTCCGCCGGCATGACGATGCTTGCGCTAATTCCGAAATGCTTCGCCGCGGTGGCGACGGCGATGGCGTGATTGCCCGAGGAAAAGGCGATGATGCCGCGCGCGCGCACCTCAGGCGCCAGCGCGGCGATGGCGTTGGTGGCGCCGCGCATCTTGAACGCGCCGCCGCGCTGCAGGCATTCGGCCTTCACAAACACGCGCGCACCGACGGCAGCGTCGAGCGCCTCGCTGCACAATAACGGTGTGCGCACGGCGATGCCGTCGATGCGCTTGGCTGCGGCTTTAATGTCATCGAGCGTGGGGAGCTTCATTACGAGCCTCTTGGTTTGGCGCGGCGGGTGGGCGGCGCGGCGAGGGGATCTTCCGGCCAGGGATGTTTCGGGTAGCGCCCGCGCATATCGCTGCGCACGCTTGCGTAGGAGCCTTTCCAAAAGCCCGGCAGATCCTTGGTGGTCTGCACCGGGCGCTGCGCCGGCGAAAGCAGGCGCAAGCTCAGCGGCGCGCGCCCACCAGCGATGCACGGATGATTGTTTTCGCCGAACATCTCTTGCAAGCGCACCTCCAGCGCTGGCCCGCCTTCGGCTTCGTAATCGATCAGCAGTGAGGAGCCCGCCGGCGTCTCAAACCGCGCCGGCGCTTGCTCATCGAGACGGCGGCGCAATTCGTAGGGGAGGTTGTTCACCAGCGCCTGGGCGACATTTACCGCGCGCAGATTGGCCGCGCCCTCGAGCGCCGGCCCAAGCCATTGCTCGCACGCCGCGATCAGCGCCGCGTCGCCGCAATCGGGCCAGGCTTCGCCTTCCAGCCCGCGCATAAACGCTACGCGCGCGCGCGTTTGCCGGGCGACGGCGTCCCAATCGAGCAGCGCCAGTCCCTCCTCGGCCACCGCGCCCAGCAGCGCCTCGCGCAAATCCACCCCGCTCAACCGCTCCAGCGGCGCTTCCGACAGCACCATACGCCCCAGTTTGCGCAAACGCCGCCCGCGCAGCGCGCCGGTGGCGGCGTCGATGCTGGCGCTGGCGTGCTGCTCGATCTCAGCGGCGAACATGGCTTCGATTGCTTCAAGGCTAATCGGCGCGGCGAGGAGAATCTGCGCGCGGCCAGCCTGGCCGGCAATGTCGGCAATGACCAGGTAAGGCTCGCGCGCCAGCGGCGAAGCCGGATCGATGCTGGCGGCTCGGCCGTTGACCATGGTGAAGCTTTCGCCGCGGCGTTTGGCGACGCGGTCGGGGTAAGCGAGCGCCAACAGCGCGCCTTCTTGGACCGCCGGCGTCCCGCCGGCGGGGACGTTAGCGGTCCAGGCAAATCGCGCGATCCTCGCCGCCAGCTTTCGCGCGGCCTCTGCGCGCTGGCCGCCCTCGCGCTCGAAATTGTGCAAGCGCACGCTCAAATCGGGCTCACGCCCGCCTAGGCCCTGCTCGGTAAGCAGCACCGCGAGGCGCGCCGCTAGCGGCGCCTGTGGGCCCGCTGCGATCACCATGTGCGCGAGCCGCGGCGGCAGCGGCAGGCGCGCAACCGCCGCGCCGTGTTCGCTCAACCGCCCCGCCGCATCAAGCGCGCCGATGCGGCCCAGCAGCGCCAGCGCTTCGTTCCACGCCGGCTTTGGCGGCGGATCAAGCCAGGCGAGCGCGCCGGGATCGCTGACGCCCCACGCGGCCAGATCGAGCGCCAGGCCGGAAAGATCGGCGTCGTGAATCTCCGGCCGGTCGAACTCCGGCAGCGCGCGGGTCTCACCCTCGTTCCACAAGCGCCAACACACTCCCGGCGCCAGCCTACCGGCGCGGCCGGCGCGCTGGGTGATCGCGGCCTGGCTGGCGCGCACGGTTTCCAAACGCGAAAGCCCAAGCGCCGGCTCAAACCGCGGCCGCCGCGCCAAGCCGGAATCAACCACGATGCGCACGCCTTCGATGGTGAGGCTGGTCTCGGCGATCGACGTCGCCAGCACCACCTTGCGCCGGCCCAACGGCGCAGGCGCAATGGCCGCGTCCTGGTCGGCCGGGCTCATGGCCCCGTAGAGCGGGCGGATATCGACGCTGACATCGGCCACGCTGGCGCGCAGCGCTTCCGCCGTGCGCTCGATCTCGCGCACGCCCGGCAGGAACACCAGCGCGCTGCCCGGCTCGGCCGCCAGCGCGGCGCGCACGGCGGCGGCGACCTCTTGCTCAAGCCGCGCGCGTGGGTCGCGCGGGCGATAGACATGGCGCACCGGAAACATGCGCCCCTCGCTGACGATCACCGGCGCATCGTCCAACAGCGCCGCCACCCGCGCCGCGTCCAAGGTCGCCGACATCACCACCAGCTTGAGATCGGGCCGCAATCCGCTTTGCGCGTCGCGCGCCAGCGCCAGCCCCAAATCGCCCTCCAGGCTGCGCTCGTGGAATTCGTCAAACAGCACTGCGGCGATGCCCTGCAATTCCGGATCGCCCAGGATCATGGCCGTGAACACGCCTTCGGTGACCACTTCGATGCGGGTGTTCGGCCCGACCTTGGAATCGAGCCGCACACGGTAACCCACGGTTTCGCCCACCGGCTCGCCCAATTCGCTGGCCATGCGCGCGGCTGCGGCGCGGGCGGCGATGCGGCGGGGCGACAGCAGGATAAGCTTGCCGGCCCGCGCCCAGGGCTCGCCCAGCAAACCCGGGGGGACCCGCGTGGTCTTGCCCGCGCCGGGGGGCGCGACCAGCACGGCCGCGCCGCGCCGGGCCAGCGCGTCGCGTAAAAGCGGCAGGACTTCCTCAACCGGGAGCATGGGCGGGGATTATCCCGTCCGCCCGCTCCTGTCTCGCCGCATTGGCGTGCCGGGCTGGGGCCTGTATAGGTCTGGGATCAACAATGTGACGGAGCGGGCGATGCAAGTTAAATCTTGGTGCGGATTGTTCGCCGTCGGCGTGCTTGCGCTCAGCGCCTGCTCATCGGGCAGCACCGCCGACACCCGCCGCGGCGTTTCCGGCGCGGCCTCCATCCCGTTCCGCGACGTCGGGCTGATCCGCCAGGAAATCCCGATCCTGCTGCGCAATCTGCAATATCCCTACGCCACCGCGAACCTGACCGATTGCGCCGCGGTGGCGCGCGAGATCGCTCAGTTCGACGCGGTGCTCGGCCCCGAGAGCTACCAGCCCGGCCCCGACCGCAACGCCTGGGATAGGAGCGGCGATTTCGTCGAGGAGCAGACCATCGAAGCCGCGGAGAGCACGGCGCAAGATCTCATCCCGTTCCGCTCCTGGATCCGGCGCATTTCCGGAGCCAGCCAAGCCGAGCGCGACGCGCTGCGTGCGGTGGCCAACGGCCAGCAACGCCGCACCTTCCTGCGCGGCTACGGCGCCTCGCTCGGCTGCCCCAACATGATCCCGCCGCCGCCGCCGCCGCCGGAAGAGCGCCAGCCGCGCCAACGGAATTAGCGCTCGCCTGAGTAATGGCTGACCCCGCCCAGCGCTCCCGGACGCGACGCAGTCGCGATCCTGGGTCCATGGGTTGAGCGCGCATTCAGCCAGCGCGGGCGCGGAAGCTTTCACGCATTTCGCCCAGCCGGCGTTCGGCGATCGCCGTGCGCAGGCGCGCCATCAGGCGCTGGTAGTAAGCCAGATTGTGCCACGACAGCAGCACCTGGCCGAGGATTTCTCCGGCCTTGAACAAATGGTGCAGATAGGCCTTGGCGTAATCGCGGCTGGCGGGGCAAGCGAGATTTTCGTCAAGTGGAGAGGTATCCTCGGCGAAGCGGGCGTTGGTGATGTTGAGCGGCCCTGCGTCGGTCCAGGCTTGACCGTGGCGACCTGAACGCGTCGGCAACACGCAATCGAACATGTCGATGCCGCGCGCCACGCTTTCGACGATATCGAGCGGCTTGCCCACGCCCATCAGATAACGCGGCCGTTCGCGCGGCAGCAGCGGTGCGGTGAAATCGAGCGTCGCCAACATCGCCTGCTGGCCTTCGCCAACGGCGAGGCCGCCAATGGCGTAGCCGTCGAAGCCCTCGCGCACCAGCGCTTCAGCGGAGAGGCGGCGTAATTCAGGATCGGTCCCGCCCTGGACGATGGCGAACAAGTTCTGCGTCTCGCGTGCGCCGAACGCGCGCTTGCAGCGCTCGGCCCAGGCCAGCGACAGCTCCATCGCTTTTCGCACCTCAGCGCGCGGCGCCGGCAGCGCCGGGCACTCGTCCAATTGCATGGCGATGTCGGCGCCGATCTGGTCGACCTGAAGTTCAATCGCACGCTCGGGCGTGAGCCTGTGTTCGCTGCCGTCGATGTGGCTGCGGAAGGTGACGCCGTTGGCGTCGAGCTTGCGCAATTGCGACAGGCTCATCACCTGATAGCCGCCGCTGTCGGTGAGGATCGGCTTTTCCCAGCGCATGAATTTGTGCAGGCCGCCGAGGCGCGCCATACGCTCGCCGCCCGGGCGCAGCATCAAATGATAAGTGTTGCCGAGGACAATGTCGGCGCCGGTTTGCGCCACTTGATCGACGGTCAGCGCCTTCACCGCGCCCGCCGTGCCCACCGGCATGAAAGCTGGCGTGCGAATGTCACCGCGCGGGGTATGCAGAACGCCAGAGCGCGCCGCGCCGTCGGTGGCGTGAATTTCAAAAACGAAGGCGGTCATTGCACCCGCCATAACAGGCTCGCGTCGCCGTAGGAATAGAAGCGATAACCTCGCGCTATGGCGTGCGCGTAAGCGGCTTGCATGCGCTCGAGGCCGGTGAACGCGGCCACCAGCATGAACAAGGTCGAGCGCGGCAGGTGGAAATTGGTCCACAGCCCATCGACCACGCGAAAGCGATAACCGGGGGTGATGAAGATGTCGGTGCCGCCGATGGCTGCGTACACCAGCCCGCTCTCGTCCGCCGCCGATTCCAGCGAGCGCAGCGCGGTGGTGCCGATGGCAATTACGCGCCGGCCTTCGGCCTTGGCGTGATTGATGGCGGCGGCGGTGGCGGCGGGGATCTCGCGCCATTCCGAATGCATGACGTGCGCGGAGGTATCCGCGGACTTCACCGGCAGGAACGTACCGGCGCCGACATGCAGCGTCAGGTTCGCGCGCTCGACGCCAACCTGATCAAGGCGCGCCAGCAACGCCTCGGTGAAATGCAGCCCCGCCGTCGGCGCGGCGACCGCGCCATCCTTGGCCGCATACACGGTCTGATAATCGGCGCGATCGTCCGCGTCGGGCGCGCGTTTTCCCGCAATATAGGGCGGCAAAGGCGGCGCGCCGATCCTGGATATCGCCTCATCCAGCGCCGCGCCCGTGCGGTCGAAACGCAGGCAAAGCGCGCCTTCCTCGTCCTTGGACTCGATGCTCGCGAACAGGCCGTCATCGAAGAAAAGCCCATCGCCCGGCTTCAGACGCTTTCCCGGCCTGGCCAGCACGCGCCATCGCTCCACGCCCAAGCGTTCCAGCAAGTTCAGCGACACCCGCACCAGAGGCCCCTGCGGATCGCGGGCGGGACGCACGGCTCTCAGTGCCGCGGGAATCACGCGCGTATCGTTGAACACCAGCACATCGCCGGTGCGGAACAGCGAGGGTGCATCGCGCACAATGCGATCGGTCAGCGCTCCTTCCGCGCCCACATGCAAGAGCCGCGCGCTGTCCCTCGGCCGGGCCGGCCGAAGCGCGATCAGTTCGTCGGGAAGTTCGAAATCGAACAGGTCAACGCGCATCAGGCAGTGACCATCCGCCCCGCGCGCATCTCAACAAGCTCCCAGCTCAGGTTGGCGCGCGCCTGCTCGGCCAGTTCGTGCTCGTAGATGTCGGAACGGAAGAGCCGCGAGGCTTGCAATTGTTCCTCGAGGGAACGTGCTCGCCCGGCGGCGAATGCGTTGTCTGGGTACACCGCGAATTCGCGGCGTACGCCCGCCGCATAGCGGCGGTAATCCCGTGACGGCGCGCCCAGAATGGCGACATCCATGTCCAGAAATAATGCGGCGTCACCGGTGGCCTCACCCTGGGCGTGGTTCCTGGTCATCTCGATCACCCGCGCTACTCGCTCGGCCAACGGCTCTCCCGCGATAGCCTCGCGCGCCCACGCCACGCTGCGAGCCTCATTGTCCAATGCGCCCGGCGTGTAGATCGCATCATGAAACCAGATGGCGTACCCGACAAAAGCGGGCTCAACGATCAAATCCACGCGACGCTCAGCCTCATCCAGAAGCCATGCCAAGTGACCTTGGCCATGATAGTGCCGATGTGACTCGTTCCAAGCATCGACCAGCGCGGTTCCGACAGCCTCGGCGTTGGGCCCCGCCAGAGCGCGCCAACGTCGGATCAGCGCCTCGCTCACGCCGCGCGCATGCTCACGATCTTGCCCGGCTTCTTCGGCGGTTCGCCCTTGGGGAGCTTATCGACGTGTTCCATGCCGGAGCTCACCTCGCCCCACACGGTGTATTTCTTATCCAGGAAGCGCGCATCGTCGAAGCAGATGAAGAACTGGCTGTTGGCCGAGTTGGGATCGCTGGAGCGCGCCATCGAGCAGATTCCGCGTACATGGGGCGTGGCGGAGAATTCCGCCTTCAGGTCGGGCCGCTCCGAGCCGCCGCCGCCGCTGCCGGTGGGATCGCCGCCCTGGGCCATGAAGCCAGAGATGACGCGGTGAAACACCACCCCGTCGTAGAACCCTTCGTTGGCCAGTTCGCCGATGTGCGCCACATGGCCGGGGGCGAGATCGGGGCGCAGCCTGATTTGCACTTCGCCAGTTTCCAGCGTCAGCGTCAGTTGATGAAAGGAATGATCGACCACCAGTTTCTCTCTCTGTCTTCGCGCGGCACCCGCGCTGGGATTACGACATCGCAGACCGAGAAATCGGCCCGGCGTTCGCGGCGCGTGTCGTCGATCAGATCGCGGAAACGCGGCCCATCGGTGCGCAGCACGAAAATCGGCGCGCGTTCGGCCTCCGGCAGATCGACGGCGACGCGCACCGCCAGCATGCGGTCGGGACTTGCCGGCGGTTCGCCTGGGGCCACCTGCAGCGCCGATTCCTGGCCCCAGACCACGCGCCCGAAGGCGCTGTAAGTTTTGTTCAGCGAAGCGCGTGCACCCAGCATGATGAAGAATTGGCTGTTGGCCGAATTAGGCGCGGTCGAGCGCGCCATCGAGACCACGCCGGGGCAATGCATGACGTTGGAGAGCACGCGGTTTTCGCGCGCGAACGGGATCTGCGCGTCCGGCTGGGTCTGGATCGGCAGCGCCTTGTAGAAGCCGAGCGGCCCGTCCGATTGCGCGGCGGCTTGGATGAACGGCATGTCGAGCCCGCGGCGGAAGGTGAATTCCGGCGGCAGGTCGGGCAGGTTGGAAGCGCCTTCGCCGGTGCCGAACGGGTCGCCGGTCTGGGCCATGAAGCCGGGAATGACGCGGTGAAAGCTCTGCCCATCATAGAACCCGGCGCGCGCCAGCGTAACGATGCGCTGCACATGGATAGGCGCCACCTCGGGATAGAGCTCGATGACGATGCGCCCGTGTACGGTGTCGATATAGAGCGTGGTTTCCGGGTCAAGCCCGCGCCAATTGCGCGGGTCCGGCGTCTGCGCAAAGGCGTCCGCCGTCAAAAACAGCGCGCACATGGCGGCCGCGAGAATTCCAGTCCAGCGCATCAAGACACCCCGAATTTCGCCTTCAGACGCACTTCTACTTCCTTCGGCACGAAGTGCGCGACACTTCCTTGCAGTCGCGCGATTTCCTTCACCAGCCGCGAGGCAATAGCCTGGTGCGTCGCGTCGGCCATGAGAAATACCGTTTCGACAGTGGGATTGAGTTTTTGGTTCATGCCCACCATGGCAAATTCATACTCGAAGTCAGCGACGGCTCGAAGTCCTCTGACGATGATTTGCGCCCCTACGCTCTCGGCGAACTTCATCAGCAATGTGTCAAAAGGCTGGACGACGATCTCGGCGGCCCCCTTTATCTTGGCGCACTGCTCCTCGACCATTTCCAGCCGCTCCGGCAGCGTGAACAGCGGCCCCTTGTCCTGGTTGACGGCCACCCCGATTACCAGCCGATCCACCAAGGTAGCGGCGCGGGCGATGATATCGACATGGCCGTTGGTGACGGGATCGAAGGTGCCAGGATAAAGCCCGACGCGGGTCATTCCGCAACCTCCTCAGAACCGTCCCCGCCCAACGCCTCCAGCCGCTCGGCGGCGACCACGTGTTCGTCCTCAGCCACATTGATCAAGATCACGCCCTGGGTGGCTCTGCCGGCGATGCGGATTTGCTCGATCGGGGTGCGGATCAGCTGGCCCTTGTCGGTGACCAGCAGCAATTCCTCGTCCTGATGCACCGGGAACGAAGCGGTGATGCGCGCCTCGCCAGTGAGCTTGTGGGCGATCAGGCCTTTGCCGCCGCGCCCGGTGACACGGTACTCGTAGGACGAAGCGCGCTTGCCGAGGCCGCCCGAAGTTACTGTGAGCACGAATTGCTCTTGCGTCTTCAGCCAAGCCAGGCGCTCGAACGGCACCTCGGCGATCTCGCCTGAATCCTCGCCGGCCTCCGGCTCGGGTTCGGCTTCGGCGCCGTCACGCGCTTGCGCGTCCCATTTGAAATAGGCGCGCGCCTCGGCGGAGTTAACCTCCACATGCTTGAGCACGCCCATGCCAATGACGGCGTCGCCGTCGTCGAGCTTGATGCCGCGATTGCCGGTTGAGGTCCGCCCCGAGAATACCCGCACTTCCGGCACAGCAAAGCGGATGCATTGGCCGTTGGCGGTGGTGAGCAGGATATCGTCCTCCTCGGAGCAGATCTGCACCGAGACGATGCCATCGCCCTCGTCGGGCTTCATGGCGATCTTGCCGTTGCGGTTCACCTGCACAAAATCGCTGAGCTTGTTGCGGCGCACGCCGCCCGAGCGGGTGGCGAACATGACGTCGAGCTTGTCCCAATCGCGCTCGTCCTCCGGCAGCGCCATCACCGAAGTGACGCTCTCGCCCTGCGCGAGCGGGAACAGATTGACCAAAGCCCGGCCCTTGGTGCGCGGATCGCCCTGCGGCAGGCGCCACACCTTCATCTTGTAGGCCATGCCGGCGGAAGAGAAGAACAGGATCGGCGCATGCGTCGAGGCCACGAACACGCGGGTGACGAAATCCTCGTCCTTCATGCTCATGCCGGCGCGGCCCTTGCCGCCGCGGCGCTGCGTACGATAAAGCGCCAGCGGCGTGCGCTTGACATAGCCGCCATGGGTGACGGTGACCACCATGTCCTCGCGCGGGATCAGCGCTTCGTCGTCGATCTCGCCCTCGGATTCGGAAATGGTGGTGCGGCGCGGCCCGCCGAACGCCTCCTTCACATCACGCAATTCGCCGCGAATGATCGACAAGATCCGCTCGCGCGAAGCCAGGATGACGAGCAATTCCTTGATCTCGTCGGCGATCTCGCCCGCGGCCTTGGCGATGTCTTCGCGCCCCAGCCCGGTCAGCCGCGACAATTGCAGCGCCAGGATCGAGCGCGCCTGCTCCTCGGAAAGGCGCACCCGCCCGGCCTCGCTGACCGCGGTGCGTGGATCGGCGATCAGCGCGATCAGCGGCATCATATCGCCGACGCCCCAATCGCGCCCCACCAGGCGCTCGCGCGCGGTGGCCGGATCGGGGCTTTCGCGGATCAGCTTGATCACGTCGTCGATATTGGCCACGGCGATGGCGAGACCCACGGTTTCGTGGCCGCGCTTGCGCGCCTTCGCCAGCCGGAACTTGGTGCGGCGCGTGACTACCTGCTCGCGGAACGAGAGGAAGTGGGTGAGCAATTGGCGCAGCCCCATCTGCTCGGGCTTACCGGCGTTGAGCGCCAGCATGTTGACGCCGAACGAGGTCTGCAGCGCCGAGTAGCGATAGAGCTGGTTCAGCACCACATCCGGCACCGCATCGCGCTTCAGCTCAACAACCAGCCGCACGCCCAGCCGGTTCGATTCATCGCGCACTTCGGCGATGCCCTCGATGCGCTT
>JANNQT010000019.1:0-3760 GCA_031400895.1 Alphaproteobacteria bacterium | reverse complement strand
GGGTCTTGAGCCGTTGCTTGAAGCTGAATTGCGCACGCTTGGGTTCGCCGATGCTGTGGCGAGCGCCGGTGGTGTTCGATTCGCAACGAATGCACGCGGACTCGCGCTGGCGAACATACAGTCGCGCCTGGCGAGTCGTGTGGTCGTGCGCCTCTCGGAGTTCAAGGCTCTGGCCTTTCACGAGCTCGAGCGCGCCGCGCGCCGCGTGGAGTGGGGCCGCATGCTGGCGCCGGGTGCGACGTTCCGTCTGCGCGTGACCGCCAAGAAGTCGCGCTTGTATCACTCGGATGCGATCGCCGAGCGAGTGGCGGACGCGATTTGCCGAAGCGTGGCCGGTGCGCGGCGCGTGGACGGGCCCGCGAAGGATGAGGACGAACAGGACGATGCCGCGCCGCACTCGCTGGGTGTGGCGCCGGATTCTGAGAACGCACAGCTGTTTGTGGTCCGCTTTGATCACGACCGCTGCACGGTGAGTGCGGACTCGTCGGGCGCGCTTCTGCACCGACGCGGGTATCGCCAGGCGGTTGCCAAGGCGCCCTTGCGTGAGACGTTGGCCGCCGCCGTGCTCTTGGCGCTCGGCTACGATGCCTCGAAGCCGCTGGTTGATCCCTTTTGTGGGTCGGGCACGCTGCTCATCGAAGCGGCGATGATGGCGCGTCGTATCGCTCCGGGCGCCAAGCGCAGCTTCGCGGCAGAGCGTTGGCCGGAGATGGGCGCCAAAGCGTGGCGTGAAGTGCGCGAGGCGGCTCTTGCCGCAGAACTTCCGAATGCGCCGGCAGTGATTGTCGGGAGCGATCGCGATGCTGGTGCCATTGAAGCGGCGATTTCCAACGCCGAGCGAGCCGGCGTGCGCGCCGACATCGAACTCGTACATCGTCCGCTCTCGGGGCTCGTGCTGCTTGCGTCGGATGGATTACTTGCGACCAACCCACCCTACGGCATGCGCTTGAGCGAGAAGGGGCCGCTACGCGACTTGTACGCGCGCCTCGGCCAAGTGATGCGTCAGAGTGGTCGCGGCTGGCGTTTGGGAATGATCTCGGCGGACCGTCAGCTCGAAGGCAAAAATGAGCGCGGCGCTGGCCGCGTCCTGCAGCGCCGTGCCGGTGGAATCGAACACGACGATCTCGTCGTCGCGGGTTCGCCCGGGTTTGGCGCCGATGACGATGTCGCCCAGATCGGCATAAACTTGGGCGCTGGTCATGGCGCCGGCTTTCACCGCCTGGTGCAAGTCGCCCATCGCCAGGCATTGCTCCAACACATCGACGACGACTTTGGCGCGCGCCATAAGGCTCGGCGCAATCTCGCTTTTGTCGGGGCTATCGGCGCCGATTGCTGCGATGAAGGCGCCGGGCGCTATTTCCGCTTCGCTCAAGAAGGGCGCCTGCGCGGTGGTGCAGGTAACGATGACATCGCTGGCAAGCGTCGCTTGCCGCGCGTCCTTCACTGCTTCCATGGGAAACCCAAGCGTCTGGCTCATTTCCGCGGCGAACCTTGCCGCTTTGTCTGGCGCAATGTCCCAGACAAAGCCGCGGCAAAACTTCACCACCTCCGCCAGCGCGGCCGCTTGGGGGCGCGCCTGGTCGCCGCAGCCGCAAACCGCAAGCGCGCTGGCGTCCTTGCGGGCCAGGTGGCGTGCCGCGAGCGCGCTTGCCGCGGCAGTGCGCATGAGCGTCACCTCGATCGAATCCAGGATCGCCAGCACTGAGCCGTTGGCTGCGTCGCACAGCAGGATGGCGCCCTGGATGGTCGGCAAACCGGTTCGCTCCAGATTCCCAGGAAAATTGCCGTTGAGCTTCATCACGACATAGGCGCGTTGCCCCGCGAACGCCGCGCCCTTGGCATGGAAGCCGCCGCCCTCGGCATGAATGTGCATCGGCGGCGGCGCTGAGGCGCGACCTTCCTTGCTGGCGCGAAACGCTTGTTCGACGGCGTCGAGATAGTCACGCGGGGCCATCAGTGCGCGAATGTCGCCGCGTGAGAGCAACAGGGTGGGGCAGATCATTGAACGCCTGGCCTCCAATCGTGGCGCTGACCACGTGCTTGTGTCGCCCATGCATAGAGCGCGTCGTAAACGCACATGCCTTGCGCGAGCAGTTCGTGGTCGTCGGTGAAATTGTGCGCCAAGCCAAGCGAGATGGCGTGCAATCCCGCCGCCTCGGGTGCGAGATCGTGACTGTCGGTGTCGGCGCCGCGCACGATTGGCGCCAGCGCCACCAGGCCCGGGTCATCGAGCGCAAAGCGCTTGAGCAAAGTATCGAAGCTGCAGCATTCGCCGTCGTGGCTGATCGGTGCGCCGGGGATATCGAAGGCCACGGCGCCCAGGCGCTCCGCTGTTTCGAGTACTTGCTCTGTCGGTACATAGAAAATTTCCGCATTCGGATCGATAAAGCGGCGCACCGCCCACGGACAAGCGATGCGGTCGATCTTGGGGCGCTCGCGCGTCACCCATCGGCTGGGGCGCTCGCCTTCGATGACCCGGTTGAGAATTGCTTCAAGAGCTTTCGACTTATTCGCCATGCGCGCGCTCCTCCCGATAGGGATGGAGCGGGTCTTGGACGAAAATCGTCTGACCGGGCGCCCGCGTTGGCCCGGTCTTTTTCCTATGCCACGATATTCGGCGCCGATCAAGCCGCCCGCCGCACAGTGCAGGCGCATTTCGCCGATACGCGAGCGCCGAACCCCGCCCCCGATACCGCGCCGCCGATGACCGCAGCCTTGTGTCGATAGCAAAACCTAGCCGGTTTAGGTAGCACATCAGACTATGAAATTACAAATGCATAGCTTCTGCATTGCGCCTATGATGGATTGGAGCGAAATACCAATCTTATCAATGTTAAATCGAGCGGTGTGTGCACTCCGTGTGCGAATTTGACGGCAATACCTCCTGTTGGCGCGCGCGCGTGTGCAAGGCGCCGAACGCGCGCATTTGAGGAAGGTGAGGGATGAAACGGGCGGAACGAACAACGCGCAGCGCTTCACCGCGCCGACAGTAACAAGCGACCACCAAAGGGAGCGCTGCTCAATCGCTGATGCCTAAATTGGGCGAGGCCGCGCCTTGCGTAAGCGAATACGGTAGGGAATGAGCACGATCCCGGCGACCACGGACAAAAGCGTGATGAATGTAACGGCGATGATCAGCGGGTGATTGAAGTTCTCATGGTCGCGCCAGTCCATGATGTGGAGCGCCCAGAGCGTATCGTAGAGCCGCCAAAGGTCGGATCGGCGCGCCGTGACCGCGCCGGTATTGGCGGCGACATAGACGCTCAACCCGACCTCGGCGAATTGCACCCGCCAAGCAGGCAACGGACCGCGATACTCAGCGCTTTCGCGGGAAACGAGCGTGGCGGAAATGGGTTCGCTCGCCAACGTGATGTGACCACGGGCGATCCGCACAGCCGCGGCTCGGTCGAGCGGCGAGAGCGGGTGCAGACTAACGGCGTCAAACAGAATGGGGTCGCCATCGGCGAACTCGGCCACGGCGACCGGGCCATCGGCGCGCTGCTCCAATGTCACCTTGGTCGGTGTACGGCTTTGCGCATCGTGGATGAGGCTCAAGTTTCCAATGGCCGCAACGTCGATCGTGCGCACCGCTTGAGGTGGACGGACAAGGTGCTCGCTCCGGATCTGTTCAATCGGGAAGAGCGTGAAGAAGAGACCGCTGACAACCCAAAAGACGACCTGGACGCCAACCAGCAGCGCCAGCCATTTGTGGACCCACGAGGCCATTCTTGCGAGTTGCACTGCGCTCCCTCTTGATCGT
>JANNQT010000018.1:0-55990 GCA_031400895.1 Alphaproteobacteria bacterium | reverse complement strand
CCGGCCTTTTGCTGGGGCAGGCTGTGCCATCCCTCGGGCAGAGCCTTCAACGCTACCGCTCGGGCGCGACCTTCTCGTGACCAATATTCCAATATTTTGCGCGGCACGCTGCTCATGGTCGGGCCGGTTTCGCAACAATCGACGTTCGGCGGGTCGCCATAGTGTAGCCGGTTGGATCGAATAAGCTCCGCCAAGGTCGATGGCGGCTCGTCGCTCCAAGACACCGCCACTTGGAACTCGTGGTCGCATGCTTGGCAATGAATCCGTACGAAGGCGCACTCACGGGCGTAGATGTTGGCGAGCAAAAGGGGCGAAAAGCGCCGGTATCGCGGCACGCCGAACTCGTCGAACCAAAGCGGCGGCGTTGGGCTCAAATCCCTGATGTCGCGGTAATCTGCGTGCATGAATCTATCACGCGCCCTCGTAAATATCATCCAGCGTCAGCGAGACGCCAAGCGAAGGAAGATCAAGCGCGACAGTCGACGGTCCCGGTTCGCTTTGCCGCCAGCCCTTCTCTGTGCGCGTCCAGACGTACAATTTCCGCTCGTCCGGCTCGACCAGCACAATCTGTTGCATCGATTCCGTGTCGCGATAATCGGGCACTTTCTCGGCGAAATCGCGTGTTCGTGTGCTGGGCGACAGGACTTCGAAGGCGATTGTTGGCTCGCTCGTGGCCAGTGCATCGCCGACATAAGGGCCGCAATCGACCACCACGTCGGGGTAGTAACCGGCTTCGGTTTCCTTGAGCGCAACCCGCGCGTTCATAAGATAAGGCTGGCAGCGGCCTCCGCCGAGCTTCGCCCGAAGCGCCGTAAAGATGTTTCCAGCGATCCTGGTGTGGCGCAGCGTGCCCCCGGTCATCATCCAGATTTGGCCGTTTCGGAATTCGTGCTTGTCGGCTTGCGCCTCCTCCCAGATGAGGAAGTCAGCGAGGGTCTTGGGGCGAACCGGGGTCGTCGGGAGGCGGG
Organism: Alphaproteobacteria bacterium; assembly: GCA_031400895.1. GTDB lineage: Bacteria > Pseudomonadota > Alphaproteobacteria > Caulobacterales > Aquidulcibacteraceae > Vitreimonas. The sequence continues at coordinate 55,022 of JANNQT010000018.1, read as the reverse complement.
CTGCGTCTGCCATGACGACTTAGTATCATGAACATTCCCTTCCGTCACGGCGCCGTTGCTGGCGGGCGAACCCAGTCCTAATGTTGTCCCAAGGAGCCTCCCCATGGATTTCAACGACACCCCTGAAGAAGCCCAATTCCGCGCCGAGGCGCGCGCGTTTCTAGAGCGCGTCTGCAAGCCGAAACTGGCCGAGAACGAGCGCATGACCCGATCGCTGAAGCCGAGCGAGTATTTGAAGGCTGCGAAAACGTATCAGAAGCAGAAAGCCGAAGCGGGCTTTGCCGGCATCACTTGGGCCAAGGAGCATGGCGGGCGGGGCCTCGCGCCAATTTTCACCGTCATCTTCGGCCAGGAAGAGACAAAGTTCGACGCGCCGTCGAGCGTGTTCGCCATCGGGCTCGGGATGTGCTTACCCACCGTGATCGCGTTCGCGAGCGAAGTGATCAAGCAGCGTTATGTCGGCAAGGCTCTTTCCGGTGAAGAGATCTGGTGCCAGCTGTTCTCCGAGCCGGGCGCGGGATCGGATGTGGCGGCGTCGAAAACCAAGGCGGTGAAAGACCCCGGATCGGGGTCCGGGGCAGGGGGCGATGTTTGGATCGTCAACGGCCAGAAAGTGTGGACCACTGGCGCGCATTTTTCCGATTTCGGCATCGTGCTGGTGCGCACCAATGCGGACGTGGAAAAGCACAAGGGCCTCACCATGTTCATCGTCGACATGAAGGCGCCGGGCGTCGAAGTGCGGCCGATCCATCAGGCCTCAGGCGGGCGCGATTTCAACGAAGTGTATTTCACCGATGTGCGCATCGCCGATGACCATCGCCTGGGCGATCCTGGTCAAGGCTGGGGCGTGGCGCTGGTGACTTTGATGAACGAGCGGCTCGCGGTCGGCGGCTCGCCGGGGCCCGACTACAAGGAGATCATGAATTTCGCCCGCGCCGCCGCTTCGCCGACAGGCGAAGGCTCGCTGCTGCAGAACGAAGCCTTCCGCCAGAAACTCGCCGACTGGATCGTGCGCGCCGAGGGCTACAAGCTGGCGAAATTCCGCACCATGACGGCGCTGTCCAAGGGCCAAGCGCCGGGGCCGGAAAGCTCGATCGGCAAGGTGATCAACGCCAACCAGATGATGGATATCTCCAATTCCGCGATCGAAGCGCTCGATCATTACGGCATCATCGACGATCCCGCGCTGGCGCCGATCGACGGCGCCTTCCACCAAAGCTACATGTTTGCGCCCGGTCTGCGCATCGCCGGCGGCACCGATGAGATATTGAAAAACATCCTCGCCGAACGCGTGCTCGGCCTGCCGCAAGATCAGCGCGCCGACAAGGGTGTCGCGTTCAAGGACTTGCCGGGGTGAGGCGCAGCAACGGACGGCCGGCTTCCAGCCGGCTTACATTGATTGCCAGGCCTGTGCCCAAAACCAGCTGGATTCCCGGCCCTTATCCCGTGTTCGTCCCAGCAAAAACAATAGTTTAGCCCAATCAATCAGACCGGGTCGGCGCGGCCATAATCTCCTCGCATCGCAACGAGGAGGCCACATGACACACGGCGACGACGACATCCCAGCCATCGCCCGCAACCCCGAAAAGCCGGCGCTCGCTTCGCTGACGCTGCGCAGCGCCGCGGCAATCGCCATCGCCGCGGTCGCCGGGCGGTTCGCAATCGAGCTGCCGGCGGGGGCGGGCCAGCAACTCGCCGATGCGCTGATCGATCTCGTCACCACGCTCGGCCTGATCGGGGTCGCCGTTGGCCGCAGCCGCGCGCGCGGACCCATTGTTTAAGGAGAAGTACAACATGCGACATCCCTTGCGCGTCATCGCGCTGGCCTTGGCGCTGGCGGCGAGCCCCGCTTGCGCTTCGGTGAAGCTCGGCCAGACCGAACTGGTCAATCCCGTAGCGGCCGCGCGTTCGCTCGATCAGCGCGCCTACGCGCTGTTGCACTCGTATGCGGCCGTCATTGAGGAGGCGACCGACATCGTCCGCGATGCCGCCGTCCCCATGGCGTTCAAGCGCGCGCTAGGCCAAGCCGAGCGCGTGGCCACGCCGGCGGCGGAAACGCTGCAGATCGCGGTCGCTTCCTATGTCAGCGCGCGCGCCGATTTCGAGGCAGCCACAGGCGAAAGCCAGCCCACGCTAGAACGCGCCGCCATCGGCCTCACCATCGCCGCGCGCCGGCTAGGCGAAGCGATCACCGCCGCGCAATCCCCGATCACCGAACTTGAAGAACTCGTGCGCGCGCGTCGCGGCTGAAGGAGACCCCCATGTTCAACATGATCGTGCAATTGCAAATGCTGCTCGCCGCGCTCTCGGCTTTCTTGCCGCTGGTGCCAAGCGACGCCCGCGCCCGCGCCGGCGAAATCCTTGACCTCGCCGCCAAGGCGCTCGCCGCTGGCGGTTCGGTGGCGGCCAACGTCGATGATCTCGCGGTCAAGCTCGCCGCCATCCGCTCCGAAGTGGAGGCGATGGCCGCCACCGGGCGTGAGGTCACCGCCGCTGAACTCGACGCCGCCATGGCCCGTGTGCGCACCGCCTCAACGGCGTTCCGCGCCGCGCTTGCGACAGCGGAGCTGGGCTCTCCTCCCTAAGCCCGGTTCCGCCTAGGGGAGGCGTGTGAGAGAGGGTTTCCCCCGGCCCTCGATAGTCGATTGACCTCGCCGCCTCCCCGCCCTTTTGTGCGCGTCCATGAGCACGCACATTCTCGTCATCGACCAGGGCACCACCTCCACCCGCGCCATCGCCTTCGATCTCGGCTTTAACCCATGCGCTTCCGCGCAGATCGAATTGACGCAGCATTTTCCCCAGCCCGGCTGGGTCGAACACGATCCGGAGGAGATTTGGTCGGCGACGCTGCAAGTCTGCCGCGATGTGATTGCGCAGCTCGGCGGCCCCGCAAACATCGCCGCCATTGGCATCGCCAATCAGCGCGAAACTACCATTGTCTGGGACCGCAAGAGCGGCGCGCCGGTGCATCGCGCCATCGTCTGGCAGGACCGCCGCACCGCGGAAGTGTGCGCCGGTCTGCGCGAGGCGGGCCACGAAGCGCGCGTGCAGGCGCTGACCGGGCTGCTGCTCGATCCGTATTTTTCCGCCACCAAGATCGCCTGGATCCTAGACCGCGACCCTGCCTTGCGCCGCCGCGCCGAGGCGGGCGAACTGGCGTTCGGCACGGTGGAGAGTTTCCTGGCGTGGCACCTCAGCGGCGGGCGCGCCCATGTCAGCGACATTACCAACGCCTCGCGCACCTTGCTCTACGATATCAACGCGCGCGCCTGGAGCGCGGAGCTGGCCGCGCTGCTGCGGGTCCCGCTTGCGTTGCTGCCGGCGGTGAAAGCCTGCGACGCGCGCTTCGGCGAAACCGATTCCGCGCTTTTCGGCGCCGCGCTTCCCATCACCGGCATGGCCGGCGATCAGCAGGCGGCATTGGTCGGCCATGGCTGCTTCAAGCCCGGCATGGCCAAGGTAACCTACGGCACCGGCGGGTTTCTGGTGATGAATATGGGAGAGGCGCCGCCGCGCTCGCACCATCGGCTGCTGGCCACAATTGGTTACGAAGCTGGCGGTGCGCTCGCCTACGCGCTCGAGGGCTCGATCTTCTCCGCTGGCGCCACCATGCAATGGCTGCGCGACGGCTTGGGGCTGATCAAGCACTCGGCGGAGTCCGAAGCCATCGCCGCGGCGCTGCCCGACAATGGCGGGATCTATCTCGTACCCGCTTTCGCCGGCCTCGGCGCGCCGCAATGGAACCCCGACGCACGCGGAACCATCGTCGGCCTCACCCGCGATTCCACCTCCGCCCATATCGTGCGCGCAGGGCTCGAGGCGGTAGCCTACCAGACCCGCGACCTGCTCGACGCGCTGAAGGCCGACGGGGCCAGCGTTGCGGCGTTGCTGGTCGATGGCGGCATGACCGCTAATGCCTGGGCGATGCAATTCCTGGCCGACATCTGCGAAGTGGAGGTGTCGCGTCCAGCGTTCCAGGAAGTCACTGCTTTAGGCGCGGCCAAGCTCGCGGCGCGCGGGGCAGGGCTGCTCGCCAACCTAACCGACGCGCCAGCGGCGGCGCTGCCAGGGCGCTGGTCGCCTTCCATGAGCGCACAGGCGCGCGAGCGCCTGCGCCGCGGCTGGTCGGCGGCGATGGCGGGCGCGCTCGCCGCCGCGCGCGGCTAGCTGTCTTTCGGCGACCAGGGCGTCGGTTGCTTGGACCGCTGGCGTCCCCCCCGGCGGTCCAAGGGCCCAGGTTGCGCCAACCGCCGCAACAGCGTAACTCCCGCGCGCGCGAGCCCGTAGCTCAGTCGGTAGAGCATCTGACTTTTAATCAGGGGGTCGCGGGTTCGAATCCCGCCGGGCTCGCCAATAAAGCGATTATTTTTCATAGTGTTATTTGGCCCGGGGGTGCGGATCGCGTTCAGGGTAACGTTCGGGGCAGCATTAGCGTAAGCGGTGAGGCTGGCGCCCATCCTGCCCGGTTGCGCAAAGGGGCGGCTCTGTTCGCGACCAATTTCACTGTGCGGCGATAAAAAGCACTCAGTCAATCGCCAATTCGCTGGCAATTAGTCGGTAATTGAGTTGGCATTTTCAGGATGAACGCGCGCCGTGATGTTCTTCAGGACGTCGAAGTCGCATTTCAAATCGAGCAGCGTCAGGTCAGATACATCAGCGCCGCGTCCGCCGCAGGCGCGCGGCGTTCAAAACAACCTGCAGCCCGAAATCGTGCTCGTAGGCGCCTCGCCGCCCGCGCGTGTTGCCATCGAAACGGCAACCACGCCGACGCCGCGCGCCCGGACAGGAGTCGACGGCGCGTCTGCTAACGGGTTGCGAATCGATGGGGGTGCAGACAGCGCCGCAGGTCGGCGCGCGGTTGGCGCTTGGCTGGCGGGGGCGAGTTGCGTTAGGTCTGCTGGCCATGAAGCTTTTGCTGGTCGAAGACGACGCCAAGGCCGCCCGCTCCCTGCAGCAGGGATTGCGGGAAGAGGGATTCGCGGTCGATTGGGCCGAGGACGGCCATGCCGGTCTCGAAATGGCGCTCGCCAATAGCTGCGATCTGGTGATCCTGGACGTGTCGCTGCCGGGCATGGACGGCTGGGCGGTGTTGCGAGCCCTGCGCGAGCGGGCCGTTGACCTGCCCGTGGTCATGCTCACAGCACGCGACGCCATCGACGACCGGGTGCGCGGCCTCTCGCTCGGGGCCGACGATTACGTGGTCAAGCCGTTCGCCTTCTCCGAACTGACCGCGCGCATTCGCGCGGTGTTGCGGCGCAAGGATTCCCACAGCGCGCCTACCCTGACCTTCGAGGACCTGACGCTCGACCTGGCCAAGAACAAAGTGCACCGCGGCGAGACCGACATCGAGCTAACGCAAAAGGAAGTGCAATTGCTGGAATTGTTCCTGCGCCACAAGGAGGAAGTGCTGTCGCGCACTTACATCGCCGAGCGGGTCTGGGAGATCACTTTCGACGGCGACAGCAACGTCGTCGATGTCAGCGTCTGGCGGCTGCGCGGCAAGATCGACGAGCCGTTCCAACGCAAGCTGATCCACACGGTGCGCGGGCGCGGCTATGTCCTCCGCTGAGACGGCCCCCGCGCCCGCCGCCGGGCGCGGCTTGCTGCAACGGCTCGGCCTGTCGCAACGCCTCGACCTGCTCTATTTCGTGCTCGCCGCGTTCGATCTCATCACCATCTGCACAGCGCTTTTTCTCAACCACCTCACCCTAACCGCTTTCGAGGCGGGGGTGGAGACCAGCGCCGTCTGGTCGGCGCGGCAAGCCGACGTCATTCAACTCTCGCGGCTCGCCAAGGAAGCCAACGCCCCCGGCAACGAGGTGTTCTTCTCGCGTCAGCCGCGCCGGGAACGCGCACTCTTCGAAACGGCCTTGGCCCGTTTCAACGTCGAGCGGCCGCTCGTGGTGGAGCGCATTGAACGCCAGCCGCTCTCGAACCGCGACGGCGAATTGCTGCGTCAGATCGAGCTGATTCAGTCCGCCGTCGATGAAATGGCGGAGCAGACCAATGCCATTTTCAGCCAATTCTCTCGTGGGGACGAGCGCGACGCGGGCCGCAACATGGCTATCCTGGACCGGACCTTCCACGTCCTGCTCGGCCGTTTGGACGACGCCTTGGCGGCGGTGGAGGCGGGGCGGGGCGAACACCTGGAGCGGCAGCTGCGGCGCGCGCACGAATTGCGCACGTTGGAATTGGTGATAGGCAGCGCAGTGATCCTCATTGTCTGCCTAGTGGCGCTCTACGGATCGTACATGGGACGCGCCATGCGCGCCAATGAAGCGCAGCGCGCGCAAATGCTCAGCGAAGTCGCCGCCGCGCACGAGCGTTTGCAGCACTACGCCAATGACGTTTCGCATGAATTGCGCGGACCGATCTCTAAGATGCGGCTGGAGGTGGAGGTGCTGCTGCAGCAGGAACGCACGCCGGAGCAATATCGCACGGGAACTGAATCCATCTTGTTTGAAGCGCAGCGGCTCTCGACCATAGTGGAATCGCTTTTGTTCCTCGCGCGCGCCGAGAACGCGGCGATGTCGCTCAATCTCGGCCCGGTCGATGCTGACCGCGAACTGGCGCTGATCGCCGATTTTTACGCTGCCGCGGCGGAAAAGGCGGGCGTGACCTTGGCGGTTCGCCGCGGCAAGACCAGCGTCTGGGCCGACCGCGCACTGTTTCAGCGGGCGTTATCCAATCTGGTCGGCAACGCGCTGGAGCACGCCGCCGGGGCAAGAAAGATCACGCTCGCGACCAAGGCCGACGGCGACGGGAGTGTCGTGGAGGTAACCGATGACGGCGCGGGCATCACCGAAGCGGCGCTGCCGCGTGTGTTCGACCGCTTTCAACGTGGCGAGGCTGGCGGCAACGGGCTTGGTCTCGGTTTGGCTATCGCCAAGGGGATCATGGAATTGCACGGCGGGACCATAGAATTAACCTCCAAATCCGGCCAAGGCGTGGTGGCCAAGCTATTTTTTCCAGCCCGAAACGCCAAATAAGTATCTGGCGCGCTCAATATAGCGCGCTTGAACCGTCGCAAGTGGCCTTGATCAAACGCCTTGAGCAAGAAAACGCCAGGCTGCGCCGCGCGCTTGCGGATTTTGAAGGCGACAACGTCGCCGCCTGATGCCGCTGCGAACGCGGGTCAATCCAAACGCAGCACAGCTACACGTTCACCGCGCGCCGCCGACGGTGCGTCGGGCGGGCGGATCGCCAGCGCGTTGGCCGCCGCGAAGGTCGAGAGCAGCGAAGAATCCTGGCCGTCGAACACGTGTAGCTGGCCTTGCTCGTCGAGGCGCGCGCGCAGATAGGATTCGCGTCCGCCATTGGCCTCGAGCGCCTTAGCCAACGGCGCCGTGAGGGACGGCGCCTCGCCGCTCTGCCCAAGCAGGCGTTCCACCATCGGACGCAAGAACAAGTGCGCGCAAACGATAGCGGACGCGGGGTTGCCAGGCAGGCCGAGCACGCGGCCGGCGGTGGCGATGCCGAACCAGGTCGGCTTGCCGGGCTTCACTGCGACCTTGTCGACGTGGATCGCCACCCCAAGCCGCGCCAGCGCCGCACGGGCGTGATCGTGGGGCCCGACCGAGGCGCCGCCGATCAGCACGACCAGATCGCTTTGCCTGAAGGCGCTGGCGGCGGCGGCGGCGATCGCCCCCTCGTCGTCGGGCAGCACGGGCGCGCGCGCGGCTAGCCCGCCCCATTTTTGGATAAGCCCGCACACAGCGAACGAGCCGGATTCGAACACCTGATCGGGCCCCGCGGCGGCGCCTGGGGCGACGACTTCGTCGCCGCCGGCAAACACCGTTACACGTGGGCGGCGCGTCACCGGAAGCATGGCGCCCCCGGCGCTGGCGGCGAGCGCGACCGCGATCGGATCGAGCATTCGTCCCGCCGGCAGCAGGACCGCGCCAGCGGCGAAATCGCAAGCACGGCGCCGGACGTGTCGGCCTGGCTTTACCTGCGCGCCAAGCAAGCGGTGGCCCTCGAGCTTGGCGTCTTCCTGGATCAGCACCCCGTCCGCGCCCGCCGGCATTGGCGCGCCGGTGGAAATGCGGATCGCCTCGCCCGGCAGAAGCGAGCGTGAAAAACCGCGGCCAGCGGCCGATTCGCCAACCAATTGGTAGTCGCCTGGCGCGCCGGCGCTGGCGAGCGCGTAGCCGTCCATGGCGGAAGCGTCGAACGGCGGCTGATCGCGCTGGGCCAGCAGCGCTTGCGCCAGCACTCGGCCGTAGCAATCGTCAAGCGGAACGTTCTCCGGCGGCAGCGGCGAGCACGCGCCGACCATGATGTCGCGCGATTGCGCAACGCTCAGCATGGCGCATCGCGCTTATAATCGCCCGAGGCGCCGCCGGTTTTTTCCAGCACGCAAACGCCCTCGATGGACATCGAGCGGTCGGCGGCCTTGAGCATGTCATAGAGGGTGAGGGCGGCGACGCTGGCGGCGGTCAGCGCCTCCATTTCTACGCCGGTTTTGGCTTCGCTACGCGCCTCGGCGCGCACGAGGAAGCCGGGCAGCGCCGGGTCGGCGGCGATGTTCACCTCGATGTGGCTCACGGCCAGCGGGTGGCACAGCGGAATAAGCTCGGCGGTGCGCTTGGCGGCCATGATGCCGGCGATCTCGGAAACCGCGCGCACGTCGCCTTTCTTGCCCTCGCCGGCGAGCGCCAGCGCCAGCGTCGCGCACTGCATGCGCACGCGCGCCTGCGCCACCGCGCGGCGCTCGCTCACCGGCTTGGCGGCGACATCGACCATGCGGGCGCGGCCGCTTTCGTCGAGATGGGTGAGCTTGTTGTCCATGTCTAGCGCTCCAGCAGGCGCGGCATCAGTTCGACCATGTTGCAGGGCAGATGGCGGCTATCGAGCTGCCAGCGGATCAATTTATCCCAGCCGTCCTTGCAGGCGCCGTTCGAGCCCGGCAGGCAAAATACGAACGTGCCCCGCGCCAGCCCGGCGCAGGCGCGCGATTGCAGCGTCGAGAGCCCGACGCTGGCATAAGAGACCATATGCCAGATGGTCTGAAAGCCTTCGATTTCCTTGTCAAACAGCGGCCGCGCGGCTTCGGGCGTCAGGTCGCGGCCGGTGAGGCCGGTGCCGCCGGTGGTGATTATGGCGTCGATGCCGGGATCGTCGATCCAGTTTTGCAGCGCCGCGCGGATGGCGGGGATCTCGTCCTTGCTCCAAGCGCGCGCCGCCAGCTTGTGGCCATCGCGCGAGACGCGTTCGGCGAGCAGCTTGCCGGAGGTGTCGCTCTCCTCATCGCGGGTGTCGGAAATGGTGAGCACGGCGATGCTCACCGGGGTGAACGCCGCCGTCTCGGAGAGGCGCCCGCCGGCGGGAGGAAGTTCGCTCATTGCCCGTGCCTTTCGCGTCTTTGCCGATCCTCGGAATTGGGTTCGATCCAGTGGGCGCCGTCGCCGCGCATCTCGCGCTTCCAGAACGGGGCGTCGGTCTTGAGATAATCCATCAATTGTTCGATTGCGGCGAAGGCATCGCGCCGGTGGGCGCTCAAGGCGGCGACCAGCACGATGGGCTCGCCCGGCGCCACCCGCCCAACGCGGTGGATGACAAGCAGGTCGAGCAATTGGAATTTCTCCGCGGTTGCCGCGGCGAGGCGCGCGATCTCGGCTTCGGTGTAGCCGGGATAATGTTCGAGTTCGAGCCAGTGGACGCCCTCGCCGCGGCACCGGCCGATAAAGCTGGCGCAAGCGCCAGCGCGCGCGTCGCCAGCGCCGAACGCCTCTAGCGCCTCGGTGGGCGAGAAGGCATCGGGGGTGACGCGCACGATCATGGGCGCAACAGGGCGATGGCGGCGATAGCGAGCACCAAACCTAGTGCGCGCAGGATCGCGGCGCGGTCAAGCTTGGCGACGCTGAGGCCCGCGCCCAGCACCGCCCCCAGCAGCGCGCCCGCCGCCAGCAGCGGCAGGTAGGCGGGAACGCTCGCCAGCGCCGACCAGCGCCCGGCCAGCCCGGCGGTGGAATTGGCGACGATGAAACACGCGGCGATGCCGGCGGCGCGTTGGGGATCGCTCCAGCGGGCGAACACCAGCAGCGGCGAAAGATAAACGCCGCCACCGATCCCGGTCAGTCCCGCTAGCGCCCCCAGCGCGGCCCCGGTTGGTAAGGCGATCGCCAGCGGCGGCGGCTTGGTTTCGGCATTGGCGTCAAGCTTGGGCCAGAGCAGATAGCGCAACGCCGCCGCTGCCAGCGCCGCCGCCAGCAGCGGGCGGTAAATCGCCTCGGGGACGTCAAGGTGTCCGGCTAGGAAGGCGGCGGGAATGGCGGTCACGGCAAACGGCCAGAACACCGGCCAGGAAAAGCGCCCCGCGCGCACGAACACGATTGCCGCGTAGCCGGCCACCAGAATGTTGAGCGCCAGCGCCGCGGGCCGGATCTCCGCCGGCGCCAGGCCCCAGAGCGCCATCAACGCGATGTAAGCCGAAGCCCCGCCATGGCCGACCGACGAATAAAGCACCGCCGCCGCGGTAATGGCGAGCGCGAGCGTAAGCACCGGGTCCATCGCCGCTAGCCGCCGCTCAAGGGCGGCATGAAGGCGATTTCCCGCGCGCTCTCGATCGAGGCATCTGCGGGCACGATGACGCGGTCGACCGCCGCGCGCACGCCAGGCGCCGCCAGCGCTTCGCCGAGCGCGGGATTGCTGGCGCCAATCTGGGCGCGCAAGTGCGCCAGCGTGGCGCACCCCGTGGGCGCCTCGATCTCGCCAGCGCCGGCGAGGTCGCGCAACCGACCGAAGAACAGCACGAGCACCATCACCCGCCTGTCGTCGACATATGCCGCGCCAGCGCCGGCGCGGCGGCGATCTCGAAATCGTGCGCCTTGGGTTTGACGGACAGCCCTGTGTGAATCAGCGCCGCCAGCTCAGAATCGCTGGCCCCGCCCCGCAGCGGGGCGCGGAAATCGACGTGCTCGTCCTGGCCGAGGCACAAATAAAGCCGCCCGGTGCAGGTCAGGCGCACGCGGTTGCAGCTGGCGCAGAAATTGTGACTTAGGGGGGTGATGAAACCAAGCCGCCCGCCGGTTTCTTCCACCCGCACATAGCTGGACGGCCCGCCAGTGGTGTCGGCGATGGCAGTCAAGCGCCAAAAACTCTCCAACTCGGCGCGCACTTCCGCCAGCGAGAGAAACTGATCGGCGCGCGCCTGCTCGATGTCGCCGAGCGGCATGGTCTCGATCAGCGACACATCCATACCGCGCGCGTGCGCCCATTGGATGAGGCTGGGGATTTCCGCGGCATTGTCGTGTTTCAAGGCGACGACGTTGATCTTGACCTTCAGTCCGGCCGCTTGCGCGGCGGCGATGCCGCCCAGTACTTCGGGCAAGTGATCGCGGCGGGTGAGGCGGGCGAACACGCCGCGGTCGAGCGTGTCGAGCGAGACGTTGACGCGGCGCACCCCCACGCTCGCCAGCCCCTCGGCGAACTCCCCCAGCCGCACGCCATTGCTGGTGAGCGTCAACTCGTCGAGCGCGCCGCTGCGCAGATGCCGCGACAGCCCACGCATGAAATGCAAGATGTCGCGGCGCACCAGCGGCTCGCCGCCGGTGATGCGCAGTTTCCGCACGCCGGCGGCGATGAACACGGCGCAGAGGCGGTCTAGTTCGTCAAAACTCAGCACCTCAGCCTTGGGCAGGAAGGCCATGCGTTCAGGCATGCAATAGACGCAGCGCAAATCGCAGCGGTCAGTCACCGAAACGCGCAGATACGTGATGGCGCGCTGGAATTGATCGAGCAGCGAAATCATGGCCGCGCGCTCGCTTGGCGTGCTAGCAAGCGCACGTGACCTATGCAGCGGCGATTCTGGCCGGCGGCGAAAGCAGCCGCTTCGGGGCCGACAAGGCGCTGGCCGACCTCGCCGGCGCGCCGATGATCGAACACGTCTCGCGTGTGCTGCGCACCGGCGCCTGCCGGCTCGCCGTGGTCGGGCACGATGAGGCCGCCGCGCGCGTGGGCGCCGAGGCGCTGCATGACCCCATCGACGCCGTGCGTGGGCCGCTTGCCGGCGTGCTGGCGGCGCTGCAATGGGCGCGGGACGCGGACTGGCTGGTCACCGTCCCGTGCGACGCGCCGCTGCTCCCCGCCGACCTTGCCGCGCGCCTGATCGCCGCCGCCGAAGCGGCGCGCGCCCCAGCCGCGTTTGCCGCCACCGCCAGCGGATTGCATCCGCTCTGCGCCGCCTGGCGACCGGCGCTGGCTACCCCGCTGCGCGAACACTTCGCCCGCGGCGTCCACCCGCCGGTGCGCGCGCTCGCGCCCGAGGCCGCGCTGGTGCAGTTCGAGGACGAATTGGCCTTCGCCAATGTCAATACACGCAAGGATTTCGAGCGCGTGTTGGCTCGATTGAGCCAAGCGTAGATCGTTTGCGGTCACCGCTGCACGCTCTGGCGCAGGCGTGCGACGGCGGCGGCGACATTGGGATCAAGCCCTGCGCCGCCGCTGTCGAGATGGGCGAGGATTTGCCCGCGCATGCGCGGGTCCCAGAACTTCTTCAAATGATCGGCGACGCCAGCGATGGTCGCCTCATCGCCCTGGGCGGCGAAGAATTTGCCGATCTGGTTGGCCATGTAAATCAGTCTCTCAATCTGCATCGCGAACGATCCGGTCTGGGCGAGTGAACACTGCCAGCCCATTCTCGCGCACAATTGCGCAAACGCAAATGCCAGCGCTCTCCGCTACACGCAGCGCCAGCGCGGTCGGCGCGGAAATGGCGGCAAGCACCGGGGCTCGCGCGCGCGCGGCTTTGTGGATCAGCTCGATGGAAACGCGGCTGGTCATCAGAATGGCGCCGCTCGCGCAATCACGACCCTGGCGCGCCATCGCGCCAATCAGCTTGTCGAGCGCATTGTGGCGGCCCACGTCCTCGCGAACGCAAACAATGCCCTCGCCCGCGGTGAAGTAGGCAGCCGCATGCACCGCGCGCGTCTCCTGGTTGAACGGCTGCAGCGCCGGCAATTGCGCCATGGCGGCGACGATCGCTTTCGCCTCAATGTTGAAATCGGAAACAATGGGCGTGCACGGCGGCAGCGCTTGTTCCAGGCTTTCAACTCCGCAAAGCCCACAGCCCGCCGGCCCCACGCGCGTGCGCCGCCGCGTGACATGGGTTTTGCTTGCGGCGTCGCTCAGCCAAAGGCGCGCTTCGATGCCGACGAGCGCCTCCCCCCCAGGGGGGAGGGGCGCTTTACTCGGCATCGTCTGCGCGAGAACTTCGACAATCTCCAGTTCGCGCAAGTCCTCCCGCGTTGTGATGATGCCCTCACTCAGCGCAAAGCCCAGCGCGAAGTCTTCGAGGTCTGCGGGGGTGGCCATCATCACCGCCTCGGCGGCGCCGTCGACGACGAACGCCACCGGTATTTCCTCCGGCAGCGCGCACTCGCCCTCGCTCCACGCGCCGTCGCGAAACGCCGCGCGGCGCGCGCGCACGACGGGCGGGGATCTCGAACTCATCCGCCGTTTCTCATTTTTGCAAGAGCATTCTGCGCGAACCACCCATCCCCGGGTCGCCGTGCAACGGCGAGCCCGGGGCCCATAAACACGAACGCTTGCGATCTTGGGCCCCGGAACGCTTCGCCACGCTCGCGTCCGGGGATGGGTGGAGAAGATTGGACAAGCCTCACGCTTCAACACTTCCAGGCGCGACCCGGCGGCTGCGCTCGCTCAGCGCCTCGTAATCTTCCTGCCATTTCGTCGGCCCGTTCGAGGGAGAAACCTGCACGGCGGTGACTTTATATTCCGGGCAATTGGTGGCCCAATCGGAATATTCGGTGGTGACGACGTTTGCTTGCGTGTCGGGGTGATGGAACGTGGTGTACACAACCCCGGGCGCGACGCGGTCGGTCACGGTGCAGCGCAGCGCGGTCTCACCGGCGCGGCTGGCGAGCTTGACCCAATCGCCTTCCTTGAGGCCGCGATTTTCCGCATCGCTGGGGTGGATCTCGAGCAAATCTTCTTCGTGCCAGGCGACGTTCGCCGTGCGCCGGGTCTGCGCGCCGACATTGTACTGGCTGAGCACGCGGCCAGTGGTCAGCAGCAGCGGAAAACGAGGCCCGGTGCGCTCATCGGTGGCGACGTACTCGGTGAGCATGAAACGGCCGGCGCCGTTGACGAATTGGCCGACATGCATCACCGGCGTGCCTTCTGGCGCCTTCTCGTTGCACGGCCATTGGATCGAACCCAATTCGTCGAGCTTTTGGAAACTCACGCCAGCAAAGGTGGGTGTGGCGGCGGCGATTTCGTCCATGATCTGCGAGGCGTGGGTGTAGGTCATTTGGTAGCCGAGCGCGTTGGAGAGCAGCTGCGTCACTTCCCAATCGGAATAGCCGTTCTTCGGCGACATCACCTTGCGCACGCGCTGGATGCGGCGCTCTGCATTGGTGAAGGTGCCGTCTTTTTCCAGGAAGGTCGAGCCGGGCAGGAACACGTGCGCGTAATTGGCGGTCTCGTTGAGGAACAGATCATGCACGATCACGCATTCCATCGCCGCTAGTCCCTTGGCGACGTGTTGCGTATTCGGATCGGACTGCAGGATGTCCTCGCCCTGGATGTAGATGCCCTTGAAACTGCCATCGATGGCCGCGTCGAGCATGTTGGGGATGCGAAGGCCGGGCTCTTTCTCGAGCTTCACTTTCCACAAGCTTTCGAACACCGCGCGCGTGGCATCGTCGGAGACGTGGCGATAGCCGGAAAATTCGTGCGGGAACGAGCCCATGTCGCAGGCGCCTTGCACATTGTTCTGGCCGCGCAGCGGATTTACGCCAACGCCCGGCCGGCCGATATTGCCTGTTGCCATGGCGAGGTTGGCAATCGCCATCACCGCGGTCGTGCCTTGGCTGTGCTCGGTGATGCCGAGCCCGTAATAGATCGCGCCGTTGCCGCCGCTGGCGAACAGCCGCGCGGCGGCGCGCATTTCGGTGGCGGCGACGCCGGTGGTTGTTTCCAACGCCTCAGGCGACCAGCGCAGCTCGCTCACGAACGCCGCCCAAGCGGCAAACCCCTCCCAATCGCAGCGCTCGCGCACGAATGCTTCATCCGCCAGGCCCTCGGTGACGATCACATGCGCCAGCGCCGTCAGCACCGCGACATTGGTTCCCGGCAAGAGCGGCAGATGGAATGCCGCCTCGACGTGCGGGCTTTTCACCAGATCGATGCGGCGCGGATCGATGACGATCAGCTTGGCCCCCTGGCGCAGGCGCTTTTTCATGCGCGAAGCGAACACCGGGTGCGCTTCGGTGGGGTTGGCGCCGATGACGATGATGACATCGCTCTGCTCGACCGAGTCGAAATCCTGCGTGCCGGCCGACGTGCCGAAGGTGGTTTTCAGTCCATAGCCGGTGGGCGAGTGGCACACGCGCGCACAGGTATCGACATTGTTGACGCCGAAATTGGCCCGCACCAGTTTTTGCACCAGATAGGTTTCCTCATTGGTGCAGCGCGAGGAGGTGATTCCGCCAATCGCGCTGGCGCCATGCGCGGCCTGGATGCGCTTTAGTTCGGCGGCGGCGTAGGCGATGGCCTCATCCCATTCTACTTCCCGCCAGGGATCGCTGATTTTGGCGCGGATCATGGGCTTCAGCACGCGTTCGCGGTGGGTGGCGTAGCCCCAGGCAAAGCGGCCCTTGACGCAGGAATGCCCGCGATTGGCCTTGCCGTCCTTGTAAGGAACCATGCGCACGACTTCCTCGCCGCGCATCTCGGCCTTGAAGGTGCAGCCGACGCCGCAATAGGCGCAGGTGGTGACCACCGAGTGTTCGGGCGTGCCGATTTCGATCATGGATTTTTCGGTGAGCGTTGCAGTCGGGCAGGCCTGCACGCAGGCGCCGCAGGAGACGCATTCGGAGTCGAAGAAACTTTCGCCAGCGCTGGCGACAATTTTCGAGTCAAAGCCGCGGCCTTCCACCGTCAGCGCAAACGTGCCTTGCACCTCCTCGCAAGCCCGCACGCAGCGCGAGCAGACGATGCATTTCGAGCCATCGAAGGTGAAATACGGATTGCTATCGTCCTTGGGCGCATCGAGGTGATTTTCCCCGGCATAGCCGTAGCGCACCTCGCGCAGGCCGACTGCGCCGGCCATGTCCTGCAATTCGCAATCGCCATTGGTGGGGCAGGTGAGGCAGTCGAGCGGGTGGTCGGAGATGTAGAGCTCCATCACCCCGCGCCGCAATTTGGCAAGCGTTGGCGTTTGCGTGCGCACTTTCATCCCGGGCGCAACCGGGGTGGTGCACGAAGCTGGCGTCCCGGCGCGGCCCTCGATCTCAACCAGACACAGCCGACACGAGCCGAACGCTTCCAGCATGTCGTTGGCGCAGAGCTTCGGCACGCCGATGCCCGCTTCACGCGCCGCGCGCAGGATCGAGGTTCCCGCCGGGACGGTGATGGCTTGGCCGTCGATGTCGAGCGTGACCTCCGCGGCAGCTTTTCTGGCCGGGGTGCCGTAGTCGGGCTCGTGGATCAGGGTCATGACGCGGCCTCTTCCTCGGCCAATCGACACCAACCTCTCCACCCATCCCCGGATGCGCGGCACGCGCAGTCAGGGGCCCATAAACACCGGCTGTGGTTATGGGCCCCGGACTTCGCTTCGCGAATCCGGGGATGGGTGGTGAAAGCGGGCGAGGTCATAATTTCGGACCTTTGCTAGTTTGCGCGGCGGAGCGCTGAAAGTCCTCCGGAAAGTGATGTAATGCGCTCAGCACCGGATAAGGTGTAAACCCGCCAAGCGCGCAGAGCGAGCCTAGTTTCAGGGTTTGGCAGAGGTCTTCGAGCAGGGCGATGTTGGCGTTCCGGTTCTCGCCGGCGACGATGCGGTCGATCACTTCCTGGCCGCGCACCGAGCCGATCCGGCAGGGCGTGCACTTGCCGCAGCTTTCGATGGCGCAAAATTCCATGGCAAAGCGGGCTTGCGCGGCCATATCGACGGAATCGTCGAACACGACGATGCCGCCATGGCCGATGAGACCATCCTTGGCGGCGAAGGCCTCGTAATCGTAGGGCGTGTCGAACAGAGCTGGCGGGAAATACGCGCCCAGCGGCCCGCCGCACTGCACCGCGCGCACGGGTTGGCCAGAAGCAGTGCCGCCGCCGATGTCATTGACGATCTGCCCAAGCGTCAGCCCGAACGGCGCTTCGTAGAGGCCGGGATATTTCACATTGCCCGCAAGCTGGATCGGCATGGTGCCGCGCGAGCGGCCGTGGCCGAGTTCGGCATAAGCCTTGGCCCCGTTGGCCATGATCCAGGGCGCGGTGGCGAGGGTGAGCACGTTGTTGATCACGGTTGGCATGCCGAACAAACCTTGGTGCGCCGGCAGCGGCGGTTTCGCGCGCACCTGGCCGCGTTTTCCCTCAAGGCTTTCCAGCAGCGCGGTTTCTTCGCCGCAAACGTAAGCACCGGCGCCGATGCGCAGCTCGATGTCAAACGGGTGGTTCGGCCCGAATGCGTGCGGACCCAGCCCACCGGTCGCACGCACGGCGGCGAGCGCTTTCGCGAACGTTGCGTTGGCGTGGGGATATTCCGAGCGCGAATAGACAAAGCCCTTGCTGGCCCCGATCGCGAAAGCGGCGATGGCGATGCCTTCGATCAGGCTCATCGGATCGCCTTCCAGGATCATGCGGTCAGCGAACGTGCCGCTATCGCCTTCATCGGCGTTGCACACGACATATTTGCGCGGGCCTTGCGCTTCGGCGGCGGTCTTCCACTTTATCCCGGCGGGAAATCCAGCGCCGCCGCGTCCGCGCAAACCCGATTGCGCGATCTCCTCAAGCGTCGCCGCGTAACCGATCTCCAACGCCCGCTTCAGCCCCTGCAAGCCGCCATAGGCGGCATAATCAGCGACCGAAAGCGGATCGACCAAGCCGCAGCGCGCAAAGGTCAGCCGTGTCTGCCCGCGCATCCAGGCATGGTCAGCGACAGCGCCGATGCTGAGCGCATGCGCGCCGCCAGCGAGGAAGCTCGCATCGAAAAGCGAAGCGAGGTCCGCGGCCGACACCGGCCCATAGCCGATGCGGCCAGCCGGCGTTTCCACTTCCAGCAGCGGCTCAAGCCAAGCCATGCCGCGCGAGCCGGTGCGGATGATTTCGATCTGCAAGCCACGCGCGGCGGCTTCGCGCGCGAGTGCGTTGGCGACCTCATCTGCGCCCACCGTAAGCGCGGAAACATCGCCGGGGATGAACACTCTCATCGCGCCGCCGCCACGCGCGCGATCAGGCTTTCCCCATCAAGCCTCCCCGCCGGCGCTCCGCCGATCAACGCCGCCGGGGCCATGGCGCAGAGGCCGAGACAATAGACCGGAGCGATGCTCACCGCGCCGTCAGCGCTGGTCCCGCCCCAATCGAGCCCGAGCTTGGCCAGCAGCGCCGCCGCCGCCTCGCGCCCGCCCATGGCCTGACACGCCTCGGCGCGGCAGATTTTCACCACCACCCGCCCGCGCGGTTCGCGGTGAAAATCATGGTAGAAACCGATCACGCCGTGCACCTCAGCGCGCGACAGGTTCAGCGCTTCGGCGATGAGCGCGGTGGCGGGCTCGGGCACGCAGCTGAACTCGGCGTTGAGCGCGTGCAGGATCGGCAGCAGCGGGCCTTCGAGGGCGGCGTGCGCGCGGATAATCGTTTCGGCTAGGGATGCGTCCCATTGTTTCGGCAAGTCGCGACGCCTCCAGCGTTCGAACTCGCGCGGCTATAGAGCCAAAGCCGGCGGGGCGGAAGCGCCGGGCGTTGCGGGCGGCGGCGTTTTCCCGCACAAGGGCGGCCCAATCGGGGGGGAGCCAATCTTGTCCGAGCCCAAGGGTCTCAGCAATATCGAGATCGCCCAGCGCGCGCGCATGCGCCCGATCGGCGAAATCGCCGCAAAACTTGGCATTCCCGACGACAGCATCGAGCCCTACGGGCGCTACAAGGCCAAGGTAGCGTTGGATTATCTGCGGACGCTGGAAGCCAGGCCCGACGGTAAGCTGATCCTGGTCACCGCGATTTCGCCGACCCCTGCCGGCGAGGGCAAGACCACCACCACGGTGGGGCTCGGCGATGCGCTCAATCTGATCGGCAAGAAGGCGATGATCTGTCTGCGCGAGCCGGCCATGGGGCCGGTGTTCGGGGTGAAAGGCGGCGCCGCTGGCGGGGGCTATGCGCAAGTGGTGCCTATGGAGGACATCAATCTGCACTTCACCGGCGATTTCGCCGCCATCGCCCAGGCCCACAATCTGCTGGCGGCGCTGATCGACAACCATATCCATTATGGCAACGAACTGGGTTTCGATTTGCGCCGCATAACTTGGCGGCGGGTGGTCGATTGCAACGATCGCGCGCTGCGCGACATCACTATTGGCCTAGGCGGGCCCGCCAACGGCTACCCGCGCGAGGATGGCTTCGATATCGTCGTCGCTTCCGAGGTGATGGCGATTTTCTGCCTCGCCGCCGGCCTTTCCGATTTGAAGCAGCGCCTGGGCGCCATTATCGTCGGCTACAACGGCAAACGTGAGCCGATCCGCGCTAGCGATCTTAAGGCCCACGGCGCGATGGCGGCGCTTCTGAAAGACGCGATCGCGCCGAATCTAGTGCAAACCTTGGAGAACAACCCCGCTTTCATCCATGGTGGCCCGTTCGCCAATATCGCCCATGGCTGCAATTCGCTGATCGCGACCAGGGCCGCGCTCAAATTGGCCGATTATGTCGTCACCGAAGCTGGCTTCGGGGCCGATCTGGGGGCGGAGAAATTCATCGACATCAAGTGCCGCAAGGGCGGGCTCGCGCCGGCCTGCGCGGTGCTGGTCGCCACCGTGCGCGCGCTCAAATATCATGGCGGCGTCGAGGTCGCGGATTTGGCCAGCGAGAACGTCAAGGCGTTACGCAAGGGGCTCGCCAATCTTGAGCGCCATGTCGAGAATGTGGGCGAGAAATTCGCCTTGCCGCATGTTGTGGCCATCAATGCGCGCGCCGAGGATACGCCCGCCGAACTCGAAGCGCTGCAGGCCTGGGGACGGGCGCGCGGAACCGAGCTGGTAATCGCGCGTCACTACGCTGAAGGCGGCAAGGGCGCCGGGGAACTGGCCGAGGCGGTGGTGCGGCTCTGCGCGCAAACCACCGCACCCAAGCGCCTTTACGAGGATCAAACCCCGCTCTGGGAGAAAATGAAAACCGTCGCCTGTGAAATTTATGGCGCCAGCGACATCACCGCCGACACCGCCATCCGCAATCGGATCAAGCAATTGCAGGCAGGCGGCTACGGCCATTTCCCGATCTGCGTGGCCAAGACGCAATATTCGTTCTCAACCGATGCCAAACTGCGCGGCGCGCCCTCGGGGCATGTGGTGAACATCCGCGAAGTGCGGTTGGCGGCGGGGGCCGAGTTCATCGTCATGGTCTGCGGCGACATCATGGCCATGCCCGGCCTGCCCAAGACCCCGTCCGCGGCCAGCATCGACGTTGACGATGATGGCAAGATCAGTGGGTTGTTCTGAGGCTCTAGTGGTCCGATTCTGACACTTGCATCCCAGGTATGCAGCGCGCTTTTGCAAGTGTCAGAATCATCAGGACCACTAGAAAACATTGGGCTTAGTGGAGCTTATGAATTTGACATTCGCCCTA
This sequence comes from Alphaproteobacteria bacterium, assembly GCA_031400895.1. Lineage (GTDB taxonomy): Bacteria > Pseudomonadota > Alphaproteobacteria > Caulobacterales > Aquidulcibacteraceae > Vitreimonas. Next base: position 34,445 of record JANNQT010000018.1, on the reverse strand, counting down.
AGCGTTGCGCAAAAATGGGTGGCGAATGTCAAATTCGCTCCACTAGCCGCGCCAGCGCGCGAAGATCGCGGTCGGCAGCAGCAGCTCGCGTCCCTGGTGCGGCAGCGCCATTTCGCCGATCTGCCAGACCCCGCCCTGAAAGCACTGCCCCGCCGTCTGCGCCAGCGCCAGATACGAGAGGCGCACGGCGTACAATGTGGCGATCAGGAAGCCGCGCGCGCTGGCGCGCTCGCCAGGGTCGGTGCGCAGCAAGGTTTGGCACGCCTCCAGCAATTCCGGCAAATCGCTTTCGAGCCGCCAGGTTTGCCCGTCAGGGCCGCGGCCGAATTTTGGCGGATCGATGATGATCCCGTCATAGCGCCGTCCGCGCCGCAGCTCGCGTTTCACGAACGCCAGCGCATCGTCGCAAATCCAGCGGATCGGGGCCTCGCCCAGGCCCGCGGCCTGCTGGTTGTCCTTGCCAAAGCCGATTGCTTTTTTCGAGGCATCGACATGGGTGACCTTGGCCCCGGCCTTGGCGCACACCAGCGAGGCGAGCCCGGTGTAGCCGAACAGGTTCAGCACTTCCGGATGGGCGCCCTGGTGCGCGGCCAGGCATTCGCGGGCGAAACGCCAATGCACGGAGTGCTCGGGGAAGAAGGCGAGGTGGCGAAATGGGGTGGGGCGCGACAGAAATGAAATGCCGTCCCAGGCAAGGGTCCAGCTTGGCGGCAGTTCGCGGTTGAAGCGCCAGCGCCCGGCCTCTTCGTCCTCGGCCCCGGCGGCTGCGAAGATGGCGTCGGCGCTGTCCCAGTCGGCGCCCGGCAGGGCCGGCGCCCACAAGGCTTGCGGCTCCGGGCGCACGAAACGATAGGGCCCCACCTGTTCGAGCTTGCCGCCATGGCCGCTGTCGAGCAGGCGATAATCGGTCCAGTCGTCGGCAATGAGAATCTCAGGCGTGTGCGCCGTCATATCCGCGTCTCCGCCACAAATCGTAGAGCATCACCGAGGTCGCCACCGCAAGGTTCAAGCTGTCGGCGCGCCCGCGCATCGGCAACTTCACCAACACATCGCAAGCTGCTTCCATCTCAGCGTTCAGGCCCGATTGCTCGTTGCCCATCAGCACGATCGTGCGCGCAGGCAGCGCATAATCCTCAGCCAGAGCGCGGCCCTTGAGCGAAGCGCCCAGCAGCGCCGCGCCGCGTTTGCGTTTGTGCGCCAACAATTCAGCGAAGCTCGCCCGCGCCAGTTTCACCGCGAACAGCGAGCCCATCGAGGCGCGCACGGCCTCCACCGAAAACGGGTCGCAAGCCTCCCCCAGCAGCACCACCTCGCCCGCGCCGACGCAATCGGCGCTGCGCAGGATGGTTCCTAGATTGCCAGGGTCGCGCACCGCTTCGAGCGCGACCACAGTGTCGCTGCCCAGCGCCTCCAGCGGGGTGAGCGTTTGCCGGTAGGCGCCCAGCACGGTCTGGGGATTATCGCGTTTGGAGATGTGGCCGAGCAGGCTCTCGCTGGTCTCGATCACGCGGGCGCGGGCGGCCTCGGCCTTGGCGATGAGATCGCGCACCGGCGCACGTTCCAGCGCCGCTGGCGCGTACACCAGGATTTCCGGCCAAAGCCCCAGATCGGCCGCCTCAACCGCCAGCCGCGCGCCCTCGGCCAGGAACAGGCCGGTCTCGGCACGCACTTTCTTTTGGTGCAGGCCCTTCAGCGTCTTGATTAACGGATTGGACGGGCTGGTTATCCGCAAAGCCACTTTCCCGTCCCCGCTAGGCCCTCGCGTTCGCCCTGCGGGGTTTTCCGGTTTTCGCCTAGTTCGCATGGCATTAGAAGGGCGCGACAGCGAAACAAGAGGCGCGCGCCGCGAGAATTATGCTTGGTCTATTCGTTTCCCAGGTGATGGCCTACGCCGCTTTGGGCGCAATCGGCTTTGCGCTCGGCTGGACCGGCTTTAACCTGCTGCATGCCGAGCGCCGCCGTATGGCCGAGCGGGAGGTCGAGCAATTGCGGGTGGCGCTGAGCGAAGCGCAGCTCCGCCACGCGCGCGCGTCATGACCGAGGACGAGGCGCCGGTCGAGTCCTGGCGGGCTCTGCGCCTGGTGGGCATGGCCGGGGCAGCGCTGGCCATCCTGCTTGGCCTCTTCGCGCCCCAGGGCGGCGCCTTCTGGCGGGTTCCCGAGCGTTTGCGCGAACAGGTCGCCACCGCTTTGCTGGCGGCGCGCTATCCCGGGGTGGAAGTGGCGATGGACGGCCAGACGGCGCGGCTCAGCGGCATCGTCGAGGACCAAGCCAGCATCGCCGGCGCCCGCGGCGCCGCTTTGAGCGCGGCCGGCCCGGGCGGCCCGTGGGCTGGCGGGGTGACCGCGGTCGATGTTTCGGGGCTCAGCGTCGGGATCATGGAGCGGCCGTTCGCCTGGAGCGCGCGGCTGGAGCAGACGCGCGTCGTGCTAACCGGCGCGGCGCCCAGTGAACAGACCGCCGCCGCCTTGAAGGCCGCCGCCGAGCGCACTTTCCCCAACCGTGAAGTGATCAGCGAGATGCACGTCGTTGGCGGCGCGCCTTCGCCGGACTTCGCCAATGTCGCGGTGCTTGCGCTGGCGCGGCTCGGCGGGCTCAACAGCGGCGAAGCGCGTATTGTCGATGCGCAGATCGTCTTCATCGGCGATGGCGGCGAAGCCGGCGTCGCTGCGCTGCGGGCCGCCTTCGCCGACCCACCGGCGCCATTCCGCGTGCGCCTGGCCGTCACCGTCGATGGCCTGGATCCTACCCGCCCCGAATTGCAGGGGCTGGATCTCAATGCCGGCGACCCAGCCGATTGCGCGCAGGCTTTCGACCGCCTGCTGGAGCGCAACGTTATCACTTTTGCCACTGGCTCGGCGGCCATCGATCCTTCCAGCGAGCGCCTCCTAGATGCGCTGGCCCACGCGGCCCTGCGCTGCGATCGCTTCACCATCGAGGTGGCCGGCCACACCGACAATGCCGGCGCGCGCGAGGTCAACATGGCGCTGTCGAATGCGCGCGCCAATGCGGTGGCCGATTATCTGGCTGGCCAGGGTGTTGTGCGGGCGCGCCTGAAGCCGCAGGGCTATGGCCCAGATCGTCCGCGTAACGCCAACAGCAGCGAGGCGGGCCGCGCCGCCAATCGCCGGATCGAGTTCAATGTCAACCAATAAGAGCCCCCGATGATTTGGCTGGTGATGCAAATGGCGGGTTGGCTGCTGCTGGCCATGGCTTTTTTCGCGCTGATCGGCTGGAGCCTGGCGGCCGAGCGCGCCGCCCCGGCCGAGCGCGCGCTGCGCCGTGAACGCGACCGCATGATCAGCGACATCATCCGCCTGAGCGGCGGCGACGCGCCCGCCGCCGATGGGCCCGAGCGCGAGCGCGAGAGCGATGCCGTGCGCCGGCAGCTGCAATTGCGCGACGCGCGCATTGCCGAACTGCAGCAACAAGTGGAAACCGCCCGCGCCCGCGCCCACGACGCCGTTAGTCGTCTGGCCGAGGTCGAACGCGCTGGGCCCGCCGCCGCGGAAGCGGTCGTCGCCCGCTATGAAGCAGCGCCGGCGCGCGAGATCGAGGTCGCGGCGAATACGGTGGACGACGATGCACAGGCGCTGCAGGCTTGGCGGTTGCGCTATTTCGAACAGCGCGTGCGCTATCTGGAGGGGCTGCAAGGGGCAGTCCCCGCCGCTGCGCCGGAAATGGCGTGGCGCGCCCGTGAAGCGGAAGCGCGCGCGGCGCATCTGGCGGCGGAGCTCCGCGCCGTCGCCGCGTCGCAAGCGCCGCCCGAACAAACACCCTTCGCCGCCAACGCCGAAATGGACATGATGTTACGATGGCGCATGCTCTATCTCGAACGCCGCGTCGCGCACTTGCAGCACGCGGCCCAACCCGCCGAGCCCCCGGCGGCGCAAACATCGGCCGATCCCGAAATCTGGAAATGGCGGGCACGCTATCTCGAAGCGCGCGTCCGCCATCTTGAGCAGCGCCAAGAAGTAGAGCCAGCGCCGGCGGCGGCGCTCGCCGCGGCGGTCGCGCCTCAGTCCGCCGCGCGCGCCGCGCCCCGCGGCGAAAAGCCGCCCGTGCTTTCGGCCCCGCGCCACGGGCTGCCGGACGATTTTACCCTGATCGAGGGGCTGAGCGCCATGCAGCAATCGACGCTCAACGCGCTCGGCGTTTTCCACTTCGAGCAGATCGCGGCCTGGACGCCAGACCATGTCGCCTGGGTGGACGGCTACCTCTATCTGCGCGGGCGCATCGAGGAGGAAGAATGGGTCGAGCAGGCCGCCGAACTGATGCGCGATGGCGTCGCCGGCGCGCGCCGTTCGTTGGCGGAGGACGCGTAGCGCCGTCAAACTAGAGGGAGTTCCTTCCGCGAGTGTGCGATCTTTGACGTGTGGGCGTTTGGCGCCTAATCGCTAGGCGCCGCGCCTAAAGCGTGCGCGGCTAGGCGGTTGGCTTTGGAGGCCTGCCGCCAAGCTTGCCGTTTTGCCGTGATGCCGCGCCCTTCGCTTCGCTCTTCGCTTTGCCACCGATTGCGCCGAGACGCGCCGCCGCCCATTTTCTTGAGCCAAGCAAGCCAACGATCAGGCCGGGTAGGTACAGGTCGGCGTCGAGCTTGGGAAAATGCAGGCCCAGGCCGGACGGCGTTATTTCGATTTTTTTCAGTTGCGCGGCGGTAGCGTGCTCCAGCCCTTGCGCGGCGGCTGGGGCGAAGGCGATGTCGAGGCCGCCGCGCAGGCTGACGATCACGCGGTCAGAGCGCTGGTCATAACGCGCGGCGATCGCGGCGAGGCGTTTGGCCTTGCGCGCCTTAGCGCGTGCTGTCGCGCGATCGAATTCATCAGAATTGGCCATGAACCTGGCTCCAGTTATCACACAAGTCGACGATCTCACGAAGCAGAGCTGCTTTCAGGCGGCGCACCACGCCGCGTGAGAAGCCGTAATTTTCCCGCAATTCCGGCGGCCCATTGGGGCAGTGCAGATCGAAAACCGCTTCCGAGCCGCCGCCGATCACATGCACATGCGCTGGCCTGTGGTCGTTAGCGTAGATAACGACCCGACAGTCCAGCAGGGTCGCGACCGTCGGCATGGTGGTAAACCTAACCGCTTAGGTAATTTGTAGCAAGCGCAATCCGCCGCATTGCCTTTTCCCAAGAACGCGGGCAGGCGGTTGCTGGGCCATCCGCTCCCAACGGCGGACGTCCATCTGTGAGGATGGGAGAAAAAGTTGATGAGCATACCTGTAAAGCCGGTAACACGCCCGGCTGACGCCCGGTTTTCCTCGGGACCCACCAAGAAACGTCCTGGCTGGAGTTTGGCGGCGCTGGAAGCTGCGGCGCTCGGCCGTTCGCATCGCTCCAAGCTGGGTAAAGCCAAGCTCAGGGAAGCGATCGACCGCACCCGCGCGCTGCTGCGCGTGCCCGCCGACTACAAGATCGCCATCGTGCCGGCTTCCGACACCGGGGCGGTAGAGATGGCGATGTGGTCGATGCTGGGTTGCCGGCCTGTGGACGTGTTCGCCTGGGAGAGTTTCGGCGAAGAATGGATCACTGACGCCAAGGTGATGAAGATCGACGCGGCGCTGCATGTGGCCCGGCCTTACGGCGCGCTGCCGGATTTCTCCAAGGCGCGCAAACACGCCGATATTATTTTCACCCAGAACGGCACCACGTCGGGCGCGAAGATTCCAAACTTCGATTGGATCGCCGCCGACCGCGAGGGCCTTGCCATTAACGACGCCACCAGCGCCGCGTTCGCGCAGCCCATCGATTGGCCCAAGTGCGACGTGCTCACCTATTCCTGGCAGAAAGTGATGGGCGGAGAGGCGGCGCACGGCATGATCATTCTCTCCCCGCGCGCGGTGGCGCGGCTGGAGAGCTACATTCCGGATCGTCCGCTGCCGAAACTGTTCCGCATGACCAAGAAAGGCAAGCTCGACGAAGATTTGTTCGAAGGCGCAACCATCAACACGCCTTCCTTGCTCGCGGTCGAGGATTATCTCGACACGCTGAAATGGGGCGAGAGCATTGGCGGCCTGGAAGCGCTGCACGCGCGCGCGGACGCAAACTCAAAAGTGCTCTATGATTGGGCCGCGCGCACGCATTGGATCGCGCCGCTGGCCGACGATCCCCGCACCTGGTCGAATACCGGCGTGTGCCTGAAAGTGGTCGATCCGCGCGTGGCTTCGCTGAGTGAAGACGCGCAAGCGGAGTTTGCGAAAAAGCTCGCGGCGCTCTTGGAAAAAGAGGGCGTGGCGCAAGACGCCGCGTCCTACCGCTCCGCCCCGCCGGGCCTGCGCATCTGGTGCGGCGCGACGGTGGAGCGCGCGGACGTGGAGGCGCTGGCGCCGTGGATTGAGTGGGCGTTCGCGACGCTTGCGAGCGAACTCCGGTCCGGTTGAGCGTGTTGCCCTGGGTTCGGAATGACGGAGTTGGCGCTAGATCCCCGATTGCCGATTGCCGATTGCCGACTGCCGATCTAACACCCCACCCATGTTCGATAAAATCCTGATCGCCAATCGCGGCGAGGTCGCTGTTCGCATTATCCGCACCGCCCGCCGGTTGGGGATCGCCACGGCCATCGTCTATTCCGAGGCCGACCGCGATAGTCTCGCCGTGGAGATGGCCGACGAGGGCGTGTTCATCGGCCCTTCGCCGGCGGCGCAGAGCTATTTGGTGATCGACAAGATCGTGGCGGCGGCCAAACAGACCGGTGCGCAGGCAATCCATCCGGGCTTCGGCTTCCTCTCCGAGCGCGCCGAATTCGCCGACCGCCTGCTGGCCGAGAACATCGTTTTCATCGGCCCCAACCCGCACGCCATCCGCGCCATGGGCGACAAGATCGAGAGTAAGAAGGCCGCCGCCGCGGCCGGCGTATCCTGCGTGCCGGGCTTTATCGGCGAAATCTCCGGCGTCGAGCACGCGATCCAGATAGCGGAGGAGATTGGCTATCCGGTGATGATCAAGGCGAGCGCCGGCGGCGGGGGCAAGGGCATTCGCGTTGCCTACAACAAGAGGGAAGTGCAGGAGGGCTTCCCCGCCGTGCGCGCCGAGGCCAAGGGCGCCTTCGGCGACGATCGAATTTTTATCGAGAAATTCGTCACCGCGCCCCGGCACATCGAAATCCAGGTGATGGGCGATAAGCACGGCAATATCGTGCATCTGTTCGAGCGCGAGTGCTCAATCCAGCGCCGTAACCAGAAGGTGATCGAAGAAGCGCCCTCGCCGCTGCTGGATGAAAAAACCAGAGCCGCTATGGGCGCGCAAGCGGTGGCGCTGGCGCAAGCGGTGCAATACGATAGCGCCGGCACCGTCGAATTCGTGGTCTCCGGCGCCGACAAGAGTTTCTTTTTCCTGGAAATGAACACGCGCTTGCAAGTCGAGCACCCGGTTTCCGAGATGATCACCGGGCTCGATCTGGTTGAGCAGATGATCCGCGTCGCCGCCGGCGAGAAGCTGGCGTTCAAACAAAAGGATCTGAAGATCAAGGGCTGGGCGATTGAAAGCCGCATCTATGCGGAAGATCCCTATCGCAATTGTCTGCCTTCCATAGGTCGCTTGCGCTCCTATCGGCCGCCGGAGGAGGGCAAGTTCGGCGATGTGACTCTGCGCAACGAAACCGGCGTGCGCGAAGGCGATGAGATTTCGATGTTCTACGATCCGATGATCGCCAAATTGGTCACCCATGCGCCCACCCGCATTGCCGCCATTGACGCCCAAGCGCGCGCGCTCGATCAATTCCAGATTGAAGGCATCGCCGACAATATTCCTTTCCTCGGCGCGGTGATGGACGAGAAGGATTTCCGCAAGGGCGATTTCACCACCGCCTACATCAAGCAAAAATTCCCCGACGGTTTTGCCGGCGTGGCGCCCACGCCCAAGCAGGAAAAGCTGCTGCTCGCCTGCGCCGCCTTCGCGCGCGCTTTCGCGGTGCGCCGCGCGGGGCAAACCAGCGGCCGGCTCAACGGCGAAGCGCGCGGGCATCGCCGCGAATGGGTTGTGATCCTCGACCGCGTGCACCACGATGTGCTGGTCGATCTCGATGACAACGGCGCCAATGTCGTGATCGACGGCAAGGGCCACCGCCTCGACACGCAAAAGCGCCCCGGCGGGCGGGTGTTTGAAGGCAGTTTCGACGGCGCGGCTTTTGCCGTGAAAATGAAGGTCGAACCCGAGGGCTATCTGTTGCGGATGCGCGGCGCGAGCGTGCGCGCGCTGGTGACCAGTCCGCGCCGCGCCGAGCTGCACAAGAAGCTGCCCGAAAAGCAGAAGGCCGACACGTCGAAATTGATCGTCTCGCCCATGCCCGGGCTGATGATTTCCATCGACGTCAAGCCAGGCCAAGAGGTGAAGGAAGGCGAGGGCGTCGCCGTGGTCGAAGCCATGAAAATGCAAAACATCATCCGCGCCGAACGCGATGGGGTGGTGAGCAAAGTGCATGTCGTGGCCGGCGCGAGCGTCGCCGCCGATGAAGTGCTGATCGAGTTGGGGTGAACAAAGGAGCGCGGGTCTTCAGCCCGCGCAAATGCGGGTCTGAAGACCCGCGCTCCTTTGCGCTTCGCCTCAGTAATCGCACCGCGCCGGCGGCGTCAGGCAATCTTCGCAGGCCGCGTTCTCCGGGGCTTCCTCGTTCAGCAGGGCCGCCAGCCATTGCGCGAACGGTGCGCCGCCGGAGCGCTCGGCGTAGAAGAGCCGCGTGCGCAGCACGGTGTGGGTTTCGCCAGCGGCCAGATAGGAACGGAAATTTGCCGCGCCCTGCCGACGGGTGAGCGCGCCGACCATCGCTTCGGTCCAGGCCCCGCACGTTTGCGGCGCGGCGATCAGCGCGTAATAGCCGCGCTGGGTCACGTCGAACGTGGTGGTGTATTGGGCGAAACGGTCGCGCGGGAAATGCGCGGCCAGCCGGGCGACCAGATCATCGTCGGCGCTGAGGCGGGCGCCAGCGCCGAACACCGAGGCCGGCAATTGGTAGTTCCAGTTGCGGTTCTGCAGCGCCAGAAAATCCGGCGTGGTCACCCCTTGGCCGGCGTCGCCGAACATCAAAGCGCGGCCCTCTGGGTAACTCTCGCGAATGGCGGCAAAGTGCGCGGCCGCGCCATAGGCGCCGGCGCTGGATCCTGTGACCAGCAGCCGCTCGGGCTGGGGGACATGCGCGCGCATCCAGCTCAGGATGGCGCGGAAATTGTCGGCGCCGCGATGCTCGATCGTGTAAGGCGCGCCGGTGTCGGGGTCGGAATATTGGGCGGTGTTGGCGCCCGCGTGCACATCGCCGGTGCAATAGGGCACGTAAACGAAGCTCCAATCGTGCACCGGATTGCTCGCGTTTCCGATGTCGAAAATCCCCCCAAAACCGACCGGGCCGGCGGCGGGAATGAGTTCGGCCTTGTAGAGGCCCGCCGGTTCGGCGCCGTCGCGAGCGCGCCACGGCGCGGCGCAGCTGACATCGTCCCAGCAGCCGCCGCCGCCGTCGAAGAACACCACCAATCCATCCCCGCTTCCCTGGCGGAACCAGAAGCGATAGCTGGGATCGGTGTCGGGTGCGTCCGAGCAGGTCGGCGTGAACAAGCGCCCGTCGATGTCGATCGGCGCGGGCGTGATCGCCACCCATGCTGACGGCGCCAGCGGGGTCGCGCTCCCCGCATTGGCGCAAGCCGCAAGCGCGAGCGCCGCAAACAACATCAATCGCATGGCTGTCCCCATTTTGGCGCGAAGCTAGTGGAGCGAATTTGACATTCGCCACCCATTTTTGCGCAACGCTTAGGGCGATTGTCAAATTCGCTCCACTAAGCCCAATGTTTTCTAGTGGTCCTGATGATTCTGACACTTGCAAAAGCGCGCTGCAGATCTGGGATGCAAGTGTCGGAATCTGACCACTAGCGAGGGCGGCGGGACGCGTCGATGCGGCGGGGACAGTGAAGCAGAAGCGCAACGCAAAGAGGCCGCGCGGAACGCGGCCTCTCGTTGGGTAAACGCCCGACGCTTGTTACGCTTCGCGCTTGCGCATGGCGAAATCGACCATCGCCAGCACGATGAACGCCAGCCCGACCGCGCCCATGATAATGGCGGGCATGGCCATGCCGTGGCGGACCCCATCGTCGAACTCGCCGCCGACATAGCCCGCGGCGATGAAGCCGCCGGCGAGCGCGAGCAGAATGATTCCGCGGCCAAGGCTGTTGCGGGCGCGGTTGCCTTCCTCGAGCAGGTTCTGCGTCAGTTGCGACACCAGCGAGGCGTCGAGCGTCTGCCCCCGCGACAAGGCTTGCGAGACCAATTCGTGCGCGGTGCGCTTGGTGCGTTCCTTGGCTAGTTGCGGCACGATGATGATCGCGGCGAGAAATCCAAAAAACACAAACGGGACGAAAATTTCAGGTTCCATTGGCTCAGCTCCCTCGACGGGGCGTGGGCCCCATTGCTCAAAGGATGCGCGCGCACGCCGCTTTGGATGCTCAGAGCGCCTTCACCAGTTCCAGCAGGCGTTGACGCGAGGTCGGCCGCAGCGCTGCGTAGGCGGTGAGAAGCTCTTCCGCTTCATTGGGGTCGAGCATTGTTTCGGTCCGCGCGGTGCTGACCCTAGCGTCGCCGAGGCCCTCGAAGAAATATTGCACTGGCACCTCCAGGGCCTTGGCCAGGGCGAACAGGCGCGCCGCCGAGATGCGGTTCTCGGCGCATTCGTATTTTTGCACCGACTGGAACGGCATGTGCAGCAGCCCGCCCAAGGCGCTCTGGGTCAGCCCCATCAATCTGCGGCGCCGGCGCAGGCGGTGGCCGATGTGCAGATTGACGCTGTCCTCATCCGAGGTCTTGCGCGCGGTGAAGCAGGGGAAGTCGCTTGGTTGACCATGTGTGAACTCCAGTTCACACGCACCTAGTGTGGGAAAAACACAACACAAGTGGTTAAAATAACACGCTACCGTATGCGGGTGGAATTTCTTCAGACGCCCTGCATGGTCGTGAGCTCGGTCGCGCCAAAAACCTCCTCGAACCCGGCGCGGAGGGCGGCGTCAGCTTCGCTCATGGAGGCGCCGAGCCCAAGCGCGGCCAGGCTGGTGACCCCGAATTGCGAGGCGGAAACCCCGCACGGGGTGATGCCGGAAAAGTGCTCCAGGTTCGGCGCGACGTTGAAGGCGATGCCGTGAAAGCTCACCCATTTTCGCAGCCGCACGCCAATGGCGGCGATCTTGTCTTCGCGTTCCGAGGTATCCACCCACACCCCAACCCGGCCTTGGCGCACCTCGCCCTTGACCCCCAACCGCGCCAAAGCGGCGATCAGCCAGCGCTCAAGGTCGGCGACGAAACGGGTTACGTCGCGCCCCCGCGGGCGCAGGTCCAGCATCACATAGGCCACCCGCTGGCCGGGGCCGTGATAGGTGTATTGCCCGCCGCGTCCGGTCCGGAACACCGGGAAGCGTTCGGGTGCGAGAAGATCGCCAGCCTTGGCCGAGACCCCGGCGGTGTAGAGCGGGGGGTGTTCCAGCAGCCAAACTAGTTCGCCGGCCTCCCCCGCCGCGATTCCCGCCGCGCGCGCCTCCATTGCCGCCACGGCGGGCTCATAATCGGTAAGCCCCGGGGAAACCGCCCAACCGATCACGCGTTCACCACCTCTTTATCCTTTCCGGTTCGACTGGGGACGAATCTGGAGCCGCCCGTGCCGCAACGCAACCAAGTCCATAATGTCATTATCGAGCTCACCGTCCTGCTCGGCCGCAGCAAGATGCCGATGCAGCACCTGCTGAAGATGGGGCGCGGGGCGGTGATCCCGCTCGACACCAAGGAGAGCGACGAACTCTGGATCCTGGCCAACGGCCACCCCATCGCCCGGGGCGAGATCACCATCCAGGGCGACCGACTCTGCATCACAATCATCAAACCCGCCGACGTCCAGGAATTCCACGCAGCCGCCTGAGCTTGTGCTCGGCCCAGGGTGAGCCCAGGGCGGGCCCAGGGCGGGCTTGTCGGTCCAGACCCGGTCTGCTACCCCCGCGCGCCTAAATGCGCTCGTGGCGGAATTGGTAGACGCACTGCCTTGAGGTGGCAGCGAGTAACATCGTGGAGGTTCGAGTCCTCTCGAGCGCACCAGCCTTCGCTTCGCGCAGCGCCGCCAAGGCTGCCTCGCCGGAGCTTTAGCGGTGGAGGGCTGCGCAAGCGCCGGGCACGGCGCGGCGAAGTTTGTTGGAGACCGACCCTCGGTGGAAGCAAAGAAGCCGGCTTCCAGCCGGCTCTTGGTTTTTTGTTTCGGCTTGCAGCCCTGAGCTGACTGATCGCCAGCGGGTCGCATGGGTTTGATTGCAGACTGGCGCGTCGCGCATGACGAACCAGGAAAGGTGGCCCGAAGCGGACACAGCGCAAACAATCCCGAAGTGGAGAAGATGGGTGCCAAGCGGCGCCGATTCTGATATGCCGCACCCATGAGCAAGTCAGATCCGAAGAGCTACAATCGCCCCCTTGGCGCCAAGGCTTACGCTGCCATCGCTGAGGTGGAGGGACTGCGTCTGAGCGATGCCGGCCGAAAGCGCCTTCAAAAGACAAAGGGCCTTTCTCAGGACGAGCGGCGTGCCGAAGTATTACGCGCTTACAAGACGAGCAAGCCCACTCGGAAATGAGTGATCACGGCTATGAGGTTTTCGGCGATCCGTATTGTTACACGGGGGCCTTTGTCCTCAAGAACAAACTCGGTCTTCGCGATCCCGCGAAATTGGAAGCCTTTGAACTCGAAATGTCCAGCCTCCGGGCGGAGGAAGCTCTTCCCATCGGTCGATTTGGGCCAACCCACTATAGGGCCCTGCACCGCCACCTGTTCTGCGACGTTTATACATGGGCAGGCCGGTATCGCACCGTTCGCACCGCGAAAGGCGGCAACGCGTTTTGTTATCCGGAACACATCGCCGCGCAGATGGACAAGTTGTTTGCCCGATTGCAATTGACGCCGTTCAAGGGCGGCTCATCGGCGGTCTCGTTTGTCCCCGGGGCGACTGCGTTCCTTGCGGAACTCAACGCTATCCACCCATTTCGCGACGGCAACGGACGCGCTCAGCTCAGTTTCATGCATTCGCTTTCAATCAGGGCGGGGCATCCGTTCGAGATGAGCCTCATCAAGCCAACGCTCTTCCTACAAGCCATGATCCAAAGTTTTGGGGGCAATTTCGATCTCCTTGAGCGCGAGCTTCGCCGCCTGCTCTGAACCGCCGCGGGAAGGGCAGGCCGCTGTCCGCTCCCGGCATCGCCGGCCTTGTGCGCGCCGCACGGCCAACGACCGAGTTGGAGCGGCCCTGCCGTTCGGCGCGCCGCTGCCGCTACCCCAGCTTCAGCCGCACGAACGCCATCGCGCCGCGTGGGTCGCCGCCATAGCTGGCCTCCAGCGCGCCCTGCGCGAAGTGTTGCTGGGCCAGCGCGCCCAGGCCGATGAGCGCGTTTTCGTTGATGCGCCAATCGCGGATGGCGCCGATGCTTAGCCGCTGCACATCCGCCACCGGTCCGTGAGCGATGCCGAGTTCATCGGTCTCGATGGCTTCAGCGCGCGCGAACAGTGTCCAATTCTCGTCGGCGTGCAGTGCGGCTTCCGCGAGCCAGGCATCGAGCGAGGCGCCGTCGCTGCGTTCTTTGTTGGAAAACGCGAGCGTGGCCGACCACCTGCCATCAGCGCCGCCAATCGTGTCGGTGTAAAGCCCGCTAACCGACCAGCGGGTTTCGTCCTGGTCGGGTTCAAGCGCCTCGGGGCTGGCGATGTCGGCCCTCGAGGCTTGCAGCGCCATGTTTTCCGTCGGGTTCCAACTCACCCGCAACGCGGTTGAATCCAAATCTCCGGTTTCAATATCGTACCTGTGTTCATCCGGTTCGCGGCCGCGGAAGCGTGAAGCCTCAAGCTTCCAGTTCTCGTGCACATAGCCAGCGGTGAGCACGCCGAAAGTGATGTGGGTGGAGTCAAACCAATGGTGCGAGATCGGCGCTTCGGGCGAATCCATCGAGGTCATGCGGTGCATGAAAGTCGGCGGCCCGAACGCCGGCTCGCCGGGGAGGCCGGCATAGACGAACACGGCGTCGCCGGCCCCGAGCCGATGCGCGTAGGAGGCCGAGAGCTCCATGAACAGATCGTGCGGGTGCTGGCGATCGACCAGGGTGTTCACCCCATCGGCGCTTTCCCCCGCCGCGAACAGCAGCGGATAGCCCTGTGCGCCCATGGCCGGGTCGGGGCTGAGCATGGCGCGCAGGTTAAGCGTGCCGGAGGCGAAATCGCGCCGCGCCGCGCCCATCACCATGCCGGCGAGGAACGCTTTCTCATCGCCGCGCGGGCCCTCCTGCCAATCGTAAACGCCAGCGAACATGGCGTGGCCCATCAGCTCCCACTCGCCGGCCATCGTATGCACGCCGCCATGTTCGGAGGCGCCTGGTTGCCAGGATGTGCCCGACGCCTCCATCATCACCGAAGCCGAACCCAGCACACCGCGCCGCAAATGATCCACCACGGAAATCTCATTCCCTTCGCCGTGGTCGCCGTGCTCCATGCCCGGCATGTCGCCCATACCTTCATGGCTCGTGCCGGCGTGCTCGCGCGCGGGCATTTCTGGCGCTTGTTGGGTTGGTTGGGTCTGTTGCGATTGCCCGTGCTCGTGGACCTGTTGGGCGAACGCGGGAGTGGCGCAAAGCAGCAGAGCGGCGGCGGGTAGGGCGGTGCGGAGCATTCTGGCTTCCTCAATTTCGGTGGGCTTCGTGTAGCGATTTTGCACCAAATACCTAGCGACCGGTTTACGCGGCGCAATCGGGCTTGACGTCACCGCCGAGACAGGGGCTTACGGGGCGCATGGATTGACCCATGCGCGGGAGGTGGCCGGTGAGCATCGAGGAGGAGGCGACCGCCGCCGATCAACCGCGCAAGACTCCCTCCGAGGATTCCAGCTTCATCGCCCGGCTCATTGGCGCGGCTGGCGACCATGACGCCCCCTTGCTGCGCCGCATGCTGGCTGGGCTCGACAGCGCCGATCTCGCCGACGTGATCGAGCACGTGTCGCTGGAAACCGCGCGCACCATCGCCCGCCTGGTCGGGCGCGAGCTGCCGGCGGAATTTCTGGCCGACCTCTCCTGGGAGCGGCGCGAGGAGGTGCTGCCCGAGCTGCCGGCCGACTACGTCGCCCGCGCGCTCGGTCAACTCGACACCGATGACGCCGCCGCCGTCGCCGCTGACATCGACGAAAAACAGCTCGGGCGCGTGCTCGCCGCCGCCGACGAAGACACCCGCCTGGCGGTCGAGGAAGCGCTTTCCTTCGACGAGGAGACCGCCGGGCGGCTGATGCAGCGCGAATATGTCGCCGCGCCGGAAGCGGCGCTGGTCGGCGATGTGATCGACCGTATGCGCAACGACGCCGCCGAGCTGCCGGACGTGTTCTTCGAAATCTACGTGGTCGATCCGATGATGCGTCCGGTCGGCGCGGTGAACGTCTCCAAGCTGATGCGTGAGCGGCGCGAGACGCCGCTGGCCGCGATCATGGCCCCGGTGAAGGCGCTGATCCGCCCGGAAATGGACCAGGAGGAAGTCGCCCATACGTTTCAGAAATATCACCTCGCCTCGGCGCCAGTGGTGGACGAAGCGGGGCGGCTCACCGGCACGGTGACGGTCGATGACATCGTCGACGTGATTAGCGAAGAGGGCGAAGAAGATTTGCTCAAACTCGCCGGCGTCAGCGAAGCCGCGCAAACCGACAGCGTCTACCGCTCGGTGCGGGCGCGCGCGCCTTGGATATTTCTCAATATCGGCACTGCTTTGATCGCCGCCACCGTGATCTCGGCGTTCTCCGCCTCGATCGTGCGAATGGTGGAGCTGGCGGTGTTGATGCCGGTGGTGGCATCGCTCGGGGGCAATGTCGGCAATCAGACGCTGGCGGTGACGGTGCGCGCGCTCGCCTCACGCGATCTCTCCAACGCCAACGCCTGGCGTTACATTGGGCGCGAGGGCGCGACGGCGCTGGCGCAGGGGCTGATGTTCGGCCTTGTGTTGGCGGCGGTGGCTTATTTCTGGTTCGGCAGCGAGGGACTGGCGCTAGCGGTCGGCGGCGCGGTGGTGATCAACCTTGCCGTCGGCGGCCTGGCGGGCATCCTGGCGCCGCTGTTCCTGAACCGCATCGGCGCCGACCCGGCGGTATCGTCCTCGGTGCTGGTGACCTTCATCACCGACGCGCTGGGCTTCCTCGCCTTCCTCGGACTGGCGACTCTGATTTTGATAAATTTTGGACTGGACTGATCCAACCATGCCGGCGAAGACGCCAGCGGTGCATAAGCGTTAGCTCCCGCGCAGCAGCTCCAGCACCGCCGCGCCATGGCGCTTGAGCTTGGCTTCGCCAATGCCGGGCACGCGTGCGAGTGCGGCGAGGTCGGCGGGCTTGGCTGCGACGATGGCGGCGAGCGTTGTGTCGTGGAAAATCACGTAAGGCGGCACGCCTTGCGCCGCCGCGGTTTCGCGCCGCCAGGCGCGCAGCGCCTCAAACGCTTTGGCGTCCTCGCCGGAAAGCCCAGCCTGCGCGCCGCGGCGCGCGTCGCGGGAGGCGCGGCGTTCTTCCTTGGAGCGGCGCGTGGTCTTGGCCTCCTCGCGCACGCGGATTTCGCGTTCCTTGCGGAAGATCGCCCGTGCGGCTTCATCGTCGGCGACGCTCAGCACCGGGCGTTCGTCATCGCCTTCCGTGAGCACGCCCTCGAACAACAGATGCTCGATCACCCGCCGCCACAGCGCTTCGCTTTGGTCCTTGCCGATGCCGTAAGTGCTGCGCGTCGAATATTGTTCATCGAGCCCATCGCGCGGCGCCTTGCCGAGCAAGTGATCTACCACGCGCCCGCGGCCGAATCGCTGATCCATGCGCATCACCGCCGCAAGCGCCTTGCCGGCGAACTCGGTGGCGTCGATGGAAACCGGCGGCTCGGCGCAGACATCGCAGACCCCGCACGGGGCGGCGTTCTCCTCGCCGAAATAGCGCCGCACCCCGGCGCGGCGACACGAAAGTCCGTCGAGGAAATTGAACAATTGCCGCGCCTTCTTGGCCTGCACGGCTTTGATCTGCTCGGTGGCGTTCGATGTGTTGGCCCACATCAAGGCGCGGCGCAGATCGCCGGCGCCATAAAGCGCGATGCCTTCGGCGGTATCTCCGTCGCGGCCGGCGCGGCCGACTTCCTGCCAATAGGCCTCGATCGATTTCGGCGGATCGGCATGGATGACGAAGCGCACGTCGGGTTTGTCAACGCCCATGCCAAACGCGATGGTGGCGACCATGACCACATCGTCCTGCACCTGGAAACGCTGTTGCCGCTCGGCGCGCACGCTGGCGTCGAGGCCGGCATGGTAGGCCAGCGCATCGATTCCGGCGGCGCGCAAATTGTCGGCGATGGTCTCGACGCCGTCGCGCGTGCTGGAATAGACGATGCCGGAAACGCCCGGCCGTGCGCGCACTAGATCAAGCACGCGCTCGCCGGGGCGGGTGTTCTTGCGTTCGGCGGCGAGCACGAGATTGGGGCGGTCGAACGAATCGACGAAGGCGCGCGCGTGTTCGAGCCGCAGCTGCGCACGAATATCGGCTTGAGTCTTCAGATCGGCGGTGGCGGTGACGGCGATGCGCGGTGTGTTTGGAAACATCTCCGCCAGCTTGCCCAGCGCGCGATAATCGGGACGGAAATCGTGCCCCCATTGGCTAACGCAATGCGCCTCGTCGATGGCGATCAGCGCCAGCGGACACTCGCGAAGCGCATCGAGAAAATTCGGCGCGAACAGGCCTTCGGGCGAGAGGTACAAGAGATCGAGTTCGCCCGCGCGCGCGGCATCGAGGGAAGCGCGGCGTTCCTCCGCGGGGATCGTAGAATCCAACCGCGCCGCCTTCACCCCCGCCGCGCGCAGCGCCGCCACCTGATCGGCCATCAGCGCAATCAGCGGCGACACCACCAAGCCAACGCCCGGGCGCAGCATGGCCGGAATCTGGTAACAATAAGATTTCCCGCCCCCGGTCGGAAGCACCGCCATCACATCGCGCCCGGCCAGGACTTCCGCGATGACGTCAGCTTGCAGCCCGCGGAATTCGGCATGGCCGAAGATGCGCTGCAGGATGGCGCGGGCGGGGGCGAGGTCGGGCATTCAGCATTCGCTACACGCGTTGGTGGTTCAGGAGAAGCGCCTCTGCTGTCCTTGCTTGGAGGAAAGGGAGCAGAGGCGCGAGCGACGCTTCCTCTGGTCAACGCGCAGCCGCTCCCCGACGCCTATGTCAACGCATTGATCGCCTTTAGCTCTCGTCGCACTTCGATCTCCGCAGCAGAAAGATCGTGCGACGCCTGCAAATTCATCCAGAATTCCGGCGAGGTGTTGGTGAAGACGCGCGCCAACCGCAACGCCGTGTCGGCCGTGATGGGTTGCTGCCCGCGCACCAGCCGTTCGATGCGCTGGCGCCCCTTGAGGCCCATCTGTTTGGCAAGCGCGCCCGCGCTCAAGCCGAGGGGCTCGAGATAATCCTCGGCCAACGTCTCCCCAGGGTGCGGGAGCGGCTTTTTAAAACGCACGGAGCTTCGCGCAACGCCCATAACAAAATTTCTCCATCAATGCGGATCGCCAAACCAGACTTGCGCCAATTCAAGCGGAGTGTGGCTGACGACCTGAAAACGCACCCTGTACTGATCGTTCACTCGAATTTGCCATGTCTCCGGTTTCACCCCCGCGAGCTTCTTCAGATCAGCGCCTGGCGAAGCCAAATCATCCAGCCGCGTCGCTGCCTCAAGCTGCTGCATCCGCCGCCGCGCGCGTTTCGCAACTGCCTCCGCGACGCCGCGCACGTGCTGTCCGGCGAATATGCGCGCCGTGTCGTCGTCGGCGAAGCTGGCAATCGGCACGAACGCACTGTATCAAACTGCGGTACAAACGCAAGTGTTCACCCCCGCTCCCGCTGCTTATACCCAAGCTTCGCGTTCAGCGCGTCGAGCAGATCCAGCGCGATGTCGGCGATTGCGCCGCCCGGCGGATACACCGCCGCCGCGCCCATCTCCTTTAGCGTCGGTACATCTTCCGGCGGGATCACGCCGCCGATGACGATCATGATGTCGCCGCCGCCCTGCGCGACGAGCGCGGCGCGTAGGGCCGGGGTTAGCGTCAGGTGCCCCGCCGCCAGCGAGGAGACGCCGACAATGTGCACGCCTTTCTCGATCGCAAGCGCTGCGACTTCCTCGGGCGTTGCAAACAAAGGCCCGATCTCGACTTCAAAGCCAAGATCCGAGAACGCGCTGGCGATCACTTTTTGGCCGCGATCGTGGCCGTCCTGGCCCATTTTCGCGACCAGAATGCGCGGCGGCTTGCCCTCGGCCTCGGCGAACGCGGAGACGCTTTCGCGCGCGCGCGCCATTGCCGCGTCGCTTCCCGCTTCGCGTGCGAACACGCCGGTGACCAGGCGGATCGGCGGCTGGTGGCGCTTGAACGCTTTCTCCAATGCGTACGACATTTCGCCCACCGTGGCCTTGGCGCGCGCGGCGTTGACGGTGAGTTCGAGGAGGTTGGAGCGATGGAGCGCGTCGCCGCCGGCGACGCTTGCGCGGCCGGAGGCCGCGCGCTCCAATGCCGCCAGCGCCGCATCCACTTCGCTCTGTCTGCGATCCGCCTTCAGCCGCGCCAATTTCTCCAGCTGCATCGAGCGCACCTTGGCGTTGTCCACCTTCAGCACCGGCACGTCTTCTTTTTCATCCATTGTATACTTGTTCACGCCAACGATAATTTGATGGCCGGTGTCGATGCGCGCTTGGGTGCGGGCGGCGGCCTCCTCGATGCGCGCTTTTGGCAAACCTTGGCCGATCGCTTCCGCCATGCCGCCTAGCGCCTCCACTTCCTCGATATGCGCCCACGCCTTGGCAGCGAGATCGGCGGTGAGCCGTTCGACATAATATGAGCCGCCCCAGGGATCGGCGGGTCGGGTGACACCTGCCTCGCCCTGCAACAGGATTTGCGTGTTGCGGGCGATACGGGCGGAAAAATCCGTGGGCAGCGCCAAGGCCTCGTCGAGCGAATTGGTGTGCAGCGATTGCGTGCCGCCATAGGCGCCCGCTAGCGCCTCAACACAGGTGCGCACCGCGTTGCTGTACACGTCTTGCGCGGTCAGCGACCATCCGGAAGTCTGGCAATGCGTGCGCAGCGCGACGGATTTGTCATCCTTGGGTGAAAATTGCCGCAACAGCTTGGTCCACAGCAACCGCGCCGCGCGCAGCTTGGCAATTTCCATGAACGGGTTCATGCCGATGGCCCAGAAGAACGAGAGCCGCGGCGCAAACGCGTCGATGTCCAGGCCGGAGGCGATCCCTGCGCGGATATATTCAACGCCGTCGGCAAGCGTGTAGCCGAGTTCGAGATCGGCCGTCGCGCCGGCCTCCTGCATGTGATAGCCGCTGATCGAGATTGAATTGAATTTCGGCATTTCGCGCGCCGTGTAGGTGAAAATGTCCGAAACGATGCGCATCGAGGGCTTGGGCGGATAGATGAAGGTGTTGCGCACCATGAATTCTTTGAGGATGTCGTTCTGGATCGTGCCGGAAAGCTTGGCGTGCGGCACGCCTTGCTCTTCACCGGCGACGATGTAGAGCGCCAGAATCGGCAGCACTGCCCCGTTCATGGTCATCGACACGCTCATCTGGTCGAGCGGAATGCCGTCGAACAAGGTGCGCATGTCGAGAATGGAATCAATCGCCACGCCCGCCATGCCGACATCGCCGACCACGCGCGGATGATCGCTATCGTAACCGCGATGGGTGGCGAGATCGAAGGCGATGGAGAGTCCCTTCTGCCCAGCCGCGAGATTGCGTCGGTAGAAAGCGTTGGAATCTTCCGCCGTGGAGAAACCCGCATATTGCCGGATAGTCCAGGGCTGCTGCACGTACATGGTGGGATATGGGCCGCGCCCGAACGGGGCCAGGCCGGGATAGCCGTCAATGAAATCAAGCCCTGCGCGATCGACGCTCGTATACGCGCGGTTGATGGCGATGCCTTCCGGCGTGAGCCAAGGTTCGCCGGTTGGGGGTGCGATGCTGGTGACATCCATGTCGAGCAATAGCTTGGAAAAGTCAGGCAGGCTCATGCGGCGCTGGCCTTGGATTGCGCCGGGGCAATGTCGTGGAAGGGCTTGCACGCTTCTTCGATCCCCGCAAGCTTGCGGACGAGTGGGAAACGCCGCGCGATGAAAAAGTCGGCCACGAAGCCGACGACTGACGGTACGCCAGAAAAAATCGTTGAATAAGCTAGGAACTGGCGGTTCTGGAGGTTGAGGAGGGCGTGGATGAGCACCAAAATGAGCGCCAGGAAGGTGAGGACATGTAACGCAGCCGCGGGACGGCGCGCACGGTAGATTGCACGCCGTGCGCTTGCGAGGAGATTGTAGGCAGGAAGCCAACGCTCAGGTGGATCATAGCGGAACGAGGCGTTCAGCGTGCGCAGCGCTTCATCGACGTCGCGTTCGGCGGGAGCGTTCTTCATGCGCCAATCCCCAACGCCGCGTGCAGCGTTTCAAGTTCCTTCAGCATGTCTTGGCCACTGAACACGAACTGATCGACCCCTGCGGCGCGCAACGCGGCTTCGCGCTCGCCCGGCTTGCCGGCCAGGACCACCCAGACGCCGCGCGCGGCTTTCAATCTTTGCGCGGCGTTTTCGGCTTGCCCGGCATAGGCGGCGTCGGCGCCGCAGATCGCCGCTACGCGCGCGCCGCTTTTCACGAACGCGTCGATTATCGCTTCGCCCGAAGCGTAAGCCGCTTCCGCGCCGATGCTGTCCACGCCGCCCACCGCGAACAGATTGCGTGCAAATTGCGCGCGAGGGCCGAACGCGGCGGCGGGGCCGAGATTGGCGAAGAACAGTTTCGCGTTGGCGTGCTCGCCGTGTTCGCGCACCGCTTCGAACGGTTCGGACCAGCGGATCGGGGCAAGCGGCGCGGCGGCATCTGGACCACTTGTCTTCAGACCCGCCTTTGCGGACCTGAAGGTCCGCGGTCCGAATTGCGGCGCTTTTTTTTGCCCGAGCAATGGGAAGTCGGTCACGCCCGTAATCATCTCCTTGCGGCGCGCGAACGCGGCCTGGCGCGCGGCGCGCGCCGCGGTGACATCGCCCCGCAAGCTCCCGCTCGTCAGCGCGGCGACGACCCCTCCTTGCGCTTCGATCGCTTGCATCTTCGCCCACGCTAGCGCCGCCAGATCGCGCGTGAGTTTTTCCACGAACCACGCCCCGCCGGCGGGATCGGCGACGTGACCGAGGCGGCATTCTTCCAGCAGCACGTGCTGGGTGTTGCGGGCGACGCGGCGCGCGAATGGGGTAGGCAGGCCGAGCGCGTCGGTGAACGGTAAAGTGGTGACCTCGTTGGCGCCGCCGATGGCGGCGGCGAACGCGGCGCAGCTGACGCGGAGAATATTGGTGTGGGCGTCAACGCGCGTCATCATCCGGCGCGAACTGATCGCATGCACGCGCGCGCCGCGGGCTGTGGGGGCAACCCCGCTCGCTTCCAGCACCCGCGCCCAGCACAGCCGCAGCGCCCGCAATTTGGCGGTTTCGACCAAAACATCGGGGCCGATGGAGAAGGTGAACAGCAGCGATTGGGCCGCCTCGTCGGCCGAGAGCCCCGCTTGCGTCAGCGCCCGCAGATAAGCAATGCCGCAGGCGAGCGCCGCTGCGATTTCCTGCGCCTCGGTTCCGCCCGCTTCATGCACCGGGCGCGCATCCACGCGCAGCACGGTCGCCGCCGGCAGCGCAGAGCGCGTCTCCAGCGCGAAGCGCGCCGCCTCGGCGATGTCGCCGCCGGCGCCGGTGCGCATCAGCGCACCGATCGGATCGAGGTTGAACGCGGTCCCCGCCGCGGCCACGCCTTTGAGCTTGTCGCGCAGCAGACGCGCGGCGTTGAGGTCGCCGCCGTCGAGCGAAACCGGCGCGGCTTCCAAGATCACATCGGCCAGCGC
The DNA here is from genome assembly GCA_031400895.1 of Alphaproteobacteria bacterium. Lineage (GTDB taxonomy): Bacteria > Pseudomonadota > Alphaproteobacteria > Caulobacterales > Aquidulcibacteraceae > Vitreimonas. The sequence continues at coordinate 11,535 of JANNQT010000018.1, read as the reverse complement.
GAGGTCGAGTTCGGCGGCGGCGGTGTCGCCGTCTTCCAGCACGAGCTCGACGCCGCCGACGCCGCCCTTCAGGTCGGCCAGTATTTCGCGGTTGGTCTCGGTAGGGTCGGGGAGAGCGTAGCTCTGGCGGATGTTCCATCCCGGCAGTCCGCGCACGAACGGCGCCGCGCCAGGGAAGCCCGCTTCGTCGCTGGCGCTGGCGCAATCGGGCTCGCGGTAGAGCGGTTGGAACGGGATGCCATCGGCGGTCTTGCCAACCAGCTTGTCCCAGCCCGCGCCTTTCAGCCCACGCTCGACCAGCGCGCGCCAATCGGCTTCGTCGGCCGTTTCTCCTAATTGGAGGTCCATTTCCGTGTCCCTTGACCCTCGGTCACACTCGACGCGGTTTTGGCCCCAAGCTAGGCAGGGCGCAACAGGAGAGCTTCATGGCCTTGCCGCCTTTGTTCGACAAGCTGCGCTTACCCGCGGTCGGCGCGCCGCAATTCATCATCGCCAACCCGGAGCTGGTGATCGCCCAGTGCAAGGCTGGCATCGTCGGCGCGTTCCCCGCGCTCAACGCCCGCCCGCAGCCGCTGTTGGACGAGTGGCTGGTGCGCATCAAGGCGGAGCTGGCCGCATGGGACGAAGCCAACCCGCAAGCGCCGGCCGCGCCCTATGCGGTCAATCAGATCGTGCACAAGACCAACGAGCGGCTGGAGGCCGATGTCGCGTCCTGCGTCAAGCACAAGGTCCCCATCGTCATCACTTCGCTGGGCGCCCGCACCGACGTGAACGACGCGATCCATTCCTATGGCGGCATCGTGCTGCACGACATCATCGATGTGCGTTTCGCCAAGAAGGCGCTGGAGAAGGGCGCTGACGGCTTGATCGCGGTGTGCGCGGGCGCGGGCGGTCACGCTGGCGGCATGTCGCCGTTCGCACTGGTGCAGGAGATACGCCAATTCTTCGACGGGCCGCTGCTGCTCTCCGGCGCGATCGCCAATGGCGGCGCGGTGCTGGCGGCGCAAGCCATGGGAGCGGACCTCGCCTATATCGGCTCGGCCTTCATCGCCACCAAGGAGGCCAACGCCTCGGCGGCCTACAAGCAGATGATCGTCGATAGCCGCGCCGAGGACGTGATCTACACCAATCTGTTCACCGGCGTGCTTGGCAATTATCTCAAAGGCTCGATCGTCAATGCCGGCCTCGACCCCGCCAATTTGCCGGTCAGCGATCCCAGCAAGATGAATTTCGGCGGCGGAGAAGGCTCGAAAGCCAAGGCCTGGAAGGAGATCTGGGGCGCCGGCCAAGGCGTCGGCGGCGTGCACGAAGTGGTGAGCGCGGGGGATTTGGTGGCGCGGCTCAAGCGCGAATACGACGCGGCGCGCGCATTGGTGTGTCGCTGAATCGGCGACGCCGGCGCGGGCCGACCCTCTCCGCAAGGGAGAGCGGCGTCCCCATCACCCCAGCGCGAACTCCGCCTCCACCCGTTCCGGGTGGTGGCGTTTGGCTTGGCCGTAGCTCTCGTTCACGTCGACCACGGTCAGCGCCGGCAAATTGGAATCGTGGGGCGCCACCGCGCCCGGACCCATGCGCACGCCCGCGCCGATGAACGAATGGCTGCCCACCCGCACCGGCCGCACCAGCACCCGCAGACCGGTCTCGACCTTCTGGCGCACGTGGGCTGACAATTCCACCTCGCGCGCGAACACGACGCGGTTTCCGACATCCATCATGTCGCGGTCGAGCACGTCCATGCGCACCGGCCATTCGACGCCATAGCCGATGCGCGAGCCCCACATCCTCAGCCACATCGAATAAAAGCCCGGTATCACCCGCAGCAGCGATTCAAGATAGGGCAGCGCGTCGTAGAAGGCCTGGATATGGTGGTTCGCCAGCCAGGAGCAGAAGCGGCGATGGCTGATGGCGATCACGCCAGGCTTGAGCGGGGCCCAGCGCAGCATGATGCGCTGCACCATCGGCGCCAGCAGATAAACCACGAACACCACCAGCGCCCCGCTCCAACCGTTCGGCCAAGCCGCGAACACGCCAAGCGCGGAGAAGGCGGCAATGGTCAGCAGCAGGGGGAAGTAGGAAAAGAGGCGGTTGGCCGCGCTCATCACGCCGCGTCGCTGCGCACGGCGCTAGAGAACAGCGCGTAGATTTCATCGCCACTGCGCGCGGCGCGCAATTTTTCGCGTATCTCGGCGTGACGCAGCAGGCGCGAGACCCGCGCCAGCGCTTTCAGATGATCGCCGCCGCGCTCGGGCGGCGCCAGCAGCAGGAACACCAGGTCGGCGGGGCGCGAGTCGAGCGCGTCGAAATCCTGCGGCATTTCCAGCCGCGCGAACGCCCCGATCGGGCGCGTCACCCCGGCCACCGGCGCGTGCGGGATTGCGACGCCGTCGCCCATGCCGGTGCCCGACAGCCGCTCGCGCATCAGCACCGCTTCGAACGCGGCGCGCGCATCGACGTTGGCGGCCTTGGCGGCGACCTCGCTCATCGCCTGCAACGCCTGGCGGCGCGAGGCGGCGGCGAGACGCGGCAGCACCGCGCCGGGTGCAAGGAGGTCGCTAAGGTCGTTCATCTGTGCCCCCCGCTTGCAGGAGCGGCGCCACCGTCTGGGCTACGCATCCTGGCGCGCGCGCGCCCGCTCGGGGTCGATCCAGCCGATGTTTCCGTCGGAGCGCCGATAGACAAGGTTAAGGCCTCCGTGCGCGGCGTTCCGAAACAGAAGCGCCGGGTTTTCCGACAAGTCCAATTGCATGACCGCGGTGGACACCGTCATGGTGCGCACCGTGGTTTTGGTTTCCGCGATCACCAGCGGCGGTGCGTCCTCGGCATCCGCCGCCGTCTCGGCGCCGGTCCCGTTTTCCTCGTACTCATTCTGCTCGTGCAACGGGGCGAGCACATACGCTGCCCGTTCTCCGCGGGAAGGGGGGATTTGTTGTCGGCGTGGTGATTTCGCAGTCTGCGTTTGTAACGTCTGACGCGCTTTTCCAGCTTTTCCATGGCGTCGGAGAAGGCTGAGTGCGCGTCGCCGGCGGTTCCTTCCGATTGCAGCGAAATCCCCGACGCAAGATGCACGGTGCAATCGACCTCGATGCTGGCGCTGTTCACCGCGCCGCTGTTCTTGGCGACAGTCACAACCGCGTCGGTGGCGCGGTTGAAATATTTGCCGACCCCGCTGGCGAGTTCGCTTTCGATCCTGGTTCTGAGCGCTTCGCCGACATCCATGTGCCGTCCGGCGACTTGTATGCGCATGCGAGATGCCTCCTTTGAGGTCGTCGACAACCGCCACGGGCGGTGGGCTCTCGGGGACCGGCCCGCCCTCCAAGGAGCGCCGCCGATCTGCAGGCTTAAGGTAGGGGTGAACCGGGCTTGGGTCAATTCGTGGAGCGCCGCTTGGAGAGCCTTTGGGGCAAGTTTCGCCAGCCGCGGATAAGTCCGGTCCCGGAACGGGACAAGCGCCGGAATCTCGCCTAAGCAGAGGCGCTTAAGGGAACCAGCATGAGCGTGGGAGACAGCGTCGCGGCGGCTGAGGCGGCGCCCAAGGCGCCTTGGCCAAAGGCGCCATGGTTCGACCTTGCCGCCATCGCCATCTGCACCCTGGCCTGGGGCACCACCTGGTACGCGATCACGCTGCAGCTGGGGGTGGTCGATCTGATCGTGTCGCTGACTTACCGCTTTGGCGCTGCCGCGGCGCTGTTGTTCGCCTGGTGCGCGCTGCGCGGCGAGCGCTTGACGCTGACGCGCGCCCAGCACGGCGCCGCGCTTGGTCTGGGCGCGTTCAATTTCGCGCTTGATTACGCGTTGGTCTATTGGGCCGAACAGCGGGTCATCTCGGCGGTGGTGGCGGTGGTGTTCGCCTCGCTGACGTTCGCCAACCTCGCCACTTTCCGCATCGTTTTCCGCGACCGCGCGCCGGCCTTGGCTTGGGTTGCCGCCGGGCTCGGCATTATCGGCGTCGGCGTGCTGTCGTGGGAGGAGCTGACCGCTTCGAACATGAGCGGGGGGGCGCTGCTCGGCATGGGCCTGACTTTCGCCGCCGTGCTGGCCGCTTCCATCGGCAACGTGTTCGCGCGCCGCGGCGAGATCGCCGGCGCCGGCGTCGCCGCGCTCACCGGCTGGGCGATGTTCTACGGCGCCGCGGCGCTGGCGCTGTTCGCGCTGGCCACCGGCCGGGCGTGGCGCTTCGAGCCGAGTTGGGCCTACGCGTTGTCGCTGGCGCACTTGACGGTTAACGGTTCGGTGGTGGCGTTCCTGCTGTATTACGGGCTGGCGCGCCGGCGCGGCTACGCCTCCGCTTCCTACATCTCGGCGCTGACCCCGTTCGTGGCGATGATAATGTCGAGCCTGTTTGAAGCCAAGAGTTGGGGCCTCGGCGCGCTCGCCGGCATGGCGCTGGTACTGGCGGGCCAGGTGCTGCTGCTGCGGACGAAGAAAGCTTAGGGCAGCGCGACTATCGGCCGACAGATTTGGTGTAGGGCGGCGGACGCAGACGCGGACGGCGGATTTGACGTGTGCAACCATTGCATATATACTTTGTCGCGAATGCCGAGACTGATGCGGTTCTCCAGCGCCGAGATCGCGATGTTTTTCGTCGATCACAACCCGCCGCACTTCTACGTGCTCGGGCGCGACGGTGCGGCGCAGGTTGCGATCGAGACGCTGGAAGTGATTGCGATCCGCGGGCGGGTGGATTTGCGCGAGGCGCTGGAATGGGCGGAGCCGAACCGCGATTTGTTGCGTGCGAAATGGATCGAGTTGAGCGGATCATGATTGGCAAGATCACAAGCGTTGCGGTGTGGGGCGACAAACGCCTGGAGGTCGGCTGGGACGATGGTCGCATCGCGTCGGTCGATTTCGCCGCAATGATCGATGCGCACAAGGCGCTGGCGCCGCTGAAAAAGAAGATCGAGTTCGCGCGCGTGAAGGTGAGTCGCGATTGCTGGTCGCTGGAATGGCCGTGCGGCGTGGATTTCGGCGCGGAACAGCTGCGTCGCTGGGCCGATGAGCAAGCGGGGGAAGCCATGCGCGTCGCCGATTTCCGCGCCTGGATGGACGAACACGGCCTGACCCAAGAAGCCGCCGCGCAAGCGCTCGGCCTATCGCGGCGCATGATTGCGTATTATCTCAGCGGCGAGAAGGTGATCCCGAAAACGGTGCTGCTAGCGACGGAGGGATGGGCGCACCGTGTTGAAGCATAAACGCCTCCGTCATCCCGGGCACGCGGAGCGTGACCCTGGACCTAGGGGCAAACGTCGCGCGCTACGATCTCCGGGGTTCGGGGTATCGCTTCGCGATCCCGGAATGACGGAAACTGGGTTATGGGCTACGATGCTCCGATGATCGGCACAGCGACCGAAGCATAGGCGGCAAGATTCCTCCGTTGTAGAGTTTACCGATGAGAGCACCGGCTTGGCCAATTGCGGCGATGGCTTCAGCGCTGATAGCGTGCGCAGATCAGCCAGTACTTGTGGCTGATCGCTCGGAAGTAGAGGCGCACCGCGAATTCGCAGCGCCGATCATTCGCGGCGTCGATGAGTGCGCAGGTGAGATTTCTCAGTTGCCAATCAGATATGGCGGGTTCGTCAGTCTGACTCTTGAAGTCGATCGCCACGGTCAGGCACGCCTGATTGATGTGCTGGAACCACCGCCATTTGCATTGGACAACATCGCGACTCCGGCCTGCAGAAGGCAGCTTGAAGTGGCCACCGAAGCTTGGCGTTATCAACCTTTCGAACGCGACGGCCGTGCAACAAAGGCGCAAATAGCCGAGCGGGCTCTTATCTTGCCCGCCGAGCGATGGCGGGTCCCGCGGCGCCAATTTCCTGCAATTGCGAACCTCGATTCCGTGCTCATTACGCTGACTCGACGGCGTGGCATGGCCTTTTGTGATGGTGACCGCACTGCGTTCTACGAACTCCAAATTCGAGGCGATGGTCGCGTGACTACCAGACTGCCGATGCCTGGCCCCGATCAGACACGCAGCCACAGAATTGATCGTGTCGACGTCGAGCGTCTCGTGGAGCAGTTCCGCGCTGCGAGCTTCTTCTCGCTCGAGGAAGAATACAGGGCCGGTTTCACAGATCAGCCAATGCAGATCTTGACGTTCGAGGCAGGCGCGGTTCAGGCGAGCGTTTTAGACTCCGTTGGCGAGATGGTTGGCATGCCGCTGGTTGTGCGCGATCTGGAGGTGGCAGTTGATGCGGCGGCGGGCCTAGAGCCGCTGCGATGCGGCCCCGATATGATATTAGGACGCGGCGAGTTAGGATAGGCCCATCGAGACTCGTTTCGGGCTTCCTAAATCCCGCTAGCCAGCTTCCGTTTGCGCTCCACGCTGCTCGGTATCCGCAAGCTCTCGCGATATTTCGCCACCGTGCGCCGGGCGATATCGATTCCTTGTTCCAGCAGGATTTCGACGATGCGGTCGTCGCTGAGGATGTCTTCTTCGCGCTCGGCTTCGATCAGGCCCTTGATCTGGTGGCGCACGGCTTCGGCGGAATGGGCTTCCCCGCCATCGGCGGAATTGATCGAGGCGGTGAAGAAGTATTTCAGTTCGAACAGCCCGCGCGCGCAGCTTAGGTATTTGTTCGAGGTGACCCGGCTCACCGTGCTTTCGTGCATCTCGATCGCGGCCGCCACGGTTTTCAGATTGAGCGGGCGCAATTGTGCGACGCCGTGCACGAAGAAGCCGTCCTGCTGGCGGACTATCTCTCTCGCGACTTTCAGAATCGTGCGCGCGCGCTGGTCGAGACTTTTCACCAGCCACGAGGCGTTGGCCGCGCATTCGCTGAGGAATTGCTTATCGTTCTCGCGCGTCGCGCCTTTCGACACATTGGCGTAGTAACGTTGGTTCATCAGCACCCGCGGCATGGTGTCGGAATTGAGTTCGACATGCCAAGTCCCGTCCGGCCCCAGCCGCACATAGACGTCCGGGGCCACGCTCTGCACCACGCCGCCGCCGAAGCCGGCGCCGGGTTTTGGCGTCAGCGCCCGCACTTCGGCGATCATGTCGATCAGGTCGTCGCGATCAACGCCGCAGATCAGCTGCAGCCGCTCCATCTGGCTCTTGGCCAGCAGATCCAGATTCTGCAGCAATTTCTCCATCGCCGGATCGAAGCGTTCGCGCTCCTTCAGCTGCAACGCCAAGCATTCGGGAATGTCGCGCGCCATCACGCCCGTGGGTTCGAACCCCTGCATCAAGCTCAGCACCCGCAGCACGTCGTTTTCCTCGGCCCCGAGCTGACGCGCGATCTCGCGTACATCGCCGCGCATGTAGCCCCAATCGTCGGCCGCATCGATCAAGGCCGCGCCGATCATGCGCTCGATGGCGCTGACGCCCGCTTGGGTGAGTTGCGCATCGAGGTGCTCGGCCAGCGTCATATCGTTGGCGAGGGTTTCCTCGATGCCGGGGAGTTCGTCGAAGCTTTTGCCGGAGGAAGCTTTCGACCAATCGGTCAGCGGGGCGGCCCCGGCTTCGGCCAGTTCGCTTTGGCTCAGATCGGGGGTCATGTCGGCCACCGCGACATCGAGCGAAGCTTCGCTGGGGGCGAGCCCGGAATCGAAATCGAGCTGCTGGGCGTCGCCGTTTTCGCTCGCCGGCTTGGGCGCTTCGGCGGAATTCTCCTCGCGCTCCAGCAGCGGATTGCGCTCAAGTTCGGCTTCGACGAATTGCTGCAATTCGACATTGGACAGCTGCAGCAGCTTGATCGCCTGCTGCAATTGCGGTGTCATCACCAGGGCCTGGCCCTGGCGCATCTCCAAGCGAGGGATCATCGCCATGCGCGGGCCCCCGGGCTAGTTGAACGTATCGCCGAGATACCTTTCGCGCACGACAGCGGAGGCGCGCACCTCTTGGGGCGTGCCCTCGAACATCACTTCGCCATCGAACATGATCGAAGCCCGGTCCACGATCTGCAGCGTTTCGCGCACATTGTGGTCGGTGATCAAAATGCCGAGGCCGCGTCCCTTGAGGAACAGAATCAGCTCTCGGATGTCGTTGATGGCGAGTGGATCGATGCCGGCGAAAGGTTCGTCGAGCAGCATGAACGAAGGCCGTGTCGCCAGCGCGCGGGCGATCTCGACCCGCCGGCGTTCGCCGCCCGAGAGGGCGGAAGCGGGCGAATCCTTGAGATGATCCACGCGCAATTCGGCGAGCAGGCCATCGACGGCCTCTTGCCTCTTGGCGGGATTGCGCTCGGCGATTTCGACCACGGCCATCACGTTCTGTTCGACGGTAAGACCACGGAAAATCGACGGCTCCTGCGGCAGATAGCCGACGCCCAGCCTGGCGCGCTGGTACATAGGCAGCGTGGTGACGTCCTGTCCGTCGAGAAGGATCTGTCCATGGTCCACGCGCACGAGCCCCGTGATCATATAAAAGCAGGTGGTCTTACCCGCTCCGTTGGGGCCCAGCAGGCCGACGACCTCGCCGCGATTGAGGAACAGTGAGACATCCTTAACCACGCGGCGGCCGCGATAGGATTTGCCGATCGAAACCGCGCCGAGCCCGCCTTCGGCGGGTTCGGGCGTGGGCGAACGGCTTGCAGCGCCCCTGGGGCTCATATCGACCTGCCGCGGCTAAGAATTCGTGAAGGTGTCACCGGCCCCCGCCGGATGTGGGGGCGGGGCATTGCGGCGAGGGCGGCACGCCGGGGGGGCAATTGCCGGGCCGGGCCGCGCCGCGGGGGACGAATACGCCCCTGACCCGCTCGCCGTCATTGGGACGAATCACGGTGCGGCGATTGCCGATCTGCAACACCAGGGTCTCGCCGCGGATGACGTTGTCGTCGCTCGCCACTACCACATTGCCGGAGAAGGTAACGGCATCCTGCGAGACCTCATAGACGGCGCGGTTGCCGCGGGCCGATTGCGCCGGACGCACGTAATAGACCTCGCCCTCGGCAATCATGCGCTCGATGTCGCCCGAGCCGAGCCCTTGGCTATCGGTCGGCGAGGCCGAGGAGCGGCTGAAAAAAAGCGTGATGTGATCGGCGCGCAGGCGCGCGTCGGCCTGCACGATATCGACATCGCCGGTCAGCACCAGGCGGCGGTCGCTGTCGAAATATTCGAGGTTGTCCGCCGAATAGGAGACCGGCCCGCCACTCTCGCTGATTTGCGCCTGGGCGGGCGGCGCTGCCAGCGCAACGGCCCAGAATAACCCCGCCGCGATCCACATGGCCCTCATGGCGCCGGTTCCCCACTCTGTTGATTGCGGTCAGGAATCTGGCCGCGGACCCGTCCCCGAAGCACCAGGGCGCGGTCGCTGTCGCGCAATTCATACGTCTCGGCCTCGATCACGCCAAGGGGGCCGGCGCCAGTAACCCCGCCGCGCCCGATCAGGGCCCCCTGTTCGAGATCGATAGTCATGTGGGGGGTGACGAAGCGATTGCCCCCCAGATCGGCGAACAGCACCCCATCGGCTTGCCCGTCCCCGTCCCAGTCGCGTCGTCCGTCGAACTCCACCGTCTGGGCGACTTCGTCATAGACGCCTTGGTGAGCCGACATAATGGTCCCCTTTTCCGAGCGATAAACCGGCCCCCACAGCGCCACCGGCTGGTTCTCCCCCGGCGGGCGCTCGGCCATCTCGGCGGTCAGCTGGTAGGATTCGTCGCCCTTGGAGCGGCCGATGAAGCGCGGGTTCATCATCCGCAGCGGTTCGGAAGCAGAATATTGTGCTTCCGAATAGCCGCCCTCGATGGCGTAGAGCCCCATGAACACGAACACCGCGGCGAACGAGGCGCCGGCGCCGGCTACGAACAGGCGCCGCAGCGCGCCGATAAAGCGCGAGCGCCGCCGCGCCGCGTGCAGCGTCACTTGCCGTTTCGGCGCCCAAATTGTTTCGTCGAACGTGGCGGCGGTCATGAGCTTTCCAGCGCCCTATCTCGCCCGGCGTCAGGGCGGATGCAAGGCGGGCTCACGGCGATTGCTGCGCTGGGCCGGGGTCGAGCGGCGGTTCGGGCGCCGGGGGCAGCGCCGGCAGCACGATGTCCACCCGATTGGAGGCGTACTCGCCGCTGCTGGGCAGCGCCGTCGCCCGCAGCCGCGCCGACCAAGGGGCGAGGCCGGTATCGCCGGCGGCGTCGTTGAACCGCGCCGCCAACTCGGCCGCCGCCGCGCTTTGGCGACCGTCGAAATAATAATAGCCCGGCGGCCTTGGATCGCGCGCCATCAGCGCCACGCTGGCGCTTGGCATGCCGACCGCGTCGGTCACCGCCTTGGCGATGGCGGCGGCGCTGGCGAGATCTTCCTGCTCGCGCACATGCACCACCAGCCGGCGCAACGGCGGCGGCGGCGCGAACAGATCGGCAATGGATTGTCCGCCACCGCCGATCTCGCCGCCGGCCACCGAAGGCGGATAGCCGGGCCGGGCCTCCACCCGCGCCCGCGGCGGCGGCGGCACGATATTGTTGCTGGCGAGCGTCTCCTCGAGCTGGACGATGCGGTCATTGGCCTTGGCGCGCTCGCGCAGCAGGCCGGCGGTGACCGACACGGTCCAGGCGGCCAGGGCGATGGCGAAGACGCTGAGCAGCACTTGCAGCGCCAGCGCGCGCCTGGCGCTGCCCAGCATCGCTTGCAGCAGGGAGCCGGGCTTGGCCATTAGCTGCCCGCTCGCAAGGCGGCGAACAGCCGCCAGACGCTGGCCAGCGTGCTCGCGGCGCCGACAATTCCAACGCCGATCGCCACCAGGGCGAGTTGGTTGGGGGTGAGCAGGCCCTGCAGGCTCGGTGCCAGCGCCGCCGCCAACGCCGCGAACCCCAGCGCCAGCAGCGCCAGCCCCAGCATCGATCCGCCGGCGGGCCCCTGTCCGCCGCTTCTGACCGCCAATGGCGGCGGGGGCGCCTTCACCAATTGCGAGAGCGCGTTCTCGAGCGCGCCCCATTCGGGCGCATCGCCGGCCATGTCGGTCACCGGCAATTGGTGGAACGGGGCGGGCAATTTGGCGCCGTCGATCCGAATTTGCAGCAGCGCGCCACGGTCGGCGGCATGCGCGGCCTCCGCGCGCACCCGGATCGAATGGCGCGCATTGCGACTCCATACCACGACGATTGCGTCCGCGGCTTCAATGCTCGGTACGGTTGTGTTTGCGCCAGAGCGGCGCTGGACGTTGTAGCCCAGCGAGGCCAGCCGCTCGGCCAGCGGCGCGACGCGCTCTTCATCGAGCCGCGAATAGGTCAGATACACGTTCGCCACACCCGGCTCCGAGCCGCAAGCTTACATGCCTGCAAGCTTTGGCGCGAGTGAAAATGCAGCTTCTTGTGTGTTCGCGGCTTAGTCTCCACTCGCCCTGAAGGGGATAATCATGCGTCCCGATCGGCGGTTCGGAGTCAAGCCAAGCCGACGAATGGGGTTTCTCGGATTGGCCCGGTTTGGTGCGAATTCCATGGCGTGCTTGCTTGAAACACCGGTTTCCCCTCATCCGGCCCTTCGGGCCACCTTCTCCCCGCATGGGGAGAAGGGAGGCGCGCGGCGAACGCCGGACAGCGCGCGGCGCTTCCGGGTTCGGCTTTGCTTTTTGTACAACACAAAAAGCGGGAGAGCGGGGCGCGC
>JANNQT010000017.1:0-41642 GCA_031400895.1 Alphaproteobacteria bacterium | reverse complement strand
GCTTGCTCTTGCGCGCGCAATTGTTCAGCTTCGGCCTGGTTCATTTGCCGGTCGAGATTTTGCAGCGTCTCGGTCAGCCGCCGCGACGCCGCCTCAGCTTCTTCGCTGCGGCCCTGTTCGCTCAGCCGCTCGATCTCATCGAGCTGACGCTCGATTTCGGCGCTGGTGATCTCGCTGCGCGCGCGCGCATCCTCGGCCGCCGCTGCGCCCTGATTGCGCGCCGCTTCCTGCGGCAGCGCCTGAAGAAAGCGTTCTGTGGCGCGCCGCAACGCCTCGACCCGAGCGCGCGCCGCCTCGCGCGGGGTGGGCGATTGCAGCGCTTGGCTCAGTTCGCGCTGGGCTAGTTCGAGCGCGCTGCGGGTGTCGGCGGCGCCGCCATATTCGGCCCGCTGGGCGGTTCGCCACAGCGTTCGCGCGGCGAGCCCGGTTTGCGCGCTGTCGGCCGCCACGCCTAGCTCCGAGCGCCCCAGGCGCAGGCCGAGATAAACCGCGCGGTCGCGGAAATAACCGTCGCCCGCGTCGGCGGTGAGCTCGTCGAGCATCTGCGCGGCGCGGCGCACGCCTCCGGGCGCGCGCGCGAGTTCGGGGCGGCTTGAATAATCGCGCAACTCGATGCGCTCGTTGCCGAAGACGATGCCGCCGGCGGGCGCGGTCTGCGTGCGCGTACTTGGCGCGCGGCGATAGGCGCGGCGATCAGCCAGAATATGGCGGCGGATTTCCAGCGCCGCGCGCGCTAATTGCTGGCGAAACTCTCGCTCCGGCAGGGTCAAACGCAGCGGCGCGCTGACCCCCTCCTGGCCGATGGCGTCGATCGCCACCAAACGCGCCTCCACCTCGAGCCCGGCATAGGGGTGGTCGGCGAGGTCGATCTCGCTGTTGGCAGCCGCCTCGCGCGGATCGCCGGCGGGGGATTCGAGTACGGTGTCGAAGGCATCGGCGCGGGTCAGATCGGGCGGCGGCTCGAGCGGGCGCACCCGCAACAGCAGCCGGCGGATGCCGAAATCGTCGCTCGCACGCCAAGTAATGGCGGCGCGCTGGTTGGCAAGTTTGGTGATCGGAGCGGTGAAGGCCGCGTACGGCGCGGCGTCGGCGGCTGGCGCCATGTTCCAGAAGCCGCGCTCGCGAAAGCGCTGAATCGAGAGCCGGCCGGGACCGGGCAGCGCCAGGCGCGCTTCCCAGGCGCCGTCGGCGGCGCGGGTGAAATGCGTTTGGCGCCGTTGCTGGCCGGCGAACACCAGCAGCGGCGCGCCCGCGGGGCCGGTGACGCGAACGATCACTTCGACCCCCGGCGGGGTCGCCACCCGCTGGCCCAGCCGATCGCTCAACGACACCGGCGCGGCATGGGTGTACTCGCCCGGCGTGGCCCAGGCCTCGATGGCCATGGCTTTGTCGCCGAGCAGCGGGCCGGGATCGGGGGCGAATGCGCGCGCCAGAAGCTCCGGCGCTCGCGCGCCGGCGAAAATGAGCGCCCCGGCGAGCGCCAGCGGCAACAGATAACGCAGCTTGAAGCGGTCCTGCGCATCGAGGCCGGGGCGCAGCCTGCCGCCGCGCAATTGTTGTACATGAACCAGCGCCCGCTCGCGCGCGCCCCGCCATAACGCCAGCGCGGCCTCATCGTAACGCGCTGGCTGGTCGCGCAGCGTCTCGAACGCGCCGGCATCGAGGCGGGAATCTGCGGCAAGGCGCGCGCGCGCTTCATCTTCGCTCGGCGCGCGCCAATGCTGGCGAAGGCGCAGCAATTGCCAAACCAGCAGGCACAAAACCGCGAAAGCGGCGAGGCTCTGCGCCGCCTCTGGCAACAGCGCCGGCGCGCCCAGCAGCGCCAACAGCGCCCAAGCGCCGAGCGCCAACGCCAATTGCAGCCCCGCGCGCAGCGCCCGCTCCAGCCAGAGCCGGCCGCGCGCACGCGCGGTCTCGCGCGCCAATTGGGCAAGGGCGTCCTCAAGCTTCATGCCTGGCCAAGCCTAACAGGGGCTATCTGGCCAAACCATGGCGCGGGGCGGGGCTCAACGCTGCGGCTGCGCGCCGGTCTGCAGTTCCGCGCAGCGCGGGTCTTGCGGGCGGTTCTCGGCGGCTTGGCGGGCGCATTCGCGGCGCAGCGCTTCCTCGCGGTTCCAGAGCGGGTCGGGGCGTTCGAGATCGCCCTGGATGCCGCAGGCCGAAAGCAGGGTCAGCGCCGCGAGGGCGAGCGTTTGGCGCGTCATTCGAACATCTCCTTCCAGCGCGCGACTTGCTCGCGCACCCGCTCGGGCGCGGTTCCGCCATAACTATCCCGGCTCTCGACCGATTTTTCAACACTCAGCAGCGATCGCGCTGCTTCGGTAATGCGCGGTTCGAGCGCCTGGAATTCGCCCAGCGGGAGTAAACCCAGTTCGCGCGCGCCGGCCGCCTCGGCCCGGGCGACCAGCCGGCCGGTGATTTCGTGGGCCGAGCGGAAGGGGAGGTTCAGTTCCCGCACCAGCCAGTCGGCCAGATCGGTGGCGGTGGAAAAACCGCGCGTGGCCGCTTCCCGCATCGCCGCCCGGTCATAGCGCAGGGCGCCGATCATGCCGGTCATGGCGGTGATCGAGAGGGTGAAATGATCGAACGAAGCGAACGTGAGCGCCTTGTCCTCTTGCAGATCCTTGGCGTAGGCGAGCGGCAGCTTTTGCACGATGGCGTTGAGCGCGGCGAAATCGGCGCCGATGCGCGCGGCCTTGGCGCGGATCAGCTCGGCGGCGTCGGGATTGCGTTTCTGCGGCATGATCGAGGAGCCGGTGGACCAGGCATCGCCCAGCGCGGCGAAGGCGAATTGCGGGCTGGTCCACAGCACGATCTCCTCGGCCAGCCGCGACAGATGCGTGGCGGCGATGGCGAGGTTGGCGAGCGCCGCCAGCGCGAAATCGCGCGAGCCGACGGCGTCGAGCGAATTCGAGGCCGGCGCATGGAAGCCCAGCATGTCGGCGGTCATGTCGCGGTCGATTTTATAGGAGGTGCCCGCCAGCGCCGCCGCGCCGAGCGGACATTCCCACGCGGCCTCAAGCGCTGCCCCGATCAGGCGCACGCGGTCGCGCTCGAACATCGAAACATAAGCCAGCAAATGGTGCCCGAGCGTGATCGGCTGCGCCGTCTGCAAATGGGTGAAGCCGGGCATGATCCAGTCGGCATGGGTGTCGGCGCTTTTGACCAGCGCCTTTTGCAGCACTCGCAGGCCATCGCCCGCCTCGCGCGAGGCGCGCATCACCCAAAGCTTGAAAGCGGTGGCGACCTGATCGTTGCGCGAGCGCGCGGTATGCAGGCGCTTGCCGGCCTCGCCGATGCGCTCGGTCAGCCGCGCCTCGATGTTGAGGTGGATATCCTCCAATTCACGCGAGAACACGAACCGGCCCTCGATGATTTCCGCGGCGATTTGCTCCAGCCCGGCCTGTATCGCGACATTGTCCTCCCGCGTAATGATCCCACGGGCGGCGAGCATGTGCGCGTGCGCCTGGCTGGCTTCGATGTCTTCGCGCCACAAGCGTTTGTCGATATCGATGGAAGCGTTTATCGCTTGCATGGCGACATCGGGTTGCGCGGAAAAGCGCCCGCCCCACATTTGCTGGCCGGCGCCTGGCTTTGGATTGTGGGATTCATCGGATTCTGGGGAATCGGAATTGGACACGAACACGAACTCCTCGAAGCCCTCGGCGTTACGGGCGGCGTTTGCCCTGATCGCCACCGGCGGGCTGGCGCTGCTTTACGCGTGTTCGCCGCCCGCTTCAAAGCCCGATATAGGCGCAAGCGCCGCCTCCGCCGAAGCGGGAGCGGGCTGGTCGCGCTTCGCCACCGGGGCGCTAGAGCGGCTGCAGGTGATCGAGGACGCGCCGCCGATGCCGGCAAGCCCGCTGCGCGACGCCGCCGGCGCGGAGACCAATCTGGCCGCGCTCGCTGGCGGCGAGGTGGCGGTAGTCAATTTGTGGGCCACCTGGTGCGCGCCGTGCATGACGGAAATGCCGTCGCTTGGCGCGTTGCAGCGCCGCTTCCAGGGGCGCATCCGCGTCATTCCGGTCGATCTCGACGAAGCGCCCAGGCTGGAGGCGGCGCGCGCACAGCTGGCGCGGCTTTCGCAGGGTTCGCTGCATTTCGTCAGCGATGTGGACCGCGGCGTCCTGGCCGAGCTGCGCCCGCCGGGCATGCCGCTGACGGTGATCTATGGCCGCGACGGCCGTGAGCGCGCCCGCCTGGTTGGCGGCGCCGATTGGGCAAGCGAGGAGGCGGCCGCGTTGATCGAAGCGGTGCTGGCGGAATGATCCCGCTCCTGGAAACCGAACGCCTGCGCCTGCGCGGGTTGGTCATGGCCGATTTCGACGCCAGCGCCGCCATGTGGGCTGACCCGGACGTCACCCGCTTCATCGGCGGCAAGCCGTTCACGCGCGAGGAGGCCTGGGTGCGGTTTCAGCGCCACCTCGGGCATTGGGTATTGCTGGGCTACGGCTATTGGCTGATCGAGGAGAAAACCAGCGGACGCTTCGTGGGTGAAGGCGGTTTCGGCGATTTCAAGCGCGAAATCGACCCGCCCCTGGACCGGCCCGAGCAGGGCTGGGCGCTGGCCCCGTGGGCGCACGGGCGCGGCTACGCCAGCGAGGCGGTGACAGCCATGCTCGCCTGGGCCGAGCCCCATTTCAGCCGCCGCGATTTCGTCTGCATGATCGCGCCTGAAAACGCCCCCTCGCTGCGGGTGGCGGAGAAGGCTGGTTATCGCGAATACGCGCGCACCAGCTACAAGGGGGCCGCGACGATTTTGTTCCGGCGGGGTTGAGCGCCTCAACCCAACCGCACGAATTGCTCATACCTAACAGCTCCTTCCGTCATTCCGGACGCGCGGAGCGCGGTCTGGGTTCCGGGTTCGGCGCCGCCGCCCCGGAATGACGGAGAGCGGGGCAAGGGGCGAAACGGTGAGGGCCGTCGTATTGCGATTGCCAGACTTGAGGCGCAGACTGACTCGGAGGCGTCGGGATGCGTGGTTATTTGAATTTCGCCGCGATGTTCGCGATCGTGCTGGTCTGCGCTTCGGCGCGGGCGCAGACCCCGGCTGTCGAAGCGGCCGCGCCGGTGGAAGCCGTCGCCGAGACCGTGGTGGCGACCTCTATGTCCGACACCGACCGGATGTTGGCGCAAGTCACGATCGGCGCCGCCGGGCCGTACCCGTTCATCATCGACACCGCCGCCGAACGCTCGGTGATCTCGCGCGAGCTGGCGCGCGAATTGGGGCTGGCGTCCGCCGGCCGCGCGCGGATGCTGTCGATGACCAGTTCGCGCGAGGCGGGGCTAGTGACCGCGCCGGACCTGTCGTTCGCGCGCGGCCAGGCGCGCACGCTGGACCTGTTCGCGCTGAGCGGCGAGCATATGGGCGCGTCTGGCGTGCTCGGCATCGACGCCTTGCGCGGGCAGCGCGTGGTGCTGGATTTCGAGGCCGGCGAAATGCGCGTGGGCCCGGCGCCGCGCAACGCCGAGCGGTTCGGCCCTAACGACATTGTTGTGCGCGCGCAGCGCCGCTATGGGCAATTGGTGCTGATCGATTCGACCGCGGAGGGACGCGAAGTCGATGTGATCATCGATAGCGGGCTGCAGGTCAGCATCGGCAACGAAGCGCTGCGGCGGCTGTTGATCGCGCGGCGCGGTGGCCTTGAACAAATCGAACTGACCAGCATCACCGGCGAGAGATTCAGCGCCGATTACACCAGGGTGGACAATCTGCGTCTCGGCGGCGTCGCCATCACCGGATTGCCGGTAGCGTTCGCCAACACCTACTTCTTCTCCCGGCTGCGGTTAACGCGCCGCCCGGCGCTGTTGCTCGGCATGGACGCGTTGCGCATGTTCCGCCGCGTGGTGGTGGACTTCCCCAACCGCCGCGCCCATTTCGTGCTGCAGGAGGAGGCGGGGGGCTCGGGAGCGAGCGGGTCCTGATCAGATTGAAATGCGCGCTCCTCCCTATAATAAGAAATTTCTGAGAAAATGGGATTTCTGCCCGAACTTATGCCCTAACAAAGAATCTGGCGGACGGGGCGGAGTCTCGCGATCAAGGCACAGGCTGCTGGCCAAGTACCTGTGGTAGATCGGACGGCGGTGACACCGGGCATGGCGCGCGCGGCGCCACTCATTCGTGCCCGTAGTGGGGCAGGAGCAACCGAAATCGACCGGCTCGAAGGCGCGCAACAACAGACATTCGGCGGGAAGGTTACGAACCGGGAAAGTTGGCCCTTATGCGACAGTCGAGCTACTTGGTTTCAGACGTCAATCCCTCGCTGTGTCGAGCGCTTGGCGAAGCCGCGTGAGCGCGGGCAGCATGCGTTTGAGGTCGCCCACGGGAAACACGGCGACGAATTCCTCCATCACGGGTTTAAGCCGCGCGATGCTGGCCTGGCGTGCGGCGCGGCCGGAAGGCGTGATGCGAGCGACCTTGCCGCGGCCATCCTCTGGGTCGGGCTCGAGCGTAACGTAGCCCGCGCTTTCGAGCCGCTGGAGCGTATTGGTCATCGCGCTCTTAGCGACCTGAAAATTGCGCGCCAGCTGCGTCGGTCTTTCAGCGTTGCGATTCAGTCGCATGAAATGGTTGAGCACGCCAAATCCCGCAAGTGAGAGCCCCTCCGGCAGCACGCGTTCGAACGCCGCGCCTGACAGCTGGGAGATAATGGCGATTTCATTGAACGCCTCAAACGCGGCGTTTGTATCCTTGGCGGGACGTCTCATGCGCGGATGTGCTCAGCAAGCCCGCGCCGCGGCGCGGGGCCGATCTGAGATCCGTAACCGACGCGCACAAACATCTGCACCCGCGCTTCGTTTGGCGCGTCCATGAGCTCTTCGGCACGCGCATGTAGCGCCACCATTTCAGGGTACTCCTGCAGCGCCTGGCTCCATGGATGCATGGCAAGGCGCGCGCGCGTAGCAGCAAGATTGAGCCGCGCATACGCGCGTCCGGCTTCGATCTGAGTCGTCCGGGTATTGTCGATTGACTTGATCCAAACGAAGGCGGGCGCCTCGAGTGCGAGCGGGCGAAACGCTTCATAGCCTTGCTTCACCATCGGATTGTCGATGTCGGCCAGGACGCGGTGATTGAGGAGACCCACGGCGTGAGCGAATTCTATCATCGCTCCGTCCATCACAAGTCCGTCGCGGTGCTCTGCGACTTGGCGCGCGCCGATCCGCATAAGATCGACGCTCTCCTGATAAGCCGTGGGGGTCCGTATTTCCGCCAGGAACGCATCCCAGGCCAACTGGCGGAGGTCGTCCCGAAGCGTGTCTCCCTCCACCGAATGGACAGATAAGTTACTCGCACTATTTGGGCGCAGCGCCGCCTCGCCAATTTCTGTCAGCACTACGCCTTCGACCGCGCGCGCCTCATAGGGATCGCGATTGGTGCGCCGCTCAGCGATTTGTTCGAACAGTGGATCGACCTCGACCTCTCCGCCGATAAGCTTGATGTGCGCTATCGGCCGATCATCGAGCCGCGCATTCGGCTCGCCTTCAGGCCAGAGCGTGATCTCGGCACGGCGGCCAAGCGATCGCGCCGCCAGATCGAACAACTCGAGGAACGCGCCACAGCCCAGAACTATCTGCCGATCCAAGGGGTCAGTGGCGGGCAGCAGTCGATCCAAATCCGCTCGGAACACCAATTCGTCCTCGCCAACGAGGTCGATCAGCCAGGGTTGGCGATTGTGCGGGTTGGGCGCGAGTATGGCGTGCGCCAAGCAGAAGCGGCGCGGATCGGTTTCCCCTGCGCCTGGTGCCCGCCACGCCGAAACTGGGTCGGGCAGACCCGATGGGGTGCAAGCGGCGGCGAGTGGTGTGGATGCAAGCAGAGCGAGCACGTGACGGCGTGTGGTCATAGGAACCTCAGTATAGTTCGATATCGAAGCATATCGTTCGATATCGAGCTATGTCAAGGCCTCGACGTCCAAGCTAACGGTGGATGTCCGGGCTCGGCTAGAACGAGCCTTAGCGGGCACAGGGTCAATTGGCCGCTAACGCAGCCGCCACACGCTGGCGCGTTTGAGTTCGGAATCTTCCAGTGCGCGGGTGACGGGGATTTCGTAAGTCGCGATTGGTTCGAGTTTGTCGAGCGGCAGATAGGTGCGGCCAGGATCGCCGATCAGCACGCTTTTGCCTTGCGCCCGCAGGGCTTCCAGCCACGCCAGTACGCGCGGGGCGAGGTCGCGATCGTAGAACAGATCGCCGACCAGGATCAGTTCGGCATCGGTTGGCTGGCCGATGGGATCGCGATCGCTGGTCTGGAGACGCAAATTGTTCAATTCCGCGTTAAGGCGCGCCGCGTGCAACGCGAACACGTCGATATCGACCGCGAGCGCTGAGGCCGCGCCCGCCTTCATGGCCGCGATCGCCACCAATCCAGAACCGGACGCCACATCGAGCACGCGCTTGCCGGCGACGATCTCGGAATTGTCCAGCACATAACGCGCCAGTGCTTGCCCGCCCGCCCACGCGAACGCCCAGAACGGCGGCGGCAAGCCAAGCTCGCCCAATTGTTCCTCGGTCAATTGCCACAAGCTCACGGCGTCGTCGGCGAGATGCAACCGCAATTCGGGCACATGGGCGGGCGCCAGCACGCGCGTGTTGTCGCGGATGAAGGCGGGGATGTCGGCGATCACGCCTCCACCGTTCCCCCTGGCGCCGCCGTTGCGAGCACGCTGGTGTAGCTGGGCGCGATAATCATGCGCGGACGATAGCCCTTGGCCATTAGCATCGCATGCAAGCGTTCCAGATTATAACACGGCACGTGCATGAACACGTGATGCTCGCCGTGATAATGCACCCAATAGGGGGCGATGAAGAGCCGCTCAAGCGGGCTCGCGAGCGTGGTGCGGGCGTGGCTGAACGGGTCTTCCTTGGTGTCGACCACGGCGTGTTCGGCGATGTTTCGCAGGCGCGTGACCAGCGGCAGCCAAGTCGCCATCGGCACGATCCACAGCGCGAAATACGCCCACCAATAGCCGGCGAGCGCGAGCGCCGCGAACAGCATGGCGTTGGTTAGGAAAAAGTGGCCGGGTCCGCGATAGACCGCCATCTCCGCGTCGGCGCGCGGCGTCAACAGCGGCGCGATGCGCTGCTTGAAGAACGTTTGTCCGCTGAGGTCGCGCACGATCTTGCGCCATAGCGATTTGCGGGTGATCGGGAACGGGGCCGAAAGCGGCAAATCGGGGTCCTCGGGCTGTTCGGTGTAGCGGTGGTGCTTCAAATGATAAGCGCGGTAGGCGTCGAGCCGCGCGCCTACCGGGGCCGCGCACAGCCATTCGCCGACCCAATCGTTGACCCGCTGGTCGGGATGCAGGGCGCCGTGCGCGGCGTCGTGCATCAGGATGGCGAGCCCAAGCTGGCGCGCCCCGATCAGCATCAGCGCAAGCAGGAGCGTCGCCAGATTGGGCCACAGCACAAACATTGACCCCGCCGCCAGGATCAACCCCCAGGCGCCGGCCACGCAAGCCAGTCCGCGCCAGGGCGAACGCGCCGCAAGGCCCGCCCATTGCTCGGGCGAAAACACTTCCTTCGGATCAATGCGGGCGACCGCGGGCATGGGCCAGCTTAGCCAATGATCTCGATCAAGGACAGAGGCGCGCGGCTATGAAATCCCTCCGTCAACAGGAGGTGCGTATGAAAATCAATGAGGGGGCCGTCGATCGGGCGCTGCGCGTGATCGTTGGGCTGAGCGTATTGTCGCTGGTGTTTGTCGGTCCGCAGACGTCCTGGGGTTATCTTGGTCTGATCCCGCTGTTGACGGGGCTGGTCGGCTTCTGCCCGGCCTATGCGATGCTCGGCGTCAACACCTGCGCGGCGGAGAAAACCTAAGCCGGCAGACCGAACGCGAATACGCGCTTGAGGCCGGCTTCGCCCACGGGGGTGAATTCCAGCACGCGGCTGCCGCGGCGCTGGGTCGCCCAGTTGCGGTCGAACACCACATCGAGGATCCCCGCGCCGAGCGCGCCGGCGAGGTGATGGCGGCGCACGCTCCAATCCAGGCAGGCGCGGCAAAGCGGGCGCGCGCCTTTCTCGATGTCCTCGATATCGACGCCGAAAGTTTGCACCTTGATGCGGCCAAGCTTGGTCAGCGCGTAGGTTTTCTCCGGCCCCGGCAACATCCATTTGTTGGCGAGGAAGGCGTCAAACAGCGCCACGCCCAGTTCGCCGGCGAGATGATCGTAACAAACCCGCGCGTGGCGCACTGCGGGGTCCTTTGGCCCAGGGCGCGCGCGCAACGCTTTCGCCCGCGCGGCGACGCCCATCAGCGTTTCCAGCAAAGCCGCCACGTCGGCATCGGCCAAGCGATAATAGCGATGGCGCCCTTGCGCCTCGACCGCGATCAGCCCCGCCGCCGCCAGTTTGCCCAAATGCGAACTCGCGGTCTGCTTGGTGACGCCGGCTTCAAGCGCCAGTTCGGTGGCGGTGAGGGCAGCCCCGTTTAGCAGTGCCGTCAACATGTTGGCGCGCGCCGGATCGCCGACCATGGCGGCGATGGCGGCGATGTTCGGGTCGGCTTTCATGGGCGTCAAAGAATCTCCATGGTTCGACCGTAGTCGTACCATACTCGCAGTGCAAGCGTCATGGACCGCCGGCGTCCCGCCGGCTCTTATTGTTGCTGAGCCAAAAATGAGCCGGCGCGGGACGCCGGCGGTCCAGAAAGATTAAATCTTCGATTTTTCCGGCGTTTGCGTGTCCGTCACGCGCCAGAGGTGCCACGCCGCCGCGCTGCGCCAGGGGGCCCAGCGTTCGCCATAGGCGCCCAGCGTTTTTGGCGTGAAGTCGCGGCGGTAGAGTTTTTCGGCGCCCTTGCGCACGCCGAGGTCGTCAATCGGCAGCACGTCGGGGCGGCCGAGCGTAAAAATAAGATACATCTCCACCGTCCAGCGCCCGACTCCGCGCGCGGCGGTGAGGCGCTCGATGATCTCCTCGTCTGGCAAACGCGAGAGCGCGCGCGCCGGCGGAATGATTCCGTCGATGCGCTTTTGCGCCACGTCCTTCAGCGCGGCGGTTTTCTGGCGCGAGAGCCCGGCGCCGCGCAGCGCCTCGTCCTTGGTGCGCAACAAATCCTCGGGCTCGGGATGATCCTGACCCGGAAACAACGCCAGCACGCGGCCATGGATGGTGGCGGCGGCCTTGCCTGAAAGCTGCTGATACACCACCGATCGCACCAGCGCGCGGTAGGGGTCCTTGCTCTTCTCGAACTTGGTCGGAAACGGCGCATGCGCCGGCAGCACTCGCGCAAAGCGCTTGCACACGGCGCTGAGGTGAGCCTCGGCCGGGTTCACTCGGCGGATATGCGCGCGGCGCGGCGTTCCGCCCGCAACTCAAGCCAGCGGCCGAACAATCCAAGCGGCACAATCATGAGCCCGGCGAACGCGAGAACGGCTAGCGAGAAGAAGGGATCCATTGCTCAATCCTTGCCCTTTATATAACCCAGCAATTGGAAGGCCGCCAGCAAGAAAGCCATCCAAACACCAATGCCTATTAGGCTGACTAACGGCCCTTGCTGCCGCGTAGGGTCGAATGCAGGCGCCGCCAGCCCGATTGCGTTGAAGCCCAGTGCAAACAGCTTTATCCGCTCATTGTGAGCGTCCCGGTTCGGCCCGAGATTGCTCAGGCGGTTTCGCAGCCAGGCCAACATCAGCCCCCCTCCAGCCATGGCGCCAGCGTGCGCCAGATCGGTTCCAGCGCGAACGCCAGCGTGACCGCCGCGCCGATCGGCGCGTTGCGCTTGAAGGCGGCGAGCGCGGTCTCCGGCTTTGCCGCGTCCACGCTTTGCAGCATTGGCCAGATCAGGCCCGCGCCGATCAGGCTGAGCGCGAGCGCAACCGCCAGACCGGCGCCGGCGATCGCACCCGCGACCGTCCACAACGCAATCGCGAGCAGGTAGAACACACCGGTCCAGGTGCGCCACTGCTCCGCGAACAGGCGCGCGGTGGAGCGCACGCCGACCAGCGCGTCGTCCTCGCGGTCCTGCAGTGCATAGATGGTGTCGTAGCCGATGGTCCATGCGACGCAGCCGGCATAAAGTGCGATGGATTCGAGCGGGACGCCGACGCCAGGTGAAACAGCCGCCCCGGCCACCAGCGCGCCCCAGGAGAACACCAGCCCGAGCCAGGCCTGCGGCCACCAGGTGATGCGCTTCATCACCGGATAGAGCGCCACCAGCGGCAGCGCGATCAGCGCCGTGATCTGGGCAACGCGCGGCAGCATCAGCAGCGCGGCGAGCCCAACCAAAGCTTGCGCCAGCAGCCAGAGCCAAGCGCTGCCTAGTGTCACCACGCCCGAGGGCAGCGGCCGCGCCCGCGTGCGCTCGACCTTGGCGTCAATGTCGCGATCGAGAATGTCGTTGTAGGTGCAGCCCGCGCCGCGCATGGCGACGGCCCCGAGCAGAAACGCGAACGCAAGGCGCGCGTCGCCGGGCGCGAAGCCCTCGCTTGTGCGCACGATTGCCAGCCCCATTAGGCACGGCAACAGCAGCAATTGCCAGCCGATCGGGCGATCAAGCCGCGAGAGTTGCGCAAAGGGCCTCCACGCTCGCGGCAGCGCGTCGGTCCAATGGCGCTTGAGCGCGTCCGCAGGTTTGATGGTCATGATGCTGAAGATGCGTGGTTGGACGTGTCGTTGCAAGCCAAGCAGACTCGGTTGGACCTATAACGAGGTTGCGTAGCCAGCGATGACTTCGCGCGCTATGAGGAGGCACTCGCGTAAGTCGCTTGCAGAGACGTCGGGGACAGAAGCGGGATCTGAAGGCGCGTGGCGCTGGTCTCCGGTGTTTGCATGCCTCTTAACAAGATCGATGCGGCTCTTCGCGACGCCTATGGACGAAAAGGATGCCCAACCACCCAGCGGCCTCTTAATGGCTTCCAACGCCTTATAGAGCTCAGGAAGTGGACGATGAGGGGTGAGGACAGCCCTCACAAGGTACTCGATGGCATATAGCATTGGGGCGCTCCCTTGCAGCACGGCAAGGCGAGAATCTGCACCAGCCGCAAGCTCGTGTTCCAATATGATATCGCGGATGCGAGAAATATCGGACGATGCTGGAGGCAGGGCAGCAGGCCCCAAGAAGACGCGAGGGTCTCGCAGGATAATGTCGTTCGCGCTAAGTGCTGGGACATGGAGGCGTATCGGCTCGAGAAGTCGGTAAAGGAGAATTGGTTGAAGAATTCGGACCATCAGCTGCAAGTCCTGTTGGCTTGCGGATGATGAGTCAGCTGCGATGGAATTTGGTCCGTTCCAGCTAATCGCAAATCCCTGGATCATGAAGGGTGGGGTTGTTCGGCCTTGTATGTTGCCGGCTATTTCTATGGCTGTGCTTGTCAAGCGTGGACACCCAATGCTCTTGAGGTACAAGGTCACTCACTTTGCCGGGGTCGCCGCCGGCGCATACGCCTGCACGCGCGCGCTCATTTCGGCGAGGAAGCGCTTGCGCGCGGCGTTGCGGCGCCGCTCGTCGCTAAACTCGTCCCAGAAGCGCCAGATCCACACCAGCACTGGATAAAGCATGATCCCCGCGCCCGCTGCCAGCAGCCATGAGGCGATATCGGTGTAGTGCAGCACATGGCGCGAGATCAGCCAGACGGAGAGGGCGCCGATCATAGCCAACGCCAGCGATTTCAGTATTGGCCCCAGCAGCGGCTTGCTGGCGAGATAGGCGTCGAGGCCGGGCGCGAACGCGTCGTGCTGGCCGCTGGAAAGATTGAACAGCAGCAGATTGACCGGCTGCGGCTCGCGCTTGAACCGCGCCCGCACGATGGCCACGCGCTGGGTCTCGCGCACGCCAAGCTCGGTGTCCTCGAAATCGTAAACCTGCTCGCGGCCGTCAGTCTCCTTCACGAACAGCCGCATGCGGGTGGTGATGTGGCCCTGTTCGCGGGACGCCCGGCGCCCGGCCGGGGTCTCGATCACCACCGTCTCGGAAGTGAGCTGCACGTCGAGCACGTCGCCCGCGCTGATCTCCAGTTCCGCCTCGGCCATGGGTCCCCTCCAATTTCGCGGCAATGAGCGCCGGCGCGGGTTTCCGGTCAAGCGCCGTTTGCGAGGAGGGGGCCGGCGGTGCATGCTGGGGGCATGGCGGAGCCGCGGCTGCTGATCGAACAAAGCTTGAGCGAACGGGCCGAGATCGCGCTGGATCAGGGCCAGGCGCGTTATGTCGGGACGGTGCTGCGGTTGGGGCTCGGCGACAGCGTGCGCGTGTTCAATGCCGCCGACGGCGAGTGGCGCGCGCTGGTGTCGGAGAAGGGCAAGCGCGGCATGGCGATCAAGCTGGTGGCGTTCGTGCGTGCGGCGCGCGCGGTTCCCGACCTTGAATTGCTATTCGCGCCGGTGAAGCGCCACGCCACCGATCTCATTGTCGAGAAAGCGACCGAGCTTGGCGTGCGCCGCATCCGCCCGGTCATCACCGAACGCACCATCGCCGAAACCGTGCGCCTGGACCG
This sequence comes from Alphaproteobacteria bacterium, assembly GCA_031400895.1. Lineage (GTDB taxonomy): Bacteria > Pseudomonadota > Alphaproteobacteria > Caulobacterales > Aquidulcibacteraceae > Vitreimonas. The sequence goes on along the minus strand of JANNQT010000017.1, from coordinate 27,210 downwards.
CCTCAAATCCATCGCCCGCGAAGCCGCCGAGCAGACCGAGCGATTCGACGTTCCGGAGATTTGTGAGCCGGCGCTGTTGTACAAAATGTTGGATGGATGGGATGCGGAGCGGCCGCTGATCTATTGCGATGAAGCGGGGGTTGCGGCGGGGGTGTTGGAGGTGGTGATGGCGCTGTTCCCCCTCTCCCTTGCGGGGAGGGGGCTAGGGGGTGAGGGGCATGCCGACGCGCAGGCGCCGGAACGTCGGCCCGCCCCTCACCCGCCGACCTTCGGCCGGCGCCCTCTCCGCGAGGGAGAGGGCGGGGCAGCGGTGCTCATCGGCCCCGAGGGCGGCTTCACCGCGGAGGAACGCGCCATGCTTCGTGCGTGCGCGTTCGTCACGCCAGTGTCGCTCGGCCCCCGCATCCTGCGCGCGGAAACCGCCGTCATCGCCGCGTTAACCATTGTCCAGGCGGCGTGGGGCGATTGGCGCTAGAGTAACCGCTTGCGGGCGTGCGGCGGAGACGCCACATGGGGCCCCGAGGAGACGCACGTGGCGAAAACCAAGGAAAGAGCCCCGGTCCTGACCGACTTTCGCGAACTGGTGGCGCACTTCGAAAAAGGCGTCAAACCAGATCCGACCACGTGGCGCATCGGCACCGAGCACGAGAAATTCGCCTTCTACAAGGATACGCTCGAGCCGGTTCCCTTCGAAGGCGAACGCGGCATCGGCGCGCTGCTCGACGGGCTCTCCGACACCTACAATTGGACCCGCGTGAGGGAGGCCGGAAACACGATCGCCCTCAAGCAGGGCCTGGCTTCGATCACGCTCGAGCCGGGCGGCCAGTTCGAACTCTCCGGCGCGCCGCTCGAGCATTTGCACCAGACCTGCTCGGAGACCGGCGAGCATCTTGCGCAATTGCGCGATGTCGCCGGCAAGCTCGGCATCGCCTTTCTAGGTTTGGGTTTTTCTCCGCTCTGGTCGCTGGAGGAAACCCCGATCATGCCTAAGGGCCGCTACCAGATCATGCGCAATTACATGGCCAAGGTTGGACGCCTCGGGCGGCAGATGATGTTCCGCTCCTGCACGGTGCAGACCAATCTCGACTTCGCTTCCGAAGCCGACATGGTGAAGAAGTTCCGCGTCGGCCTGGCGCTGCAGCCGATCGCGACGGCGCTGTTCGCCAATTCGCCGTTCGCCGAAGGCAGGCTGAACGGCTTCCTCTCTTATCGCGGCCACATCTGGACCGACACCGATCCTGACCGCACCGGCATGCTGCCGTTCGTGTTCGAGCCCGGCATGGGCTTTGAGCGCTACGCCGCTTACGCGCTCGATGTGCCGATGTATTTCGTTTATCGCGACGGCAAATACATCGATTGCTCCGGCCAAAGCTTTCGCGCCTTCATGGACGGCAGATTGCCCCCATTGCCGGGCGAGCGGCCAACCAAACAGGACTGGGAAGATCATTTGACCACGATTTTCCCGGAAGTGCGGCTGAAGACTTATCTCGAAATGCGCGGCGCCGATGCGGGGCCGTGGTCGGCCCTGTGCGCGCTGCCGGCGTTCTGGACCGGCATCTATTATTGCGACGCGGCGCTGGAAGCGGCGTGGTCGCTGGTGAAAAGCTGGACCGCGGAAGATCGCGAAGCCTTGCGCCGCGCCGTGCCGGTGCTGGGCCTGCGCGCGCCGATACGCGGCGCCAGCGCCCGCGAAATCGCCCAAGCAGCGCTAGCGATCTCGCGCCAGGGCCTGAAATCGCGCGCGCGGCTCGATTCCTCAGGCATGGACGAAACCCATTTCCTCGCCGAACTCGACGACATCGCCGCCACTGGCGTCACCGCCGCCGAGCGCCTGATCGAACGCTACAACACCGAATGGGGCGGCGACGTGCGCGCGGCGTATGAGGCCTGCGCTTATTGAGGCGGTTTGCACCGCCAGCTATCATTGAGGCGTGATTCACAAACACCCATCCCAGGGTCGCCGCGCAGCGGCGAGCCCGGGGCCCATACACACGAAACGTTCGTGATCTTGGGCCCCGGAATTCCCGCTGCGCTCGAATCCGGGGATGGGTGGGACATGTGTCACGAACGAGATCGCATACTAAGGAGCATCCGCCAGCAATTGCCGGCTCGCGGCCTTCGGTGCATGCTTTCCCCATGCGCGCGCTTACCCACCCCATCCTCACCCCGCGCCTGCGGCTTGAGCCGGTGACGCCGGCTTTGGCGCAGGCGGCGCGGGCGGGAGCAGGGGCGTTCGCGGACACGATCGGCGCGGCAGCGCCGGCGGATTGGTGTCATTCAAGTCTGGCGCTGGTGGCGCGCGGCACTGGGTCGGCTTGGGCCCAAGCCGGGCCGACCCGCGTGGTCGCGATCCACCGAAGCGAAGGCGCGGTGGTGGGCGATTTGCGGTTCGAGCCGCCCGGGACTGGCCAGCGTGAACTAGGCGGGGTGGAGATCGGCTATAGCGTCGCCGCCAGCCGCCGCCGCCAGGGCTATGCGGTGGAGGCGGCGGGGGCGCTGATCGGCTGGCTGTTCGCCGAAGCCGGGGCCGAAACTGTCCTGGCGGGCTGCGACAAGGACAATCTCGCCTCGGTGCGGACCCTGCGCCGGCTTGGCTTTTGGCTCGACTCCAATCCCGGGCGGAATTTCTGGTGGGTGCTGCATAAACACGCCGGTTCGGCGACGGGCGCTTGACGGTTGGCGCGGGGCGCGGCTTGTGTGTCGGCCAGTTTAGGAACGGTCGAGCACCAAGCTCGCGCCGACGGGGAGCACGAGCATGACTGACGCGACCGCCGGCGCGGCGCCTGCCGCCACTGACAAGAGCTTCCTCGGCCACCCGCGCGGCCTCGTGACCCTGTTTTTCACCGAGATGTGGGAGCGCTTTTCGTTTTACGGCATGCGCGCGCTTCTGGTGATCTACCTCACCCAGCACTTTCTTTTCTCGGACGATCAAGCGCAGGGGCTCTACGGCGCCTATGCGGCGCTCGTTTACCTCATGCCGGTCATCGGCGGCGTTATCGCCGATCGTTTTCTTGGCGCCCGCAAGGCGGTGACGATCGGCGCGTGCCTTTTGGTGCTTGGCCATTTCGGCATGGCCTTCGAAGGCGCGGGCTCGAGGCAATATCTGGACGTCGATGGTCAGAGTTTGTTGGTGACCTCGCAAGGGCGCGGCAAAAGTCAGGAACTGTCCATCGCTCTAGCCCAAGGCGTGCATCGGCTTCGCTTCGACGAGGTCAAGCACATTGAGCTCACCCCAAACCAAGGCGGCGGCGCGCGCACGGTAGAAGCGGGAAGCGACGAAAAAAATCCTGCCTATCAGATCGCCTCGGCGCCGCCGAGCCTGGTCTGGACCTTGTGCGGCACGGTCGGTCTGCGCTGCGGGGAAGCCCCGGCGACCACGCTCGTGATCAAGACTGAGGGGAGCTACCCGATAGCCACGGAAACCTTGCGCAACGCCGGCAAAGAAGAGCAAGTCAGCACGGTCAATGTCGGAGGCGAGACTTTTGTACTGGAAGAGATCAGCGCCCGTTACGCGGTTGCGTTCAATCCTGGCGCCAGCGCGGAAGAGTCCGATGACACGATCATTCGTAGGATGCCGGCTTGCCCTGAGGCCGAAGAAGGCGCGCAGCCCGAGCCGTGCGCGGCTGGCGGGTATTCTAGCCGCGTCGAGCAGGACGCTACTTTCGTGCAGATCCTCTATTTGTCGCTGGCGCTGATCATTATTGGTGTCGGCTTCTTGAAGGCCAATATTTCCACCACCGTGGGCGCACTCTACGCCCCGGGCGATCCGCGCCGCGACGGCGGTTTCACTATCTTCTACATGGGCATCAATCTGGGCGCGTTCCTTGCGACTTTGCTGTGCGGCTATCTAGGGCAAACCTACGGTTGGAAGTACGGCTTTGGACTCGCCGGCGTGGGCATGCTGTTCGGGCTCACGCAATACCTCATGGGTCAGAAGCATCTGATGGGCAAAGCCGAGCCGCCGCGGAAAGTGTCTGCGGGTTTCGAAGGTCTATTCTGGATTGGTGGGCTGCTCGCGGTCATTCCCGCTTGGCTGCTCGTTCAACAATCTGAACTCATGGAGCAGGCGCTTCCGATCCTGGTTCCAACCCTCTTCGCGCTAGTGTTTGCTTTCGCGCTGGCCGGATTCAAGGGCGAAGAGCGCGGCAAGATGGTGGCCGCGCTGATTATGATCTTCTTCAGCGTCATATTCTGGATGCTGTTCGAGCAGGCGGGCTCATCGCTGTCGCTGTTCGCGGAACGCTCCACCGACCTTACCGTCGTGCCTGGCGTGGCCATGACGGCGGCGCAAACGCAAAGCTTCAACGCGGGACTGATCGTGTTGCTGGCGCTGCCATTCAGCGCAATGTGGGTCGGGCTGGCGAAGGCCAAACTCGAACCATCGACGCCGGTCAAGTTCGCGCTTGGACTCATTCAGGTCGGACTAGGCTTTTTCATCCTGGTGTTTGGCGCGCAGTTCGCCGGCGATGACTTTAAGGTGCCGCTGATTTGGCTGTTCATGCTCTACTTCCTGCACACGACGGGCGAACTCTTCCTGTCGCCGGTTGGTTTGTCGATGATCACAAAATTGTCGGCGGCGCGCGTGGTGGGGCTCATGATGGGCGTGTGGTTCTTGTCCAGTTCGCTTGCCCACATCCTGGCCGCTATCATCGCGCAGCGGACATCGTCCGACACAATCGGTGGGCAGGTGATCGATCCCGCCGGCCAGCTGGAGAGCTACGTGCTGGTGTTCTCCAGCGTAGGTATTATCGGGGTGGCGGCGGGGCTGCTTTTGCTGGCCTTTTCTCCACTCTTGAAGCGCTGGATGGGCGACGTGCGCTAGCCGTCCCACGGGGGCTGTCAGGAAAGTTCAATCTTTCCGGCATTTTCGCCGGCGAGGTCAGCGGCGAAAAGGGCATCTCCGTGGCCTCGGCGCTCGGCGGCTTCTCGTTCAGCTTCTATTTGCTGCTGGGCGCGGGTCTGCTGCTGTTCCTGGCCGGGCCGCTGGTTAACAAATTCATGTATGCGTAACATAATACTACATAATTTCAACATGTTGATATAATCTAGCGAGGCGCGTCCGGCCAAAAGCCGGGCGCGCCTTACCTCATCTGAGGGGAAACTTGCCCCTCAGCGTAACGAACCATTGCGCCCGCCCTCAATTCCGGGTGATCTTATCCCGGCCGGTCGGCGGGAGCGCCCACCCGCCGGGCCGCCCCTTTAGCGCCGCAAAGGGGGGCGGGTCCGGCCCTGATCCAGGGCTAGGTTCGTGAGTCGGGGCCTCCCCCAGGGCGCCCCCGAGGGAGGTGTTTAATGTCTCGGCCGCGCTCCACCCGCTCGAAGAAGAAGCCTGTGGAGGCTTTGGGGCTGGGGCGTGCGGAGGTCACCGATCTGCTGCTTGGCTGGCGCGCCGACGAACGCAAGGACCCGATGGGTTTTGGCGCGCCGCGGCTGGCCGAGATCGCCCCCACCGGCGAAGTGCCGATCTCCTACAGCGAGGACCGCCATTTAGTCACCATCGCCCCTACCGGCGCGGGCAAGGGCAGGGGCGTCATCATCCCCAATCTGTTGCGCTTCGAGGGCTCGGTGATCGTCATCGACCCCAAGGGCGAGACCTGGCACGTCACCCATCGCCGCCGCAAGGAGATGGGCCAGGAGGTGCGCCTGCTGGATCCGTTCGGCGCGGTGTCGAAGAAAACCGACAGTCTCAACCCGTTCGATCTGTTCAATCGCCCCGGCGCGCTGCTCGACGCCGATTCCGAAATGCTGGCTTCGCTGCTGGCCGGCGATGTCGGCTTCCACAAGGAGCCGTTCTGGGACAATTGGGGCCGCTCGCTGATGTCGGGCGTGATCGCGGCGGTGGCCGAGACCGCGCCCAAGAGCGAGCGCCATTTCGGGCGCGTGCGCGAAGTGCTGATGAGCGACGACGCGGTCTATAATCTGGCGGCGCTGATCGAGAACAATGAAGGCCTCAACCGGCTCTCCAGGCAGAACATCTCCTCGTTCCTGCCGATCACCGAGCAGACCCGCTCCGGCATCCTCTCGACCGCGCAATCCTATCTCAAGGTGGTGAATTCCGATTCAGCGCTGCGCTCGCTGTCGAGATCCACCATCAATCTCGACGCGGTGCGCCGCGGCGATCCGATGACGATCTACATCGTCATCCCGCCCGACAAACTTGAAAGCCACAGCGCCTTGCTGCGCCTTTGGGTCGGCGCGCTGATGTTGACGGTGATGGGTCGCAAGCGCCGCCCCAAGCGCTCGACGCTGTTCCTGCTCGACGAATGCGCGCAATTGGGCGAGTTCGGCCCGCTGCGCCAATCGATGACGCTGCTGCGCGGTTATGGGCTTCAGGTGTGGCCGTTCTTCCAGGATTTGAGCCAGCTGCAGCGGCTTTATCCGAAGGATTGGCGGACTATTTTTAACAATGCCGGCGTGTTCCAGCTGTTCGGCGTGGCCAATCATCTGATGGCCAAGGAAAGCAGCGAACTGATCGGCGACATCGACGCCGACGTGCTGCGCAACATGGCCCAGGATCGCCAGGTCATCGCCGTGTCCAACCAGAAAGCCATGGGCGCGCGGCTGCCCGATTATCTGGTCGATGCGCCGTTCGCCGGCATGTGGGATCCCAACCCCATGTTCGACTCCGATCCCGATCTGCCCACCAAACGCCGTGGGGGCAGGGGGCGGTAGGTTTTCCTTCTCCCGCTGCGAGGGAGAAGGTGGCGTCTCATTCCGCCGCCATCGCCTGTGCGCGTATCAGGTCCACCGACACCAGCTGGCTCACGCCTTGTTCGGGCATGGTGACGCCATAGAGGCGGTCCATGCGCGACATGGTCACCGGGTTGTGGGTGATGACGATGAAGCGGGTCGCGGTCAGCCGCTTCATTTCCTCCAGCAGCCGGCAGAAGCGATCGACATTGGCGTCATCCAGAGGCGCGTCCATTTCGTCGAGCACGCACAGCGGCGCGGGGTTAGCGAGGAACACAGCGAAGATCAGCGCCGTGGCGGTGAGCGCCTGTTCGCCGCCCGAGAGCAGCGACAGATTGGTGAGCCGTTTGCCCGGCGGCTCGGCGAAGATTTCGAGGCCCGCTTCGAGCGGGTCTTCGTTTTCGGTGAGCTTGAGACTGGCCTGCCCGCCATCGAACAAAGTGGCGAACAATTGGGCGAAATGGGCGTCCACTTGCTCGAACGCGCGCAACAGCCGCTCGCGCCCTTCGTTGTTGAGCGTGGTGATGGCGCGGCGCAGCTTGGCCACCGCTTGCGCGACATCGTCCTTTTCCGTCGCCAGCGTGGCGATGCGCGCCTGCGCTTCCGCAAGTTCTTCCTCGGCGCGCAGATTGACCGGGCCGGCGGCGTCGCGCTCGGCTTTCAGCCGCTCCAGCCGGCGCTCCACTTCGTTGATGGGCGCGCCGCCGAGCGCGCCGGAGATCAGCGCGCCGGCGAGGCTTGCGAGTTGCTCCGGCGGCTTGCCGGTTTGCTCGTGCGCGTAAGCGACGATGTCGGCGACGCGGGCCGCCGCGGCGCCAGCGTGCGCCTCCGCGCCGGCGCGGCTTTCGCGCGCGGAGCCATGCGCCTGCTCGGCCGTGCGCGCGGCCTCGTCGCGCTGACGCGCATGGGTTTCCGCCTCGGCGACGCGGTCGCTGGCTTCGACGCGGCGCGCTTCGGCCTGGCCTGCTTCCTCCAGCAGCGCTTCGAGCTTGGCGCGGGCCGAGAGTGGCGCCTGCTTGGCGGCGCCGCGCCTACGCTCGATCTCGTCGAGTTCGCCGCCGATGACCTGGAGCCGCGCGCCGGCGCTGTTGCCGCGGGCGCGCCATTGCTGGCTGTCGGCTTCGATCGCTTGCCGGCGCGCATCGCGCTGGGCGCGGTCGCGCACCAGACTTTGCGCGGCGGCGGCGGCTTCGGCGGCGGCGGCGCGCGCGGCGGCGACCGCTGCGCGCGCGGCGAGCAGGGCGGGCTCGTCGCCTTGTGATGGCGGCTGAGCGATTTCGCCGCCTGCGTGTGCGCCGCGAGCTTCCTTTATCTCGGCGGCAAGCGCTTGGGCCTGCGCCGTCAATTCTCCGCTGCGCTGCGCGTTGCGATCGGCTTCGGCTTGGCGCTGCTCGCGCCCGCGCAGCGATGCGGCGGACTTTGCCGCCATCTCCTGAGCGTGCAAGCGCATTTGGCGCAAATCGTCCTCGGCTTTGCGCCGCGCCTCGCGAGCAGCTTCCCAATTTTGCTTTGCTTGCGCCAGCTTCTGTTCAGCCCGCGCCAATTCGGTGCGCGCGGCGGCGAGGCGGTTCTTGTGTTCTAGTCGCGCGGCGGCGGGCGCGGGCGCGTCGGCGCGGCGCACGAAGCCGTCCCAGCGCCAGAGGTCTCCCTGCTTGGACACCAGCCGTGCGCCGGGACTGAGCTGCTTGGCCAGGCGCGCGCCATGCTTGGCCTCGACAATGCCCACCAGCGCCAGCCGCGCCGCTAGCGCTTCCGGCGCCTTGACGAAGCGCACGATCGATTGCGCTTCGCTCGGCAGCAGCGGCGCGGGCGCGTCCGCGCCGGCCCAGCGCGCCGGCGCTTCGCTCACGGTGGAGGCTTCAAGATCGTCGCCCAAAGCGGCGGCGAGCGCGCGCTCATAGCCGGCTTCCACCTCGATCGACGCCAGCACTGGAGGATATTTCTCGCCTTGCCGTGGGTTAAGTTTTTCCAGCGCCCGCACTTCGGCCTCGAACTCGCGCGCGGTGGTTTCGGCGGTGCGGTAGGGGCCCCAGGCGGCTTCCTCCGCTGCGAGCGCGTCGTGCGCGGCAGTTTCGGCGGCGGCGAGCGCGAGCCGTGCGGCTTCGCTGACGGCGTGGTCGTTGGCGGCTTGCTGTTCGGCGGCTCGCAGATCGCCGGCGCTGATCGGGGTGACGGCGGCGATGAGCCGCGCCAGTTCCCCCTTGCGCGCTTCGAGCCTGGCCAGGCGCTGGCCCGCTTGCGCTGAAGCCTCCGCCAGCGCCTGCGTGCGGGCGCGCTGGGCGGCGGCGTTGGCGGCGAGCGTTTCCAGCCTCGCTTCGGCCTCGGCGCGCTTGGCGGCGGCGACTTGCTCGCACGCTTGCGCCGCCTTCAGCGCGGCCTGCGCCTTGGCGGCGTCGGCGGGGCCAAGCGCCTCCGCTTCGGCAGCGAGCCGGCCTAGCGCTTGGCGCGCGTCGGCGCTCAGCGCTTCCAGACGCTCGGCTTCAGCGCGCGCGCGGTGCGCCTCGCTATCGCAGCGGGCGATCAATGCTTCGGCCTCCGCGAGGTCTCGTTCGAGCCCGACGCGCACGCCTTCATAGCGGCGCAGCACGGCGGCGGCGATCGTTTCCGCTTCGCGGAGCGGGGTCAGCGCCTGGCGCGCGTCCTCGGCTTCGCGTCCAGCGGCGCTGGCGGTGCTTGCCGCTTGCGCCACATTGCGTTCGACTTGGCGCAGATGCGACTTGGCCTCGGCCTCGCGCTCGCGCGCTTCGCTCCAGCGCCGGTGCAGCAACAGCGCCTCGGTTTCGCGCAAGCTGTGCGCCAGCCCGCGATAGCGTTCGGCCTGCCGCGCTTGCTTCTTCAGGCTTTGCGCTTGGCCCTCGATCTCGGCCAGCACTTCGTCGAGCCGGGTCAAATTGGTTTCCGCCGCGCTCAGCTTCAGGTCCGCCTCGTGGCGGCGCGCGTGCAAGCCCGCTATGCCGGCGGCGTCTTCGAGGATTCGGCGGCGGTTCTGCGGTTTTGCCGCGACCAGCTCGCTGATCTGGCCCTGACGCACCAGCGCCGGGGAATTGGCCCCGGTGGCGGCGTCGGCGAACAACAGCTGCACGTCCTTGGCGCGCACTTCCTTGCCGTTGATGCGGTAGAGCGAGCCCAGCCCGCGGCGAATGCGGCGCGACACTTCGAGCAGGGCTTCCTTGTGGAACGGCGCCGGCGCGCGCCCTTGCGCCTCGGCAAGCACAAGCGTGACCTCCGCGTGTTCGCGCGCGGGCCGCCCGGCGGTCCCGGAAAAAATCACGTCGTCCATGTCGGTCGCGCGCATGGATTTGGCGCTGGTCGCGCCCATCACCCAGCGCACCGCTTCCAGCAGATTGGATTTGCCGCAGCCATTGGGGCCAACCACGCCGGTCAGTCCCGGGTCGATCGGCGCGCGTACGGGATCGACGAAGCTCTTGAAACCGACCAAGCGCAGTTCGGTGATGTGCAAAGACGCCCGCCCCGCCGCTCAGCGCCGCGCCGCGATGGCGCCATCAAGCACCTGGCGCAAGCCTGCAGGCGTCATCATCGGCTCGGTCTCGACCGGGCGCCCGTTGAGGAAGAACATCGGCGTGCCTCGAAGCTGGTCGCGATCTGCGGCTGCGCCCAAGCGTTGGATGCGCGCGCTGCCGGCGGGATCGTTGATGCAGGCCGCGACTTGTTCGCGCGTCAGTCCAGCCTCGACGCCGACAGTGACGATATGCTCAAGCACCGCAGCCATATTTGCCGAGCGGAAGATCGCCGGCTGGCGGTCGAAGAAGACGCCAAGGCGGGTGAAATATTGCTGGGGGCTGGCGCTTTCGCAGCGCGAAACCTGGTACATGGCGAGCGTGATCGACTCGATCACGCCGCTGCCGTCGGGCGAGACCGGCGCCAGTGCTTCGCGAAAGATGAAACGCACGCGGCCGCGGTCGATGTATTCGCGCTTCAGCGTCTCCCAGGAGGCTTGCTCGAACGCACGGCAATGCCCGCACGCCGCCGAGCCGTATTCGAGCAGGGTGACCGGCGCGTTGGCGGCGCCGATAATCATGTCGTCGGCGCTGGACGCAGTCTGCGCGGCCGCCGGCGCCAGCGCCACCACCGCGAGCGCCGCCGCCAACAGGGCGCGGCGCGCCAGCTTCGCCATGCCCATCTCGTTCAACTCCTAGCCGCGGCGGCGTCGAGCGTGCGGCGCAGATTTTCGGCGCCCATCAGCGTATCCGTGTCGACATAGGCGCCATTGAGGAAGAACATCGGCGTGCCGCCTTGCTGCCCGGCCGCTTGGACGTCGCGGGTGAACGCCTCGCCCAGGCGCTGCAGGCGCGGCCCGCCGGTGGAATCGGCGATGCAGGCCTCCATCTGATCGTCGGCAAGTCCGGCCGCGCCGCCAATTTCGAGTATTTTCTCTTTGACGGCTGGTATCGTCCCGGCCTCGAAGATCGCGGGCTGTTGCTCGAAGAAAACCCCAAGACGGGTAAAATATTGCTCCGCCGTCGCCCCGTTGCAGCGCGACACCTGGTACATGGCCAGCGTAATCGACTCGACCGTGCCGCTGCCGTCTTGCGAGACCGGCGCGAAGGCTTCGCGGAAAATGAAGCGCAGCTTGCCGGCGTCGATATATTCGCGCTTCAGCGTGTCCCAGGAGGCTTCCTCGAACGCGCGGCAATGGTTGCACATGGCCGAGCCGTACTCGACCAGGGTGACAGGCGCGTTGGCGGCGCCAATCACCATATCGTCGGGGGTGATCGCGATGTTCGCGTCACCGCCCTCGCCGCAGCCGACGAGCGCCAGCGCGGCGCCTCCCAGTATCAATTTCCGACGCCCGATGGCGAACATGAGCAACCTCCAAAATGCGGCAGGAGGCTTAGGGGGTTTTCGCCGAACTGGGAACCGCCCTCGCTCACCGCGAGCAGGCGCTCAGCCCCGCCGCACCGCCGAGCCAAGCCGCACCAGCGCCGATTTCAGCCGGGGGTCGAGCCCTGGGTCAAGCGTCTGCGCCAGCGCGGCTTCTTCCGCCGGGCTAAGCTCTGCCCTAGGGGGCGCGAGGTTGGGCGCGGGGGCCGCGGCTGAGCGCTGCTCGATCCGGATCGATTTCACCTTGGCCCCAGCGAGCCGAAGCCGCTCCAGCAATAGCGGAATCTGTTGCTGCAGAAACGGCGCGAGCGAACCGGGCGCGCGCAACGTCAGCACGCCGGCAACCAGCTTCTCCGGCTGGGCGCGGGCAAAGCCGGAACCGGCGATTTCACCCCAGCGGCGCTTCAAATCGCCCAGCCCTGCGCCGCTATCGCGGAGCAGGGGACGCAACACCGCCGCCAGCGCCTTGCCGGCGGAGGGGGGAGGCGAAGCGCGCATGCGCCCGCGCTTGGCGGCGAGCGCCTGCGAAGCGCCGGCCTCGCTAGGCGCCGGCGGCGCCGATGCGGCTGGACGGAATCGCTCTCTTAGGGACATGGGAGGCATAGCGAATCGAAATTGCATGAAGAAAAGGTAAACGCCGCCCGTGCCCCGGCTTCCCCAAAACCAGTCCCCAGCCGGGGATAAGGGCCCCGCGACTCGGGATAAGCTTCGGAAATCATTGCTTTCCTGGTACGATGGCAATGCCCGCAAGCTGCCCTGGCGGGTGCGCGGGGCGCGCGCCGATCCCTACCTTGTGTGGCTCTCCGAGGTGATGCTGCAGCAGACCGGGGTGGCGATTGTCGCGCCTTTTTTCGTGCGCTTTCTCGGGCTTTGGCCGGATGTCGCCTCGCTCGCCGCCGCGCCGCGCGAGGCGGTGCTCGAGGCTTGGGCCGGGCTCGGTTATTATTCGCGAGCGCGCAATCTGCATGTGGCGGCGCGCGTTCTTGCCGAGCAGGGCTTTCCCGACAGCGAGGCCGGCTGGCGGGCGCTGCCGGGGGTTGGCCCGTACACCGCCGCCGCGATCGCCGCGATCGCCCTGGGCCAGCCGGCCAACGCCGTCGATGGCAATGTCGAGCGGGTGATGGCGCGGCTGTATGCGGCGGCGAATCCGCTGCCATGGGCGAAAGCCGAACTCACCGGGTTGGCGGCGGCGCTGGTGACCGCCCACCGACCCGGCGATTGGGCGCAAGCGCTGATGGATCTGGGCGCGATCGTCTGCACGCCGCGGGCGCCGCGATGCCCGGCCTGCCCGTGGACCAAGGCGTGCGCCGCGCGTGCAGCTGGCGCGCCCGAGCGCTACCCCGTCCGTGCGCCCAAGCCGGCGCGACCGCAACGCTTTGGGGCGGTGTTCCGGGCCGAGAAGGGGGAGGCGCTGTGGCTGGTGCGGCGCGGCGAGCATGGGTTGCTTGCCGGCATGGCCGGCTTGCCAACGACGCCGTGGCGCGCGCGCAAATGGCGCCCGGCCGAAGCGTTGGCGCTCGCGCCCTGCGCCGGCGATTGGCGCAGGGCCGGCCAGGTGCGCCAGGCCTTCACTCATTTCAGCTTGACGCTCGACGTGTACGCGGCCCGCGCGCGTCCCGAGAGCGAGGGGTGTTGGGGCGAAGGCTGGTGGGGCGATGCCGCGGCGCTGCCCAGCATCTTCCGCAAAGCCGCGCGGGTGTAGCTATTTGCTGTTCAGGATTTCGTTCACCTGGATCATGGCCGGGCCGATGATGACGCAGAACAGCACTGGCAGGAAGAACACGATCATAGGCACCGTCAGCTTGGGCGGCAGCGAGGCGGCCTTCTTTTCCACTTCGGCCAACCGCAAGTCGCGGTTCTCCTTGGCCATGACGCGCAGCGCCTGGCCGACCGGCGTGCCGTATTTCTCCGCTTGCGTCAGCGCCATCGCCACTGCCTTGACGCCCGGGTGATTGGTGCGGCGGGCTAGGTTTTCGTAGGCTTGGCGGCGCTCGGGCAGGTAGGAGAGCTCCGCCGTAGTGAGCGAGAATTCCTCGGCCAGCTCCACCGAGGCGGGCGCGATCTCCTGGCCGACGCGTTGCAGCGCCATTTCGATCGACATGCCGGCCTCGACGCAGATGAGCATCATGTCGAGGCTGTCGGGAAACGCCTGCATGATCTTGGTGCGGCGGGTGTCGGCGAGATTCTTGAGATAGATGTTGGGCGCGTAAAAGCCCGCCGCGACGCCGCCGACAATGGTCGCCAGCTTCATCTGCAACGTCATTTCCTGGCCGAGAAACACGACGTAAAGGATCGCGCCAATGCCAAACGCGATCGGCAGCGCGGCGCGGTAGAAATAGAACATGGTCTGCGCCGCCTTGCCGCGCAGGCCGGCGCGGATCAGCTTCTCGGTCAAGGTATCGTCGGCCAGCGCCTTTTGCAGATTGAGCTTCTGCACCAGGCCCCTGGCCAATTGGTTGGCATCCTTGTGCTGCAGGCCGGGGCCGCCGCGGGCGAGGTCGGCGCGGCTCTTCTTGCGCAATTCCTCACGCTTCTTGGCCACTTCCTTCAGCCGCGCGCCGAGCTTGTCGTCGGCGATCGCCGGCGCCGCCAGCGTCACGATGGTGGCAAAGCACGCGCCGGCGGCGAGAATGCCGGCGATGGTGACCGGATCGGTGAGGGAATAGAGGAAATCCATCGCGCGTCCCTCAGAATTTGAAGTTGACCATTTTGTGCATGACGAAAATGCCGGTCGACATCAACGCCACGCAAGCCATCAAAATGAGGTGGCCGGTCGGGTGGGTGAACAGGATCGAGATGTAATCGGGGCGGGTGAAAAACACCATCGAGCCCACCACCACCGGCAGCGAGCCGATGATCATGGCCGAGGCGCTGGCTTCGGCCGACAGCGCTTTTACCTTCTCCTTCATCAGCTTGCGCGAACGCAGCACGGTGGAGAGGTTGCCCAGCGATTCCGAGAGATTGCCGCCGGTTTTCTGTTGGATCACCAGCACGATGTTGAAGAAATTCACTTCCGGCAGGGGCATGTTGTCGTACATGCGCTGCATGCTCTGATCCAGCGGAACGCCCATCGCCTGCGCATCGCACAGCGTCTGGAATTCCGCGCGCAGCGGCTCGGGGCTTTCCTGGGCGATGATGCGCAGGCATTGACCGAGCGGCAACCCCGACTTTACCCCGCGCACGATCACGTCGATACCGTCGGCGAGTTGGTTGGCGAACTTCTTCTGCCGGCCGGCGACCAAAAAGCCGAGCGCCCAGCGTGGCAGCCCCAGAAAGCCGATGAAAAAACCCATCGCCGCGCCGATCGGGCCTTGAACGATCAGCCCGGCTATGGCGAGCGCGGCGCCGATGACACCGGCGCCGATCCAATAGCTGCTCGCGGTGAAACTCACTCCCGCCTGCGCCAACTGGCCCTTTACCGAGAAGCGGCGCTTGCGCGATTGTTTTTCATTCTGCGCCAATTCCTTCAGCGCTTCCTGGGTCGAGTGCTTGCGTTTCAACGTGACGGTATCGACGGCCTGCTTGCGGCGGTCGCCGCCGCGTGGGTTGGTGACCGCCTTCACCCGCTTGGCGGCGGCTTGCGGCTGTCCCTTGCCGGCAAACACAAAGCCCGCGCCGCCGATGGCGACGAAAGCGAGCAGGGCGGCGATCAGCGCGGGGTCCATCAGCCTTGCTCCGTTTCGTCGAGCGCCAGCGCCAGTTCTTTTTCCAGACCGAAATAGCGCGCGCGCTCCCAGAAGCGCGGACGCCCGACACCAGTGCCGCGGTGGCGGCCGAGCACGCGCCCGTTCTGGTCCTCGCCTTGGATTTCGTAGGTGAGCAAATCCTGGGTGACGATGGTGTCGCCCTCGAGCCCGAGCACTTCGGTGATCTGGGTGATGCGGCGCGAGCCGTCGCGCAGGCGCGCGGCCTGGATCACCACATCGACGGCGGCGACGATGATTTCGCGGATCGTCTTCGGCGGCAGTGAAAAGCCGCCCATGGTGATCATCGATTCCAGCCGCGACAGCGCTTCGCGCGGGGTGTTGGCGTGCAGCGTGCCCATCGAGCCGTCGTGGCCGGTGTTCATCGCCTGCAGCAGGTCGAACGATTCCGAGCCGCGGACTTCGCCGACGATGATGCGGTCCGGGCGCATGCGCAGGCAATTCTTGACCAGGTCGCGCATGGTTACCTGGCCGGTGCCCTCGAGGTTGGGCGGGCGGGTTTCCAGGCGCACCACGTGGGGTTGCTGCAATTGCAGTTCGGCAGCGTCCTCGCAGGTGACGATGCGCTCGTCGGGATCGATGAACGCCGTCAGCGTATTGAGCAGTGTGGTCTTGCCCGAGCCGGTGCCGCCTGAGATCAAGATGTTGCAGCGGCAGGCGCCGATGATCTGCAAAACCTTGGCCCCGGCGGGGGAAATCGAGCCGAACTCCACCAGATTGGAGAGTTTCAGCTTGTCTTTCTTGAACTTGCGGATGGTGAGGGTGGGGCCGTCGATGGCCAGCGGCGGGGCGATGACGTTGACGCGCGAGCCGTCGGGCAGGCGCGCGTCGCAGATCGGCGAGCTTTCATCGACGCGCCGGCCGACCTGGCTGACGATGCGCTGGCAGATGTTCATCAATTGGCTGTTGTCGCGGAAGCGGATGCCGGTCTTTTGCACCTTGCCGTCGACTTCAATGAACACTGCGTTGGCGCCATTGACCATGATGTCGGCGATGTCGTCGCGCGCCAGCAGCGGCTCCAGCGGCCCATAACCCAACACGTCGTTGCAAATATCGTCAAGCAGCGCTTCCTGCTCGGCGATCGACATGACGACGCTTTTGATCGAGATGATCTCGGCGACGATGTCGCGGATTTCGTCGCGGGCGCTCTCGGGATCGAGCTGCGCCAATTGGGTCAGATCGATGGTCTCGATCAGCGCATTGAATATGGTGGATTTGACCCGGTAATAGGCCTCGGAGCGATATTCTTGCGCGGGCGCGGGCTCGGGCGGCGGCGGTTGCACGCGCGGCGGCGCTGGCGCGGCGGCGGCGGTGGGACGCGGCGGAGGAACTGGCGCGGGCTTGGGCGCGACCTTGGCGGCGGGCGGAGCAGGAGCGCGCGCGGCGGGCGCCAGCGGCGCGGCGGCGGGCGCAGCGGTGTCGCTTTGGGCGTCGCCGAGGCTGCGCTTGCCGAACATGGTCGAACTCCTAGCGCTTCAAGAAGGGCAGCTTATCGGTAAGCGTCGGCTTCTTTGCCTCGACCGGCTTTCTGCCAGTGAGCTGGGCGGCTAGCGTATCGATGGCGATGGCGATCTTAGATGTTGGGGCCAGTTCGCCGATCATCTGGCCGTTATTGGCGGCGGCGCCGAACAATTGCGGATCGAACGGAAACGACGCCACCGGCGTCGCCCCCAGCGCTTCGGCGAAATCCTTGAACGGAATCTCCGGCCGCTTCGGCACGCCGACCATCGACAGCGCCACCATCGGCGGCGAATCGTAAGGCCGCATCGCCTTCAGCAGGTCCATGATGTTCTTGGCGTTGCGCAAGCTGGCGAGGTCGGGCCCGGCGACGATGACGACATCGTCGGCGCTGAGCAGAGTGTGTTTGATCCAGGAATTCCAGGTGTGCGGCAGGTCGAGCACCACGAACGGGCTGGAGCGGCGTACGCGTTCGACCACTGCCTCCACGGCTTGGGCGTCAAGCTCGAACTCGCGCTCCAGCGTCGCCGGGGCGGTCAGCATTTGCAGGCGCTGGGTCTGCTTGGTGGTGACCCGCTCCAGGAACACGTCATCGACGCGATCGGGCGCGAGCAACACGTCGGCGATCGATTGCGCCGGGTCTTGGTTGAAATCGAGCGCGGCAGTGCCGAACGAGAGATCGAGATCGAGCAGATTGGCCCCGGATTCCTGGCGCTCGGCGATCGACCAGGCCAGATTGTGCGCGAGCGTCGAAGCGCCGATGCCCCCGCGTGCGCCGACCACGGCGATCACCCGCCCGGCGAACGGCTTTTCCGGGTTCACATAAAGCCCGCACACGGCGCGAATGAGATCGACCGCGCTGATCGGCGGCACGATGTATTCGCTGATGCCGCGGGCCATCAATTCACGGAACAAGCCGATATCGTTGACCGCGCCGACAATGACGACCTTGGTGCCTTGCTCGATCACCTCGGCCAGACGGTCGAGGCTCGCCAGCAGCGCCGCGCCATGCAGCAGCGTGTCGAGGATCAGAAGATTGGGGCTCGCTTGCGACGCGAAGCGCACCACGGCGGCGTCGATGCCGCCGCTATCAACGGAGATCTCGGCCCGCGCCAGCCGGCGGTCGCCGGCGGCGCCAGTGACCAGGCGTTCGATGTCGATGCGGTCGCACGAAGCGTGGATGGTGATGCGCGGCACTGGTTGTTCGGTGATGGCCACGCCCTCGCGCGCGAATTCCGCCATCGGCGCCATCGGCGGCATCGCCAAGGGCAGGGCGGCCATGCTGGCGCCAAGCGACAGCGGCTCGCGTTCATTGGCGGGCGGGGGGACGTTCAGCTCGAATGGCGGCGGCTCGGCGAGTTCGCCGGCGCCGAAACTGGCATCCTCTTCCAAGACGAATTCGGCTTCGTCGTCGAGGTTCCAGTCGGGCTCGGGATTGGGTTGGGTCATCGGCGCTTGCCTTAATTTACCGCATCGCTGACGGCGACGTGTTCATCTTCACTGCGTAGCGCGTGCGTGGACTCACCTTGGCGGTAGGCGTCGAACACCGTCGTGCGCCGACCGGAATCGCGTGGATCTTCGCCGCGCGGCGTCACCAGATCGCGCGGGTCCTCGACCAGCGCCGCCAGATTGGCTTGCGTGGCGCAGCCGAAGCTCTCCCAGGGCTGGTTGTTGCTTTGATGCGCGAGATCCTGCTCCCAAAGCGGCGCGCATTCGGGGGCGCGCGCTTCAAAACGCGCGAAGCTGACCAGGATCGGCGCTTCCGTTTGTCCAGACGCGTCGTAGCTGGAGGCCGCGATCGCGCCGTAGGAAATCCCCGCTTCCAGCAGCGCGCTGCGCGCCTGAGTGGCGAGCGCGGCGGCGGCGCGTTCGTTGCCCGAGCCCGCCGGCGCGCTCAAGATCATGGCCCCGTGGCCGTAGCGCAAATAGGCGCCGGCGAAGGCGGAGAGTTCGTCGCGCGCCTTGCCGCTCAGCGCTGTATCGTCGGGCGCCACCGCGAGGCTCACCCGCGCGGCGCTTTGCTCGACATTGATGACATGGCGGTCGGCCCAGCTGGCCAACGCCTGGCCGGGCGGGGGATCGGGAATGCCGGCGCAGGCGCTGAGCGCGCTCAAGCCGAGAAACAGGGGCAGCCGTACTTTCATGACGCGCCTCATTCGACAACATGCCCGTGTGGGCCTTGCAGGCGACGTGCTTCGCCGTCGCTGGATTCCGGGGGACGATACATGGCGTTGAGCCGGCCGGTGAGCAGGCTCTGGCCTTCGGTAGGGTTCATGAAGCCGTCGGCGGGCGTGCGCAGCTGATCGGGCGCGGTCGGGCGCACCAGATAGGGGGTGGCGATGATCACCAGCTCGGTTTCGTTGTTGACGAAATCGCGCGAGCGGAACAGCGAGCCGATCACCGGCGTGTTCATCACCCCGGGCACGCCTTCGAGCGCGTGGCGGGTGCGTTCTTGGATCATGCCGGCGAGCACGATCGAACTGCCGGAGGACATTTCCAGCGTCGTTTCCGCGCGCCGCACCTGCAACGCCGGGATGGTGAAGCCGCGAATGATAGTAGTTGTTCCATCGGGATTGCGCACGGCGGTGTCGCCAGTGGTGATGGCGCCGTCGGATGTGAGTTCGCTCACCTCGGTGGCGACCTTGAGCGAAATGCGTCCGCCAGACATCACCACCGGGGTGAAGGCGAGGCCGACGCCAAACGGCTTGAACTCGATGGAGACCTCGCCATCGTCGGAGGACACCGGCACCGGGAACTCGCCGCCGGCTAGGAAGGTGGCGGCTTCGCCGGAAATGGCGGTGAGATTGGGCTCGGCCAGAATGCGCAGCAGGCCGGCGCGCTCGAACGCCTCGATCGAAGCATCGGTGCGGCGCAATTCCTCGGTTTGTCCGGGGCCGTAGGTGGTCGAGGTGCCGAGGAAATTGCCGTTGGGGTCGAACACGGCTTCTTGCGAATAGCCGCCGACGCCCGCGCCGGAAGCCGACGCGCCCGCACCGGCGTTAGCACCCGGGAAGGTCAGGCTTTCGGGATGGAGGATATTTTGGGCGACGCCGCCGGCGCCGGCGAGGCCGCCGAGCACGCGGCCATTGATCGAATAGCCGCTGCGGGTGGCGATATCGACGAAGGCGTCGCTGGGCAGCAGCTGATTGATCATCTCGTCATAGTTGAGATTGACGCCCAATTGCCGGATCAGCGTGCGGCTCATCTCGACCACGCGCACGCGCACCATCACCTGCTCGCTGCCTTGCACCTGCACGAGATTGACGATGCGGCTCTGTCCTGGGGCGGAGGCGGTGGCGCCAGCGCCGGTGCTGGTGGCCAGGAATTGCGTGGCGATCATATTGGCGCGGTCGGCTTCGGCGGCGCTGCGCGCCATGCCCGAGAGCACGATGGCGCCGTTGAGCGCTTCAGCGATTATGCGTGCGTCCGGCGCGTGCCGGCGCAGGATGTCGTTGAGCGGGGCGACGTCGGGTTCAACGCGGATTTCTACATTGGCGATCTGGCGACCACTGGCGTCGAAGAAGAATAAATTGGTTTGGCCCATGGCGCGGCCGACGACATAGGCGCGGCGCGCCGTGCGCACGGTGGCGTCGGCGATGGCGGGATTGGAAATCAGCACGTCGCGGGCGTCGGCCGGCAGGTCGATCACCGCCGATTTGCCGAACGGCAGCACCAGCGACACCGATTGCGCGCCGCCGCCGCCATTGATGCGCATCGCCGGGGTGGCGTCCGGCGGCTCGACTTGCGCGGCGGCGTAGCCGGGCGCGAGCGCGAGCGCCGCTGAAAGCGTAGTAGCGAGGGCGCCGCGAAAGGCCTGAGCCGATTTCATCTGCCCCCTCCAGAGACCGCGCCGAAGGCGTGGACACGGACCGATTCTGATTGTTGACTGAGTGGGTTGGCGCGCCGAGTCGGCATGCCAACCGCATCGACTTGGACGCTGCGCAGCGCCAGGGCGATGTCGCCGAGTTCATTGGCGTGAGCGAGCGTGCGGGCGTCCTCGGCGGTCAATTCAAGCACGGCGACGTTGGAATCGATGACTTCCGGACCCTCGCCGCTGGTCTGGGTCTGGGTCTTGTCGCCGACCGCCAGCACCCGCACATCCTCAAGCACGATCTCGCTGCGCACCTGCTCGCCGCCGCCTTCGCCCTCCAATTTCATGGTGACGATGACATCGACATGGTCGTTGGGTTGGATAAAGCCGCCTGCCGCGGTGGTCGCCTCGATCTCTACCGAAACCGCGCGATAGCCTGGCTCGATCTGGGCGGCCATGAAGCCGCGCCCCTCGGGCTGCACCACCGAGCCGATGATGATCGGCTCGCCTTCGACGAAGGCGCGCCGGGTCACCGCCCCGACATATTCCTCGCGCGCCGAGGGCTGGCCCGACACACGTACGAAACTGGCGGAAACCGAATCGCGGGGGAAACGAGCCACGCGCAGGTCGGCGGCGGTCAACGCCACGCCCTGGGCCACGGCGCGCGCCGCCACCAGCACATCCTCGCCCTCGATCGGCTGCGCGGTTTGCGTCGGCGTTTGCTCACGCGGGGCGTTCATGCCGCGGATGAGCAGCAGCGCGCCGACCGCCGCTATTGCGGCGACCACAAGGACAATCAGCTGACGCGGCGACATGCTCAATTCTCCTCGCGTGCCGCGAAGCACGCAGATGACCAGACCACGCGCATGGCTAAGGCAGGGTTAATGCAATGAAATTGAACGGCAGCGCCGGCAGCGCCATCAGGCCGCCGCCGAGGATCGCTACGCCATAAGGGATGCCGTCCTGCTTCTTGAGCAGGCGATTGACGAAAGCGGGGTAGGTCTCGGCCTGCGGGATGAATTGGCGCGCCGCTAGCAGGGCCAGCGCCAGCAGCCCGCCAATGAGGGCGGTGCCGAGAATGAACACCTTGAACGCGGCAAGGCCGGTCCAGACCGCCGTCGCGGCCAACAATTTGGCGTCGCCGCCGCCCAGAATGTTGAGTTGAAACAACACAAAGCCAACGATCAGCACGCCAAAGCCGAAGGCCAGGTGCAGCCCGATCGCAGCCAGCGGCGCGCCGGTCGCCAGCGCCGCCAGCGGGAAGATCGCGACGAGCGCGATCGAGAGCCAATTCGGGATGGTCAGCGATTTGATGTCGCTGAACGCCGCATAAATTAGCAGCCCGGCGAACAGGGCAAGCGCGATGAGGTCGATCATGCATCACTAGCCATGTCCCGCGCCGTCTCAACAAACCGCTAACAAAAACGCCGCCCGCGAGGGCGGCGCTCAAGGGGAGGGGAAGAAGGTGGGGCCGCCGCAAGCGGCGGCCCCGCAACGCTAGAGAGATTATTGGTTGGCGGTGTCGAGTTCGGACGACGCGTTATTAAACGTGTCGTTCAAGCTGTCGCCGACCGAGCCGACCGCGACGATAATGGCGACGCCGATCAACGCAGCGATCAGGCCGTATTCGATGGCGGTGGCGCCGTCTTCATTTTTCAGGAAACGCTTCAACATATCCAATGCTCCTTTTTGTCGAGTGCTTTTCTCACAGGCCCGGGGGCGTGTCGCACCCGACACCCTTACCAGACGCAAGCATCAACATAAGCGAGTGCGGTTAACATCCTTGCCTGCCAACACGCTTTAGATTTGGTAAAGACAAAGATTGTTTTCGAGGAGCTTCCGCTATTTCATACCGCGCCCGCGGGCGCGGGTTAGCGATGCGGCAACAATTCGCGCGTAGCACGTATAGGAATATTGTGTGATCGAGGCCCGCCGATGCGCCGTTTGAAGTTCGTCACCGCCATTGCCGCCGCGTTTGGCGTGTTCGCGTTATCCTCTGTGGCTTCGGCGCGGGAAATCCGGGTGGCGCTCGACCAGGCGTTTCCGATTCGTCTGTCGGAAACCGCCGAGGGCGTGGCGATCGGCAATCCGACCATCGCCGCCGTGTCGGTGCAGAACGATCGTTTCCTATTCGTCACCGGGCGCTCCTACGGTACGACCAATCTCGTCGTCGTCGGCGCCAATGGGCGGGTGCTTTATTCCGGACGCGTAACAGTAGTGCCGGACGAGACCGAGGTCGTGATGGTCACGCGCGCGGGAGAAACCGCGCGGCTCGAGTGCACGCCGCTGTGCCGGCCGCGTCCCGATATCGGCGACGGCCAGGCCGCCAGCGCGGTCAGCGAACAGATTGCCGGCCGGGCTTCGGCGGCGGGAACGCGTTAATCGCGGTTTACGCTCTAATTTGACGGTTTCGCAGGGGTTCGGCGCCAGACTAAAGCGTCGGACCTTAAATGCGTCCCAGTCATGGGATCGGGCGGGGTGTCGCATTCAAGGTCCAAAAGACGCTTTAGGTTAGAGGATTCCTAGCGCGGCTTATGGACTTTAAATTCGCTCGGCGCCTGCCATCAAACTGAGGCGAATTCAAAGTCCGCCGCGCTAGTGTTTCGGAGGCGATATGTTCACGCCCGTGAAGTTGATAAAGTCCGTGCTGCGGCGGTTCGGCAAGGAAAAGCGCGGCGCCGCGGCGATCGAGTTCGGCATCGTGCTGTTGCCGTTCTGCATGCTCACCATCGGCGTCGCCGAAGTGGGCATGATCGGCTATGCGCAATCGACCCTGGATTTCGCGGTCAACGAAACCGCGCGCCAGATCCGCACCGGCCAGGCCCAGCTTAACGGGCTCAACCAGACCGAGATCGAGGCCATGCTCTGTGAAAAGATGGGTGGGCTGATTTCGGTCGATTGCGGGGGCGACCTTTATCTCGACGTGCAACGCTTCGATTCCTTCATCGAGGCCGCGGCCGTGGCCTCGCCGATCCAGAACGAGGAATTCCAGGCCGGTGGTTTCGGCTACGATCCGGGTGCGCCGTCCGACATCGTCGTCGTACGCGCTTTCTTCCGCTGGCGCCCGCTGACCCCGGCGTTCGAGCAATTGTTCAAGAACGTCGCCAATGGCGACCGTATTATCGCCTCCACCATGATGTTTCGCAACGAGCCCTACGAATGAGCCTTAGTCAAACCCTGCGCGGCTTCGCCGCCGCCCGCGCCGGCATCGCCGCGCTCGAATTCGCCATCCTCTTGCCGATGATGGTGTTCTTGCTGTTCGGCTCGATCGATCTGATCGACGCGGTGGGGGCCAACCGGCGCACCGAAAACGTCGCCGCCTCGCTCGCCGACGTGGTCTCGCGCGATACCGAAGTTACCGATGACGAAGTCGCCGGCCTGTGGGCGGCGATGGCGGTGCTGATGGTGCCCGATGACGTCAGCGAAGTGCGCGCGCGCATCACCAGCATCGAAGTCGAAACGACAACCCTTGCGCGCGTGGTGTGGAGCGAGGGGCACGGCTTGTCGGCGCTGACCGCCGGCGCCAGCATCGACCTGCCCGGCGACATGATGATCGCCGGCACCAGCGTCATCTTGGCGGAGGCTGACATGTCCTACGAGGCGCCGCTGGGCATTCTGTCTCCCGGCGCAATGAGCTTCGAACACACCGCCTATCGCCGTTCGCGTCTGGTCGATCCGATCCCGCGCGGGTGAATTTTTTCCCCGCCTCTTGACGCGGCGGGCGCGGGCGGCATTTGTCCGGCGATGGAAAACCCGAAAACACCCGCCGAGGCGGTCGACCGCCTCGAAATCCTTTATGATCGCGCCGTCAACGCTCTGATCGAGGCGGTGCGCCGCTTTGCCGAGAAGGGGGTTGCGCCCACCGCCAAGGAACGGGCGCTGTTCCGCTATCCTGAATTGCGCGTCACCTATCTGCCAAGCGGGCCGGCGCCGCGTCTGGCGCGCGCCTACGGCCAGCTGACCTGGCCCGGCGAATACGCGGTCACGGTGACCCAGCCCAAATATTATCGCAACTATCTGATCGAGCAGCTCACTTTTCTGGTCGACGATTACGGCGCCGAGCTCAGCGTACGGGCCAGCGAATCCGAGATTCCGTACTCGTTCGTGCTCGACGCGGCCGGCTCAGCCGCGTTCGAGAACGTGCCGGCGGAAGATTTGGCGCGGCACTTTCCCAATCCGCGCTTGACCCAGGTCGGCGACGCGGTGGTGGACGGTCTGCGCGTGGATCGGCTCGACGGCGCGCGCCCGCTTGGACTGTTCGACGCCCCGCGCACCGATTATTCGCTAAAGCGCATCCAACATTATACCGGCGCGCCGTGGGCCGACGTGCAGCCGTGGATCTTGTTCACCAATTACCAACGTTACGTCGAGGAATTCGTGCGCTGGGCGGCCGAGGGCGTCAAGAATGGCCCCAAGGGCTGGGCGCTGTCTTGTCCGGGCAATGTGTGCATCGAAGCCGGCGATCAAGACGCCGAGCGCAAGGCGCTCGAAGTTCCCTGGCAGAAATACCAGATGCCGGCTTATCATCTGAAGACGCCCGACAATGACGGCGTTACGCTGGTGAATATCGGCGTCGGCCCCTCGAACGCGAAAACCATCACCGATCATTTGGCGGTGCTGCGTCCCCATTGCTGGCTGATGATCGGCCATTGCGGCGGGCTTCGCCACACCCAGCGCATCGGCGATTATGTGCTCGCGCACGCTTATTTGCGGCGCGACAAAATCCTCGACGACCGCGTGCCGCTGGAAGTGCCGATCCCGGCGATCGCCGAAGTGCAGGTGGCGTTGCAGCAGGCCGCGGCGGCGGTGGCCGGGGGCGAAAAGGAGGATCTTCGCCGACGCTTGCGCACCGGAACGGTGGTGTCCTACGCCGACCGCAATTGGGAGCTCAACTACAATCAGGAACGCCAATTGCTCTCGCAATCGCGCGCCATCGCCGTGGACATGGAAAGCGCCTGCATCGCCACGCAAGGCTTTCGCCTGCGCGTGCCGTACGGCGTGCTGCTGTGCGTCTCCGACAAACCCGCGCACGGCGAGATCAAGCTCCCCGGCGTTTCCGACCGCTTCTACGACCGCGCCATCGGCGCCCATCTGCGCATCGGCCTGGAAACGGTAGCGCTGCTGAAACAGAATCGCGACGGCCTGCACTCGCGCAAATTACGCGCCTTCGACGAGCCGCCGTTCCGTTAGGGGCGGGGGGCATGGCGGTGGATCGGGAGGAAACGCCGGAAACGCAGCCTGCTGCGTTCGAAGCGGTGAGGGGTAGGCGGGCTCGGCGCCACATGGCGACCGCTGAGTTTTGGGAAAAAGATCGCCTTCATGGCGACCACTGGGAGGTATATAAGGACTTGAAACGCTACGAGCAGGGCGCGCGTGACCGTGCTGTTTGGTCTGACGGACGGCTGAAGGAGAAGTTTTAATGAGTGTCGATGATCGAGCCCCGCCGAAGGCGCCGAAGGATACGGTTGAGACGCGCCTCTCGAAACTCGTGGCGGGACGCTCGGTAAAGCGCATACTGCGCGCGGATGAACTTGAACTGGCCATTGAGTTCGACGATGGAACACGCATCTTTGCCCGCGCACTCAACGGAAAACTCGAGTTGAGCGTGACGTAGTGCTGGTTCGGCGCCCGCCATCGGCGCCCACCTGCGCATCGGCCTGGAAACGGTAGCGCTGCTGAAGCAGAACCGCTTCCCGCGGCCCGGGCGCGGGGCTAGGGTGGGGGGAGTTTGGGAGGGGCGCATGCGGGCTTTGGCGCTGGCGATTGGGCTAATTTTGGCGGGAGCGGGGCCGGCGGCGGGACAGCCGGCGGCGGCGCGGGCGCAGGCGGTCGGCGATGCGGTGGCGCGCGGGTTGGAAGCGCAATACCAGGCCGCGCTGATCCGCGAGCGGCGCCTGGCCGACGAGCGCGAGAGCCGGCTGATCGCCGATTACGAAACCCAGCTACGCACGGCCCGGGCGCGCTTCGACCAAGGCGGCGCCGGCGCGCTGGCCGAATTGGAGCGGGCGCGGGCGCAATACGCCGAACTGGTGGCCGGGATCGCGCTGCGCGATTCGGCCACGCGCGCCGAGATCGAGGCTTACCGCGCCGAGGCGCAAGGTCTGGCCCAGCGCGCCTCGCCGGAATTGCTGGACGCCTATCAGCGCTTCGCCGATGGCGATCGCCTCGGGGCCTGGCCGGCGATCGACCAGCTCACGCAAGCGCAAGTCCGCGCCACCATGGCCGCCGCCGGCGCGCGCGCGGCGGTATCGGTGCGCGACGCCGCCCAAGCGCGCGAAACCATGCGGCTCTACGGTGAGGCGACCGCCGCCGACGTGCTGGCGCTCTGGGACCAAGCCGCCGCCCTCGATCCACGGGATTTCTGGACGCAGATTGAGCGCGCGCGGCTGGCGCGGGCGCTGAACCGGCTGGAAGCGTCGCTGGCGGCGGCCCGGGCCGGGCTCGAAGCTGCCAGCAATCTGCGCGAGCGCTCAGTCGCGACTGACGAGATCGGCGACGTGCTGAGCGCGCAGAGCGATCTTCCCGGCGCGCTGGCGAACTATCGCGAGGGTCTTGCGATCCGAAGGGCCTTGGCGCGGGACGATCCCTCGAACGCGGAACGCCGCCGCGACCTGAGCGTGAGCCTGAACAAAATCGGCGACGTGCTGAGCGCGCAGAGCGATCTTCCCGGCGCGCTGGCGAACTATCGCGAGGGTCTTGCGATCG